>JAFMCI010000085.1 GCA_017857855.1 Bacteroidia bacterium | reverse complement strand
CTTCAAAATTATAGCGGTTACAGCTGTCACCGTAACCTACATTTACATTGGTCCAGTTGCATGCACTAGCTATGCTTGAAGCAAATAAGAACAAAAGAATGGAAATCTGTTTCATAAACTCAAATGTACAGAATTAATCATAAAACTATTTTGTCATATTATTAAGTCCAAGTCAGCGGCTATTTATGCATAAGTACCCAAAGTTCTACTTCTTCCTGTGCTCGCCAATGCTGGTTTCTCTTTGTTTTATCTGAGGATGCTGTCACCTTTTTTTTAAGGCATCTATCTATGATGTAGCGATTGCCAGATTCAAGTTCTGTGACTATAGGATGGTCTTTTGTTACACCTGTAAGTTGTGCTAGATTAGAAAAAAGAAGTACTATTCTTCCATCAGGAAGTAATCTTTCTTTTGCTTCCTTAAAAAAATCGGGGAATAATGTTTCAGGATAATAGATGGCTTCATCCAAACGATTTAACGCACTAGATGTGGGTAACCAAGGCGGATTAAAAACGATGAGCTCTGTTGGTTTAATCCATTTGCCAAACAACGAATTATAATCTAACTCTATTTTCCGAGCCATTTTACTGCCCGTCATCCATGATTCAAGTCCAATTATGGCATTCGGATTGGTATCCGTACCAAATGATTTCTGAAAACCGTGTTTTACGAGCATCAAGGATAATATTCCGCTGCCTATTCCAATATCCATAGCCGTTTTTTTGGGTCCGTTATAGCGCTTTAGCCAATTGTCAAAAAGTACTAAGTGTTCAAAGCGCGTTGGGAAATACACACCGTAATAAGGATGTATCTTGTTGCGAAGTACGGGAATTACTATGCCGTTGGTGTACCATTGCCACGCACTGTTTAAACCTTGTATTTGAGGGAAGGTGAGTAAAAAATCGCCCGACGCTGGATATAGTTTTTCGAGCCAACCGATTGTAGGTCCTTTTTTCACGACTAGCTTTGACTGATTAACTTCAAGTAGCACACGATTAGACAGTAGCTGATATTCAGCTCTATACGCTCGTTGTTCCGAAAAGCCTTGCCCAGGGTGTTTTTGGTGCAAAAAGTCTTGTAATTCGCTAAGAAGCGTCAAGCCATTGCTGTAAAATTCATCTATTCGAACATATTCACCTTTCACAAGTGCACGAATGGTGCTTTCGGTATCCGAACTTCTTATATAGGATAGCGCTTTAGTTTCTGCGGATAGTTGACTCGGTTTATGGGCAATTAGAGCAGGATTTTGCATCGTGGGAAGGTAGACTAATATTCCAAATCATTGAAGGAACATTACAATATGTCATGCACCGTATCGCCACATCGCACACTCTTCTATATTTGCACTTATTCAATACATAACCAAACCATGAAAAAGATACTACTTGTACTCGCCGTATTTGCATTGGCATCGTTTACACTAATAAACACGGATGGGGAAAAGCCAAAAGCGTTTGATACCAGCTATATGGATCCATCGGTAAGTCCTTGCGACAATTTTTATCAATACGCAATAGGCGGATGGAGAGCAAATAACCCTATTCCGGAAACAGAGAGCAGATGGATGGCTTTTAATATTCTTAATGAAGAAAATCGCCAAAAACTCATGAAAATAGTAGATAAAGTTAGACTTAACACTGCTGCCGCTAAAGGTACTGAAGAACAAATGATTCGTGATTTTTATAATGCGGGTATGGATACTGAAGCGAGAGAAAAAGCGGGTATTTCTGGAATTAAACCGGTATTAAACCAAATAGCAAAAGCGAAAAATAACAAGGATATTCAACGGCTTTTTGGTGTTTTAGCACCACAAGGCATTGGTACACCTATAGGATTATATGTGGGTGCAGATAGTAAAAACAGTAAGTTGAATACCGTATATGCGGGACAAGGTGGTTTAAATCTGCCAGACAGAGATTACTATTTACAAGACGATGAAAAATTCATTGATATACGTAAAGCATACGTAGCTCATATCAATAAAATGTACACGTTAGCCGGTCTCAAAGCAGGAGCAGGGGAGTCTATTTTAGCCCTCGAAACCAAGCTTGCGACAATTAGCTGGAGTAGGTTAGAAAGAAGAGATCCTGATAAGACGTATAACAAAAAGAGTTTTGCAACATGGAGTAAAGAACTTAAAGCTACGGATATGATAAGCATTGCCAAAAACAGAGGTTTTGGTGCTTTTGATACTATTATTGTTAGCCATCCTTCTTATTTTACTGCGCTTGATGAGCTTATGGCGACTACCTCCGTGCAAGATTGGAAAAATTATTTGACATGGAACACGTTAACAGGTTATGCAAACCACCTTAATGCAGCGTTAGAAACAGAAAACTTTGCTTTTTATAGCACCAAGTTACGCGGTACAAGTACCATGAAACCGCAGGATGAGCGAATTTTTGCTACTATGGACAATATCTTAGGCGAGCCGCTGGGTAAACTTTTTGTAAAAGAATATTTCTCTGAGGACAGCAAAGCCTACATGGTAACCATGATCGAAAATCTTAGAGCAGCTTACATAGAGCGCGTCAAAGGACTTACCTGGATGAGCGATGTAACCAAGGAAAAAGCCATTAAAAAACTAAATGCTTTCACCTATAAAGTGGGTTATCCTGATGTGTGGGAAGATTATTCTCAACTTGAAATAGTATCTACAAGTCATTTCCAAAATATACTAAACTCACGCACCTGGGGATATGCTAAGATGCTGGATAAGCTAGGTAAAGAAGTAGATAAAAATGAATGGCACATGTCTCCACAAATGGTGAATGCCTATTATAGCTCAAGCAATAATGAAATCGTTTTTCCAGCGGGAATCTTGCAACCACCTTTCTTTCATAAGGATTTTGACCATGCGATAAATTACGGTGGAATTGGTGCTGTAATTGGTCATGAATTTTCGCATGGATTTGATGACCAAGGAAGTAAGTTTGATTGGAACGGTAACTTAAACTCATGGTGGACGGATGAAGATAGAACTAAATTTGATGCACTAGCACAAAAACTAGGCGAGCAATATGACAGTTACTCTCCAGTGGATGGCATGAATGTAAATGGTAAAATGACCATGGGTGAAAATATAGCAGATTTGGGTGGCGTAACCTTGGCGTATGAAGCGCTTAAGAAACAATACAATGGCATCATGCCAGAAGATATAGATGGATTTACCTGGCAACAACGCTTTTTCTTAGGATGGGCCAATGTGTGGAAAGGAAATATTAAAGAGGAAGAACTGGTAAATCGTTTGAAGTCGGACGTGCATTCTCCAGGAGAGTTTAGGGTAATCGGGCCATTGGTTAATTTCGGTCCTTATTATGAAGCTTTTGGAACGTGCCCTTCAGGTGCTATGCATAAGCATGATTCTGCCCGAATTAAAATCTGGTAATTATAACAATATCACTATCCAAAAAAAGCGACATTCAATTTAATGAATGTCGCTTTTTTTTTGTGCTTTACACGCTATTTTCTAGTTGCCAACCGCCTTATCAAATTCGGCTAATGGGTCGGGTTGTACGCCTTCTTTCATTCCTACTAATGTTAGGGTCACATTTATAAACTGCGCATGGGTTTCAAAATCGCTAATAATCTCTCTTACGTCTGGGTGTATACTAATGGATTTTGATCCATCTATGATTACGTTTGATCCTGGAGGAACCTTGTTTAGCGTATCCAGAATACTTGCTTTGTGTAAGAAAGTAACATCTTCAGCCAGCTGAAAATGAAAAATATTATCGGCTGTATTTTGGTCAATATTTACCAAATAGGGCTTGCGGTAGTTCAGGTATAATATCTCGAGAATAGCCACGGTTAATCCTATGCTTACGCCCCAAAGTAAATCTTTAAAAACAATGAATAAAATGGTCACTAAAAAAGGTGTAAATTGATTTAAACCCGCACTCCACATTGCCTTAAATGTACTAGGATTAGCAAGCTTAAAACCTACTATGAGTAGAATGGCAGCCAAACTAGCCCTGGGTACAAGGTTGAGTAATTGCGGTAAAAACGCAACAAAACCCAAAATGAAAAAACCGTGAACGATAGCCGACATTTTGGTTTTACCACCACTTTGAATGTTGGTGGAACTGCGCACAATAACTTGAGTTATGGGCAAGCCGCCTAATAAGCCACTCACCATATTCCCGATTCCTTGTGCTTTAAGTTCTCTATTGGCAGGTGTTACACGTTTTTGCGGATCCATTTTGTCTGTAGCTTCCGCGCTAAGCAGGGTTTCTATACTGGCAACCAGTGCGATTACCAGTGCCGTTTTCCAGACTAATGGATTAGATATGGCAGAAAAACGTGGGAAGGTAAAAAACCCAAAAAAATCGTTTGCACTTGTGGCAACCGGTACGTTTACCAGATGTTCAGTTAGCATCTCATGGCTTCCTCCTCTATAAAGATAAACCAAACCAATGCCCGAAAGAATGGCAACCAGTGGTCCTTGAATGTAGGTGAATAGCTTAATGCGTTGCATAAAGCCTTGTTGCCATAGTATTAAAATGAGCAAGCCCAGAGCTCCTATACTAGCAGCTCCAAAATCAGGATTACCAAAGGCATTGATGATTTCGGTTAGGGTATTTTCTCCATCTACCTGCCAAAAATCCATGTCACCTTCTAGGTCTTTATCGTATCCAAGCACATGCGGAATCTCTTTTAGAAAAATGGTGATGCCAATTCCCGCCAACATTCCTTTAATGACAGAAGACGGAAAGTAATAGCCTATGATTCCGCCGTTTAAAAAACCGAGCAAGATTTGTATGCCTCCCGCAAGCACAACGGCAAGTAAGAAAGTTTGAAAGGCTTCGGCAAAGAGCGCATCAGGGGCGAGACTCTGATCTACTTGTGCTTTAAATTCTTGAAGAGCCGTAGCGATAATTACCGCCAAACCAGCTGCGGGGCCACTCACTCCTAATTGTGATCCGCTTAAAGAACCCACTACAATGCCGCCTACGATTCCTGCAATGAGACCCGAAAATGCAGATACACCACTTACGGCGGCTATTCCCAAGCATAACGGAACGGCTACTAGAAATACAATTAGTCCTGCGGGTAAATCAGCATTGAATTGCGAAAAATATTTTTTCATGAAACTTATTTTATGTTTTAAAACGGGTGGTTTATAAATGATTATCTCATAAACCTTAAATTTAGGTCACCTTGGGTAAATGGAATAATCCATTACCTGAAGATGACAAGATAAAAACGAAGTTTTTAAACCGTTTCGGGAGGCTCGGTGGCGATACCTATACTTATTGCCGAATA
>JAFMCI010000084.1 GCA_017857855.1 Bacteroidia bacterium | reverse complement strand
AACTCCCAGAAACGCTGCCAAATCCACTCTGATCCAAATATTTTAGCAATGCCTACTGGGCCACTTACCGATTTAACAGGGTTAAGCTTTCCTTTGAACATTTCGCCAAAAGCGATAATATTCACTTTTAGGGTATTAATACCTTTGTTATAACCTCTTGGAAAGGATTCAAAGAATCCATAATTTTGATGAACGGTATCCTCTTCATATTGGGCGTAAAAGGCGTATGGAAGATTAATAACACCTGCCGTGTCTACGGCTACTGCAAGATTCATCTTAGCTCCTGCTCTCATAATCGTCAGTTCAGCAGTATCTCCTTTATGAGGTGCTAGCAAACTTTTTATCTCATCATAAAATGTAATCGACGTAGTATCAATAGCAATAATGACATCATTTTGTCGCAAACCAGCATTGTATGCATTACTCATTGTTGGATCTTCAAAATGACTAAAATCGCCAACTTCTGCTGTTCGTCTGAAATCAAATAATCTAATATCTCCTCTACTTTCAAGAACTTTCTTGCGCACGCTGTCTTCAATTTGAATATTTAATTCTTGACCATCGCGTATCAGCGTATACGTAAGACCTTCTCTGATATAATTTACCGGATCGAATAAGTCCAAGAAATTCTCTGCATTCTTACCGTTTACAGCAACAATTTTATCTCCTGTTTTGAGACCAGCATTCTCCCCTATTTCAGCAACAATCACCCCACCTTTTTCCATTACGGCTGCATTTGGCAAAGCTGTAGTACCATAATAAAAAATAGAAAGGCCAAAGATTAATACCCCTAGGATAAAGTTTACAGTAACACCTCCTATCATGACGATAAGTCTTTGCCAGGCAGGTTTACTTCTAAACTCATGATCTTCTGGTTCTGAAGCGAGTTGCTCTTGATCCAAACTTTCGTCAATCATACCGCTTATTTTTACATACCCACCTAATGGCAACCATCCGATACCCCATTCAGTATCTCCAATCTTTTTACTAAAAAGCTTAGTGCCCCAAGCATCGAAAAAGATAAAGAATTTTTCTACACGAATACCAAACGTACGTGCTGCAATATAATGTCCCCATTCGTGCAGCGATACCAATATTGCTAAGGCCAGAATAAGCTGACCTGCCATTATCAATGTTCCCATTTTATTTTATTAAAAATTAAAGGTGCGAAAATATACTTTTAAGCCTGATTAGCTCAAGCTAAAGAATAGTATATGGACCAATCTATTTTTTTTTACGCTCAATAGGTTCTACCCCTTAATACAGAAAGAAGTACTCCCTACATGTTTTATAGGCACATCTTCTTTGATTA
Organism: Bacteroidia bacterium; assembly: GCA_017857855.1. Taxonomy (GTDB): domain Bacteria; phylum Bacteroidota; class Bacteroidia; order NS11-12g; family UBA9320; genus UBA9320. The sequence continues at coordinate 4,023 of JAFMCI010000084.1, read as the reverse complement.
AATGTACTTGCCATATTTCAGTAGGTTTGAGCTGCTTTAATCGAACAAAAAGAACCTTACAACATTGTTCTATTAATTTGAACTCATCTTTCATAACCGTAATCACCGTCTCATGTATTTCTTCATAATTGATGCTATGATCCATATCATCAAAGGATTGAGATTCTTGTATCGTGGAAAACACTTGTATAGAAATGGAATAGAATCCACCTATTTTTCGTTCACTCTCGTACCAGCCATGGTGTGCTTTAACTCTAATATTATCTATACTTAGAATTGTTTCTAAACTACTGCTCATATCGGTCCTATCTTGACATTAAATTTTACATTTGCAAACATAGTTTTATAAACCAAAATGACCTTAGAAGAAATAAATTCCCTCAAAGAAGCAAAGAAAGGACAAGATCAATTCTCGCATCCAGACTTTTACAATATGGATGATCTTCTAACCGAAGAACATCTGCTCGTGCGCGACAGTGTGCGCAATTATGTTAAAAGAGAACTATCTCCAATTATTGAGGCGTGTGCAGAAAATAACTATTTCCCATCTCACATTATTAAACAACTGGGTGAAGTTGGATGCTTTGGTCCACAAATACCTGCCGAATATGGCGGTGGCGGATTAGATTATATAAGCTATGGCATTGCAATGCAAGAATTAGAGCGATGTGACAGTGGCATTCGCTCTACTGCCAGTGTACAAGGCTCTTTAGTCATGTATCCTATTCATAAATTTGGTAGTGAAGAGCAAAAAAGAAAATTCTTACCAAAGCTCGCATCTGGAGATATGCTGGGTTGTTTTGGTTTAACTGAACCCGATCATGGTAGCGACCCGAGCGGAATGACCACTCACTTCAAAGAAGATGGCGAAGACATTATCTTAAATGGTGCAAAAATGTGGATCAGCAATGCGCCACAAGCAGACATAGCTGTTGTTTGGGCTAAAAACGAAGAAGGTACCATTCACGGCGTTATAGTAGAAAGAGGAATGGACGGATTTTCCACCCCAACTACGCACGGTAAATGGAGTTTAAGAGCAAGCATTACAGGCGAATTGGTTTTTGACAATGTACGAATACCAAAATCAAACATTTTACCCGGCGTGAAAGGTTTAAAAGGACCATTAACTTGTCTTAACTCTGCGAGATATGGAATAAGCTGGGGAGCAATTGGTGCGGCAATGGACTGTTACGAAAGTGCCAGAAGATACGCAGCCGAAAGAAAACAATTTGGAAAACCTATTGGAGGATTTCAACTACAACAAAAAAAATTAGCAGAAATGCTGACCGAAATTACCAAAGCACAATTAATATGCTGGAGACTTGGAAACCTAATGAATGCTGGAAAAGCTACTCCATCACAAATATCATTAGCCAAAAGAAATAGTGTAGAAATGGCTATAAATGTAGCTAGAGAAGCTAGACAAATGCACGGTGGTATGGGAATAACAGGAGAATATCCGATGATGCGACACATGATGAACCTAGAGAGTGTTGTTACCTATGAAGGTACTCACGACATACACTTGCTGATATTGGGCATGGAAATAACTGGCGAAAATGCGTTTACGTAGTTACGGAATTATTCTCGGAATCTGTTTTTTAACTTTTAGTGATGCAGCTAAACTGCCAAAAAGTTATACAAGTACTCCTGCACTCCTTCATATCTCCGCAATTAAGCAACATGACAGTATTGGTTTTAATATTGTTAAAGCTCTTCAGGAACTAATCTACCCTAAATTACTCACAGGAGATCTAGCCCTCTGGCAAGGCAGTGATAAAAAAAAAATTGTAAGTTCCCAAGACTTCATGGCCTTAGAACGAAACGCACTACTCCCTTTTGTGAGTAGTAATGATTTATTCGTACATGAATACTGGGAAATATTCAATAAAACATTCACCTCTGAGCTTAAAGGATTTTCATTTACAGGGATCACCAAAGCAGGTAAAAAGATTAACTACGGATATGTAGATATTCAAGATATCTCTAATCTGCTAAAAAACTCCATAATTCCTGCTAATGCAAACGGTTCGTCAGAGCTCAGCTATTGGAATGCTTTGCAAAGCAAAAAATATAATTTCCATCTAGTACAATTAGGAAATAATAATTTCAGAACCAATCCCAAAGCCTCATTACAACTCCAATATCAAGCTATTGAAGATCCAAATATCAATAGAGAGTTAGCTAAAATTATACCCGTTAAAAACATCAAGTACAGCGTTTTAGCACCCAGTATTAACTCCAATATTGAGAACAAAAACTTCTATAACATTTTCAACGAAAGCATAAACAATAACAAACAAGCTGTTCTAAATAATTCATTATCAGATCATTTCCAAACAATCCTCTTTGTACCTTGGGAAATAGATCAAATTAGTATTCTTGAGAAATGGAGCCAATACAAAAATATCCCATTTCAAGAGCTGCAATCTATTGAACTTACAATTGATAACCACACAATTATTTTATCGTCAAAACAACTAGAAGAATTAGGAATTAAAATAAATTTGCAATCATTAGAAGAATATCTAAGCGAGAAAAGATTTACATTTTTAATAGAGCTAATCAACACACAAGATATAATCCCTCAACAATCAGAATCATACTACAAGGCCCTCTTTATAAACCCTTGGAATCAAATAACACAATAGAAATGACTAAAATTAAATTTGGAACGGATGGCTGGAGAGCTATAATAGCGCAAGAATACACAACCGATAATGTCGCTCGAGTGGCATACGCTACTGCACAATGGATTAAAAATACTTCGGACAACCACAGTGCGGTGGTAGGTTACGATTGCAGATTTGCAGGTAAATTGTTTACCGAAACAACAATCTCTGTATTTATCAATGAAGGCATAAAAGTGTATACTTCGGAAGGTTTTGTATCCACTCCAATGGTTTCACTTTCTACCTTAAAACACAAAGCATATGCTGGAATAGTAATTACGGCAAGTCATAATCCTCCAAGTTACAACGGCTTTAAAATCAAAGCACATTACGGAGGCCCTGCTATACAAGACGAAATTGATGCAGTTGAAATCTTGATACCGGAAAGTCACCAAGTAAAAATCCTTCCTATGGAAGAACTTAAAAAGAGTCACTTGGTTGAAATTATTGACATGGAGCAAGAATATATTGACCATGTAGAAGCTAATTTTGATATCGAAGCTATCAAAAACAGTGGAATCAAATTTGGTTACGATGCCATGTATGGTGCTGGTCAAAATGTAATACGAAGATTATTACCAGACACCTATTTAATGCATGCAGAATACAACCCTAGTTTTATGGGGCAGGCACCGGAGCCAATTGCACGTAACTTAAAACCTTTTGCAGAGCATATACGAAATAGTGACATATCATGTGGTCTCGCTACAGATGGAGATGCTGACAGGATTGGATTATTTGACGAAAATGGAGATTTTGTAGATTCGCATCATATAATTTTATTGCTAATTAGGTACCTAGTAGAAATGAAAGGCGTAAAAGGCAATGTGTATACGAGCTTTAGCTGTACATCTAAAATTAAAACCCTTTGCGATCATTATGGATTAGAAAACACCGTAACCAAAATAGGCTTTAAATACATCTGTAAAGAGATGATTGAAAATGATGCCTTGCTCGGAGGTGAAGAAAGTGGCGGAATAGCTGTAAGCACACACATTCCAGAACGTGACGGCATTTGGATGGGTCTTATCCTTTGGGAGTACATGGCAAAAACAGGAAAGACCTTGAGCGAACTCATACAGGAAGTATATGAAATCACAGGTTCATTTGCCATGGATAGATATGACTTACATGTTCCAGAAGAACAAAAGTTAGCGATTATTCAAATGTGTAACTCAAAAGATTATGCCCAATTTGGAGATTATACGGTAACAGGACATGAAACCATAGATGGTTTTAAATTTTTACTAAATGACGATAACTGGGTAATGATACGCCCAAGTGGCACAGAACCAATTCTTAGAGTATACGCACAAGCACCTACATCAGAAGAGGTAATTAGAATACTAGA
>JAFMCI010000083.1 GCA_017857855.1 Bacteroidia bacterium | reverse complement strand
TAAACTCCTCTCCTTAGCCATTTATTAAAGTGTACACACTGATCGAGGTACTTTTTAAGCTTGTATAGTTGTGTTTTTATAAGAAAACACTTAGTATACTCAAAACGTTACCTTTGCACACAAAATCATGTCTATCACGCAACGACCATTATCCGCCTGGCTGCCCATTACTAAAAAAGAGGTAGAAGATAGGGGCTGGGGTGAACTCGATGTAATTCTGATTACTGGCGATGCCTATATAGACCATCCCGCTTTTGGAGCGGCTGTTATAGGACGTATTATTCAGAGCGAAGGACTTCGTGTAGCAATTATTCCACAACCTAATTGGCAAGATGATTTACGTGATTTTAAAAAATTAGGTGCACCAAAATTATTTTTTGCAGTGACTTCTGGTAATATGGATTCTATGGTGAATCACTATACAGCTCGTATGCGACGAAGAGCCACAGATGCTTATTCGCCAGGAGGGTTAAATACGCTTCGTCCGGATTATGCACTTACGGTTTATTGTAAAATTCTGAAAGATTTATATCCCGATACTCCTGTTTTAGCAGGAGGTATTGAAGCATCTTTGCGTAGGGTTACACATTACGACTATTGGAAAGACGAGCTAATGCCCAATATCTTAGAGACGAGTAAAGCAGATCTCTTGGTATATGGTATGGGTGAAAAACCTTTGCGCGAAATCTTACAACTACTTAAAAAAGGTGTGCCGTTTCATCAGCTTACTATGGTAAAGCAAACTGCTTATCAGCGACCAGTAGAAGATGGAGTTCCTAAGAACAAGCATTGGAAAGACATTGAACTCAACGCACACGAAGTTTGTTTGGAGGACAAAAAAGCCTACGCATCTAACTTTAAACATGTAGAGCAAGAAAGTAATAGCGTACAAGCAAAACGCATCATTCAAAATACCTACGACAAAAATCTGATCATTAATCCGCCCTTTGAAACAATGACGGAAGCAGAAATAGATTTTGCGTTTGACCTTCCTTATACACGATTGCCTCATCCTAAATACAATAAGAAAGGACCTATTCCTGCGTATGAAATGATTAAGTTCTCTATCAACACACACAGAGGATGTTTTGGTGGGTGTAGTTTTTGTACCATTTCGGCGCATCAAGGTAAGTTTATTGCCAGTCGTTCTGAAGAGTCTATCATGAGAGAAGTGGAGCAAGTAACTGAGATGCCAGATTTTAAAGGCTATTTGAGTGATATTGCTGGCCCAAGTGCCAATATGTACCAAATGAAGGGTAAAGACCAGTCTATTTGTGACAGGTGTAATACCCCAAGTTGCATACATCCCGTGGTTTGTGATAACTTAGAAACTAGTCATAAACCCATGACAGACTTGTATAGAAAAATAGATGCTCATCCAAAAATCAAAAAAGCATTTGTGGGTTCTGGAATTCGTTACGACTTGCTAACCAAATCCTACAATAAAAAAGGAGATGAAAAAGATATGCTGGAATACATGGAGCAGCTTCAAACGCGACACGTTTCCGGTCGATTAAAAGTAGCTCCAGAGCACACATCGGATGATACGCTTAAAATAATGAGAAAGCCGAAGTTTGAGCATTTTCATAGTTTCAAGAAGATGTATGACAAGATAGACCAGAAGTTTAACCTAAACCAAAAACTGATACCTTACTTCATCTCTAGTCATCCTGCATGTAAGGAAGAAGATATGGCAAATTTAGCCGCAGAGACCAAAGAAATGGGTTTTCAGCTGGAGCAAGTACAAGACTTTACACCCACGCCTATGACGGTGGCTACGGTTATCTACTATTCTGGATATCATCCTTACAGACTAGAAGAATATTACGTCCCTAAAACGAAAAAAGACAAAGAAAATCAACACCGCTTTTTCTTTTGGTATAAGCCAGAAAACCAACAATGGATTCGTGATAGATTGCATGGAACAGCTCAAGCAGGGCTAATCAATACCTTACTCAGCAAAGCGTCCCCCGGCAAGAAAAGGTATAAAGGTAAAGCAGATAAGTTTATCAAAAAACACGGTAACCCAAACAACCAAGGCATGGAAAAATATATGAAGAAGCCTGGGAATGGGAAGGGATGTTAAGAAACGAATGTTTTGAGAATAGAGTGCTTTTGTAATTTGAATCTTTTTGGTTAGTATTTCCTAACGCAATTCAAAGTTTTTGCCCAAATATACTTTACGCACCATTTCGTCTTCAGCTAGTTCTTTTGCCGTTCCTTTTTTAAGTAATCTACCTTCAAAAAGCAAGTAAGCTCTATTTACTAAGCTTAACGTAGCGTGTACATCGTGGTCGGTTATAAGTACACCAATATTTTTGGTAACCAGTTTTTGCACTATTTCTTGAATGTCTTCCACAGCAATAGGATCTACGCCTGCAAATGGTTCATCAAGTAAAACAAATTTGGGATCGGTAGCCAAGGCTCTCGCTATTTCACATCTTCTGCGCTCACCACCGCTAAGCACCTTACCCAAGTTTTTTCGCACTTTCTCTAATCCAAACTCAGCGATAAGAGATTCTGTTTTATCTCGTTGTTCTTCTACGCTTTTGTTGGTCATTTCGAGTACTGCACGTATGTTATCCTCAACGGTTAAATCTCTGAAAACAGAAGCCTCTTGTGGCAAATAGCCTACCCCACGTTGAGCACGTTGATACATGGCTTTACTGGTTATGTCCTCGTCATCCAAAAAAACTCTTCCAGCATCGGGTTTTACTAACCCTACTACCATATAAAAAGTAGTTGTTTTTCCTGCACCATTCGGACCAAGTAAACCAACGATTTCACCTTGTTCTACTTCAAGTGACATATCATTTACCACCTTCCGTTTTTTGTATTGTTTTATAAGATTCTCGGCCCTTAAACGCATTTATAGTTCAAAAGTAATGTCTAATGAATAGCAAATATGTGTTTTCAATTATATTTGTCGAATTAATTAAAACTAAAGATGAAAAAAATACTTTTAAGCCTACTTATTATAACTGGTTTTTCAGTTCAGAGTAATGCTCAACAATGGTTGCAAGTAAAGGGTGGTGCTGGTCTATCAATGGCGCAAGGATATGAGGGAGCTACTTCAGGAGTGGGTATCTTAGCTGGTTTGGGCTATAAGCACCAAATCTATAAGAAATTGATTATGGAAGGTGACATTCTTTTTGATTCTAGAGCTATGCTCTATCCAACCAATCAAATAGATGGAGATGGATTTACAATTATGCTAGCAGGTGGTGGTTCATATGTGCAAATTCCAATCACGATTCAATATATGATGCCTTTCAAAAAGAAACAACTTATTCCGTATAGAGTTAGCCAGCCAAAATCGTACTTTTTTCTTGAGGGAGGACCGTATTTTGCCTACGGGTTAAGTGTAGTTTCGTATAATAATCCAGATGTAATCGCTCCGTATATTGGTACTGCTGATTCCATTGTAGCCGCAGATTTAACTCCACGTAGTATAGATGTAGGCATCACTGCAGGTATCGGAGTCAATTTTAATCTCGGTGAAAACGGAAAAAGACTTATCGTCGGAGCCCGATCTAATTTCGGTATGCTTAATATTTACAAAGACGATAGACTTGGTAAAGCTACTAATATGGCATTAATGGGTTATTTAGCATACGATATTAGCCTAACTAAAAGACAACATATTAGACATCCTTGGTAATTCTAATGTCCTTCAACATCAGTTGAAGAGATGATACGTTACGAAAGACATTTTCGTTAATCTGAAAGCAGGCTTCAAAAGAGTCTGCTTTTTTTATGTCAGCAAATTGAGAAGCCATGCCAAATCCAACGGCTGCTATTGCATCTTTGGAGCGCTTTATGTTTAATCTAATATGCTCTTGTGTCTGACCTATTATTTTACCCGTCCCATCATCTTTTAAGTTTTTAGCGTAAAAAACGGGTGTCATATTCCCCGGGCCGAAAGGAGCCATTTTGTTAAGGATGTTTAAGAATTTCATATCTACCTCGTTTGCATCAAGTTCAGCATCGTAGTAAACTTTTGGGGTCAGCATTTCCTCATCAAGCATTTCTTCACCCACTTTTTCAAATGCTTCCCGAAACGCATCAAGATTTTCAGCCTTTAGTGTCATTCCTGCGGCATACATGTGCCCGCCAAACTGAATTAAATGTTCACTGCATTTTTCCAATGCAGCATGCACATCAAAACCGCTTATACTTCGCGCACTCCCGGCTAAAATACCTTCCCCGCTTTTGGTGAGTATAATAGTAGGCCGGTAGTATAACTCAATAGCTCTGCTCGCCGCAATACCAACAACTCCTTTATGCCAATCTTCTTTGTAAAATACATGCGTTTTACGATCTAGCAATGCTGGGTTTTTAGCAATAATTTCCTGAAAATCTGCGGTAATTTTTTGATCTACAAGCTTTCGACTGGCATTTTGTGTTTGTAGCTCATTAGCGTATTCGTCGGCTGTCGCTTCGTCAGAAGCTATAAGCATTTTAACTGCACTTTTAGCATCGTCCATACGACCAGCGGCGTTTATACGAGGTCCTATATAAAACACTAAATCTCCGATAGTGAGTTCGTCTTTGTTAATTGAAATCTCCTTGAGTTTGCGCAATCCAATCCTAGGTTGTTGATTTATTATTTTTAATCCAAAATGGGCGATAATTCTATTTTCGTCCACAATCGGCACTATGTCACTCGCAATACTAAGGGTGGCATAATCTAGGTATTGTAAATATTCGCGCTCGTCCAAGTCGTTTACCTGACTATATGCTTGTGCTAGTTTTAATCCGATTCCGCATCCTGCCAATTCTTTGAATGGATATTCGCAATCACTTCGCTTAGGATCTAAAACTGCAACCGCTTTTGGAATCTCTGCGCCAGGCAAGTGGTGGTCACAGATAATAAAATCTATTCCCATTGAAGTTGCATAATCTATCTTGTCAATCGAGCGAATACCACAATCTAAGGCTATGATTAAGCTTAAGCCATTTGCCTTAGCGTAGTCGATACCGTCATTACTTATACCATAACCTTCCTTGTATCGGTCGGGGATGTAGTAATCTATTTTGTCAAATTTATCCTTAAAAAAAGAATACGCTAAGGCTACGGAAGTGGTCCCATCTACATCGTAGTCTCCAAAGATTAAAACGCCTTCTTTCTGTTCCTGTGCAGTTTGAATGCGTTCAATAGCCTTGTCCATATCCTTCATCAAGAAAGGATCATGCATATCGCCAATTCTAGGATTGAAGAATTTTTTGACCTTGTCTGAAGAATCAATACCTCGCTGCACTAGCATTTTAGCGATTATTTCAGGTGCATTTAATTCCTGGGTAAGCACATCTACGAGTGTTCGTTCAGGAGAAGATTTCTGTTTCCAGATCTTGGTTTTTAAAATTGAATTTTCCAATATGAATAGCGTTAGGGTAGCAGTTGAT
>JAFMCI010000003.1 GCA_017857855.1 Bacteroidia bacterium | reverse complement strand
GGATTAATTTGGTATGTCTCTGCGTTTGCCTTTAACCAAGTAGTTGCATTTATCGCACTTTCTTTCATTACATCACCAAGTTGACCTGTTAAGGTTAGTTTTCCTTTTCCTTTTGTCAATGAACTCTCTACAAATAATATGTCGCCTCCTACACTTGTCCAAGCGAGACCAGTAACAACCCCTGCGACATCGTTATTTTCGTAAAGATCTTTTTCGATTTTATCGGTTCCGAGAATGGTTTCTATATTAACTGCAGTAATAATAGCGTCAGGATTATTTTCGTAGACTATTTCCTTTGCTTGCCATCTGCATATTTTAGCCAGACGTTTATCCAGGGTTCTCACACCACTTTCTCGTGTATACTCATCTATTACTTTTTCGATTGTTTTATCGGTAAGTTTTAGTTGTAAAGGAGTTAAGCCATGCTCTTTTTTCTGTTTTGGGATCAGGTGCTTTTTGGCAATTCCGATCTTCTCTTCTATAGTATAACCTGTAATGTCAATGATTTCCATACGGTCCCGTAAGGCAGGTTGAATAGTATCTAGTCTATTTGCTGTTGCTATAAAAAGCACTTTACTAAGATCGTAGTCTAGATCCACGTAGTTGTCATGAAATGCACTATTTTGTTCTGGGTCTAGCACCTCTAGTAAAGCAGACGATGGGTCACCTCTAAAATCATTACCAATTTTATCAATCTCGTCAAGTACAAAAATTGGGTTACTGGTGCCTGCTTTCTTGATGGATTGAATAATACGTCCGGGCATCGCCCCGATATAAGTTTTACGATGTCCTCTTAATTCAGATTCATCGTGCAAACCACCTAAACTCATTCTAACATATTCTCTATCCATGGCTTTGGCTATTGATTTGCCAAGGGATGTTTTTCCAACTCCCGGAGGGCCATACAAGCACAATATAGGACTTTTCATATCGCCTTTTAGTTTGAGAACAGCTAGATATTCTAGGATTCTTTCTTTTACTTTTTCTAATCCGAAATGATCTGCATCTAAGACTTTTTTAGCTCGTTTTAGGTTGAAGCTATCTTTGCTGTATTTATCCCAAGGCAGTTCTAAAAGCAGTTCTGCATAATTTAAACTCACCGAGTAATCCGGTGTAGCGGGATTCATGCGCATTAGCCTGTCGAGTTCTTTATTGAAAGCCTTACTCACTTTGTCATTCCATTTTTTCTTTCTACCCCTCATGCGCAAGCTTTCAATTTCTTGATCTGGGGAGTCGTGACCTAATTCTTCTTGTATAGCCCTTATTTGTTGTTGTAAAAAGTATTCTTTTTGTTGCTGGTCTAGATCTACCTTCACCTTGCTTTGAATCTTGTTTTTGAGTTCGAGCATTTGCAACTCTTTATTCAAATAATGCAGAACTCTATTGGCTTTTTTCTTAAAGTTGGGGAGTTCTAGTAATTCTTGCTTTTCGTCAACTGAAACATTAAGGTTAGAAGAAATAAAGTTGATTAAAAAGTTAGGAGAATTAATATTCTTTAATGCAAAGTTAGCTTCGGATGGTATGTTAGGAGATTCCTCCACAATTCGTGATGCGAGCTCGCGTATACTGTCTATGGTTGCTTTTGATTCTTTGGTTTTGGTTGCTTTTCCGTCTGTAATAGCTACAATGTCTCCCCTAAAATAAGGCTCTTCTTGTGTTATTTCTGTTAGTTCAAACTTCCGCTTACCTTGTATAATAACAGTAATGTTGCCATCGGGCATTTTAAGCATTTTCAGAATAACGCCAAGTGTACCCGTTGAGTACAAATCTGCAGCAGTTGGAGATTCAATACTTTGATCTTTCTGCGTAACAACTCCTATTATTTTATCTTTTTTATATGAATCTTGAATCAATTTGATGGACTTATCTCTACCTACCGTTATAGGGAATACAATTCCAGGAAACAAAACGGTGTTGCGAAGCGGCAATAATGGCAGATTCGTGGGATAATCACTATTGGTATCATCTTCAAAATCACTATCTGCTATTACAGATATGATCTCTGAACCATCCTCATCATTCATAAACTCGTTAGTCAGTTTAAATCTATTATCAAATGTCATTTTTTGTCAAATTGTCACGCATAATCATTTTTATGAGTGGAACCCTTGAATGGGCAAAGCCCATGCCAACTATTACTGAGGGTATAGCTGAATTAAATCTAAGATCAGTCGTAGCGTTTCGTTGAAAGCAATAAAAGAATAAGAATTATTTTTTTCATTAAAAAGAAAAATTATGCATCTATATTTGAAGTTCAAAACATAATATAATATGAAAAAAATTAAATTTTTATCTCTGATTGCTCTAGTGTCTGTTGGGGCAATATTTTTAAGCAATTGTGGACCTGAAACTGTAGAAGCTCCAAAACCAATAGTAAATTTTTTAGCGGATGCTAAGTACGTTTCGGCTAACTCTGCATTAGCTGCAAGTACAGATTTCACTATAGGTCTTACTGCAACTCATAGTTCAACATTAAGTACATTAACCATAACTAAAGCCGTAAATGGTGGTGCTGCAGTTATAGAAAAAGAAGAAGAATTAAGTGGTAATACGCTTGCAATATATGAATACAAGGGTGTAACAGAAGCTAGCGTAGGAACTGAAATTTATACATTTACGGTTGCAGACAAAAGTGGTAATTCTACCTCTAAAACGATAACCATTACGAATATTGGTGATCCAGGATTAGAGTTAATAGATTTAACAGTCGATAATAATGGTGATTTTTTCAGAGTATATAACTTTAGAGCTCCAACAGGATTTTTAGGAGCCTATTACTTGGGCCAAGGTCCAATGGCGTACAATGATCCGAATTCTCAGAAAGATATACAAGATTCTACGGAGGCTGGTGAAAAATGGCCAGGTAGATGGACTTCCAGAAATGGATCTACATTCAAAAAAATGTCAGCTGATAAGTGGAATTCTATTACTAATGATGCTACAATAGTTGCAGCATGGGCAGCAGCAACAGGTGAAACTTCTGTGATCGACTTAAAGGAAGGAGATGCTTACCTAGTTAACATAAAAGGAACATCTACCAAATTTGCAGCAGTTTTAATTACAGCGTTGGACAAAACAGTAGCGCCTAAAGAATTTGCTCAATTCGTATACAAGATACAACAATAACAATCGGTAACTTGTGTACTAATAATATTACGAAAGGTCTTGCGATTGCAAGACCTTTTTTATTTTTACACCATAATAACATTAACTAATAATAGTTTGAAAACAATAGGAGTATATACCAGTGGAGGCGATGCCCCAGGTATGAACGCATGTGTAAGAGCTGTAGTGCGTACGGCCATATATCATGGTTTAAACGTAAAAGGAATAATGAGAGGATATGAGGGTATGATATCGGGAGAGATCATAGACCTTGATAGACAATCTGTAGCTAATCTGATTCAGCGTGGAGGTACATTTTTAAAAACAGCACGTAGCGCAGAATTTATGACGCCTGAAGGCAGAAAAAAAGCCTATGATAACGTAATAGCAAATGGAATTGATGCGCTAGTGTGCATAGGTGGTAATGGCTCATATACAGGTGCTAAAATATTTACAGAGGAATATGGAATTCCTTGTATTGGATTGCCGGGTACTATAGATAACGACTTATACGGGACTGATTACACGATTGGTTACGATACCGCAATAAATACGGCTTTGGATGCTATTGATAAAATAAGAGATACGGCGCACTCGCATGAGCGTGTTTTTATTGTAGAAGTTATGGGCAGAGATAGCGGATTTATCGCCTTAGATGTTGCCATTGCTGGTGGTGCAGAGGGGGCTCTCATACCTGAAGATATAGAAGATTGGGATAAAGTTATAAAGCACTTTAGTAGAGAAGGAAAACGACAAAAATCTTTTTCGATTATAGTGGTAGCAGAAGGTGATGAGCAAGGTGGAGCTTTAATTTTAGAAAAAAAATTAGCTGATATTTATCCAGATTTAAAAATAAGAAGTACCATACTAGGCCATGTGCAAAGGGGCGGTAGCCCAAGTGCTAGAGATAGAATTTTAGCTTCTAGGTTAGGATCTGAGGCCGTAAAAGCGCTGATAGATGGACAAAAGTCTATAACCGTAGGTATAATAAATGATCAAGTATCTTATACCGCTTTTGATCTAGCTATTAATGGAAAGAAGTCTGTTTCTAAAGAGTTGATTCAATTGGCAGAAATTTTAGCTAGATAGAGATAAATAGTTTTACCTCAGTAAATATCTTATAAAAAAGCCCATCTTAATTAATTAAGATGGGCTTTTTTATGGGCTGTGACTGTGCTTATGCGTCTATTCTTGCGTATTTCGCATTTGCTTCTATAAATTCTCTACGTGGTGGCACTTCATCGCCCATTAGCATAGAGAAAACTCTGTCCGCTTCAGCTGCATTATCTAGTGTTACTAGTTTTAACGTTCTCCTCTCAGGATCCATTGTTGTTTCCCAAAGTTGTTCAGCGTTCATCTCTCCAAGACCCTTATAACGTTGTATTTTTACACTATCAGGATTGTCTCCGCCCATATCGCGTACTAAAACATCTCTTTCTGAATCACTCCAGCAGTACTCTGCTTTGTTGCCTTTTTTCACTTGGTATAATGGTGGCGTAGCAATGTATAGGAAACCTTGCTCAATAAGCGCTTTCATGTATCTAAAAACCAATGTAAGAATAAGTGTACGAATATGGCTACCGTCGACATCCGCATCTGTCATGATTACAATTTTGTGGTATCTTAGCTTGGCTGTATTTAGCTCGCGTGCATCTTCTTCGGTACCGATGGTTACACCCAATGCAGTAAACATATTTTTTATCTCCTCATTGTCATATATCCGGTGTTCTAATGCTTTTTCTACATTTAGAATTTTACCCCTAAGTGGCAAAATGGCTTGGTAATTTCTGTCTCTACCTTGTTTAGCTGTTCCTCCTGCAGAATCACCCTCTACAAGATATAGCTCACAAATGGCAGGATCTTTTTCAGAGCAATCTGACAGTTTACCTGGAAGTCCAGCTCCACCCATAGGTGTTTTTCGCTGAACCATTTCACGTGCTTTAGCCGCAGCGTGTCTTGCTTGGGCAGCAAGCATTACCTTTTGCACTATAATTTTGGCCTCGTTTGGATTTTCTTCTAGATAGTTGGTGAGCATGTCGGTAACCGCTTGACTTACCGCTGCTGTTACTTCTCTATTACCTAATTTAGTTTTAGTCTGTCCTTCAAACTGAGGTTCAGCCACTTTAACCGAAATTATTGCCGTTAACCCTTCTCTGAAGTCATCGCCAGCTATTTCGTATTTTACTTTTTGTAAGAGTCCAGACTCATCTGCATACTTTTTGAGAGTAGTGGTTAATCCTCTTCTAAAACCGGCAAGGTGTGTTCCTCCCTCGTGGGTATTAATATTATTAACATACGAGTGCAAGTTTTCACTGTATGAGTTATTGTATATCATAGCAACTTCAACAGGTATTCCGTTCTTTTCACCTTCCATTGCAATTACGTTTGACATGATGGGTGAACGAGTAGCGTCAAGGTAGCGAACAAATTCACTTAATCCTTCTGTACTTTTAAAATCGTCTCTTACAAACTCTCCATTATCATCTTTTTGACGTTTGTCGGTAATACTCATCTCTATGCCCTTATTTAAGAAGGACAATTCACGCATACGCAATGAAAGTGTATCATAAGTAAATTCTGTAGTTTGTGTAAATATTTCGGGATCTGGTAAGAACGTAACCATAGTTCCTTGGTCATCGGATGGGCCTACTTCTCTTACGGCATATTTTATTTTACCTTGGCTATACTCCTGTTCATATTCTCTTCCATCCCTATAAACAGTTGCTTTCAGATCTATGGATAGCGCATTCACACAAGATACGCCTACACCGTGAAGTCCTCCTGATACTTTATAAGAATCTTTGTCAAATTTTCCGCCTGCACCAATTTTTGTCATAACAACTTCAAGAGCAGATACTCCTTCTTTTTTATGTATAGCAACTGGAATACCTCTACCATCGTCTTTAACGGAGACAGAACCATTTTCATTTATCCATACGTCTATCTTGGTGCAATAGCCTGCCATTGCTTCATCTATAGAGTTATCTACCACCTCGTAAACTAAGTGGTGCAGTCCTCTCACTCCTACATCTCCGATGTACATGGAAGGACGCTTACGTACGTGCTCCATGCCCTCTAAGGCTTGGATACTATCGGCACCGTAACTTTTGTTTTCTTCGCTCATAATAATGTTAAAATTAAAGCGTGAAAGTACGATTTTAGGGGGTTTTAGACGGCATAGTTCGCGGTGTACATATCCACATTAAATTCACATACTTTCAATTGTAAATTGCTGATAATCAGCAATCTAAGTTATGTAATTTCCCCTCTTAAATTTTGAGAGAGTATAGCGCGTCTTTCGGGTATGTTAAAGTTGCCTATTACCCACATTAGTTTGGTTAACGCAGCTTCAGATGTGATGTCTTTTCCGTCTGTTACAATGCTATTATTTAACACCTTACTGCTTTCGTATTGCCCAAGTTCTATTTTGCCGTTTGGACATTGTGTTGTTGCAAGTATGAGCGTATTGGTAGATTCGCATTCGGAAATTAGCGTATGCCAACTTTCGCTCGTGGGCAAATTTCCTGCTCCAAAGGTCTTGAGAACGATACCTTCTATTTTTTTACTTTTCACCAGTTCTATCAGTTGCTTTGGATTATAACCGGGGAATACAGTGACGTTTACTACACTATCACTAAATTTCGTTTTTAATCCAAATTTCTCCTCCGTGGATGTACGATATAGTAAATGTTCGTTAACCAAGATATGTTGTTCTAAGTTAGCCAGATTCTGAAAATTAGGAGAGCTAAAGCCTTCAAAGTCATTGGTACTTGTTTTTACTGCCCGATTTCCTCGTAATACATCATCATTAAAGCAAATACATACTTCGGGTATACGTACTAAGTCAAAGCTCTTGTAACCTGCAATATAAATAGCGTTACTTAAGTTTACAATACCATCAGTACGGGGATGAAAAATAGGTAACTGAGCTCCAGTAAGAACAACTGGTTTTGTTAAATTTTGAAAAATAAAACTGAGTGCAGAGGCAGTATAGGCTAGGGTATCGGTGCCATGAAGGATTATAAAACCGTCATGATTTTCGTAATTATCTTTTACTTTGTGTGCAATTCGTTCCCATATTTCAGGTGTTATGTCAGAAGAGTCAATAACAGGCTCTAGGGTTTCGAATGTAAAGTTGATCTCTGAGAAGTAATGAAAGAAAGTTTGATTTTTTATCGCTGGTAGATAATCTATAATTTCTTCCCATGTACTGGGTTGCAATCCATTTCCTCCAGTATTTTTCATACCAAAGGTTCCGCCAGTATAAAGAATGTAGACCTTACTTTTCACCTTTTAGCTGTTTGGTTTTCCAGCGAGCAGATACAGGATTGCCATTCTGATAGCAACTCCATTTTCTACTTGATTAAGTATGATACTCTGCTCAGAATCTGCTACTTCACTTGTGATTTCTACTCCTCTGTTGATTGGTCCTGGGTGCATCAAGATTATTTCTTTTTTGAGATTCTTTAGCATTGGCATCGTGATTCCATATTGTAGTGAATACTCTCGAAGACTAGGAAAATATTTATCTTCTTGCCTCTCCAGTTGTATCCGTAACATATTGGCGCAATCACACCATTCTAATGTTTCCTGTAGATTATGACTTACCTCCACGCCAAGACTTCCTATGTGCTTTGGTAATAAGGTAGGTGGTCCACAAACGGTAACTTTGGCCCCAAGTTTTTGTAAGCAGTAAATATTACTTAGTGCTACTCTAGAGTGAAGAATGTCTCCGATTATAGCTATCTTTTTGTCTTTCAAATCACCCAAGGATTCCCGTATAGAAAATGCGTCGAGTAACGCTTGGGTTGGATGCTCGTGTGTTCCGTCTCCCGCATTGATTATATTGGCATCTATGTGACGAGAAAGAAATTGATGTGCTCCTGGTACAGGATGTCTCATTACCACCATATCCACTTTCATTGCTAATATATTGTTTACCGTATCAATAAGGGTTTCACCTTTTTTTACGGATGAGTTGGAGCTTGAAAAATTAACCACGTCAGCGGAAAGTCTCTTTTCTGCTAGTTCAAATGATATTTTTGTTCGGGTACTGTTTTCGAAAAAAACATTCGCGATAGTAATGTCTCTAAGCGAAGGAACCTTTTTGATAGGCCTGTTTATTACCTGCTTGAAGTTTTCAGCAGTTTTGAAAATAAGGTTTATGTCATCTATTGTGATGTCACTAATTCCTAATAAGTGTTTTGAAGAAAGTTGAGACATTATTTCGCGTTATCCGTTATTATCCATACTTTACATTGATTATTATCCCATTCTACTTTGACGTAATCATCCGTTCGAGAATCTACATTTTCGCCGATATAATCTGGTTGAATAGGAACCTCTCTTTTATATTTTCTATTAATAAGGGTTACAAGCTCTATGGAAGCAGGGCGGCCATAGTCATTTACAGCGTCTAAAGCTGCTCGAATACTTCTTCCCGTATATAATACGTCATCTACTAGAATAATGCGTTTATTTTCAATTTCGAAATCAATATTCACTTCATTCGGAATCAGTAGCTTATCTGATCTTCTGAAATCATCGCGATGAAAGGTAGTGTCAAGTTCACCGTAAGTAGCATGTATCCCAAATAGTGTTTCTAATTTTCGAACGATAGCTTTGCCTAAGAGAATTCCTTTCGGCTGAAGGGCAAGAATTGCCGTGTGGGTAAAATCTCCGTGATCTTCAACTAATTGGTGGCAGATTCGGGTAAGAATAAGGTCTACCTGTTGATATTCTAATATTATTCTTTTCATAAGGTGGTCTGCGCCAACTTCATAATTTCTTCAAATTCAAATTCTTGCACAGGCCCAACGGATAATCTACTTTGTTTAACTAATGCCATTGAAGATAAATGGTCATTCGCTTTAATAGTAGCAAGATTTACTGGTTTTGTGAGTGGTTTTATAGCTTGTACATCTACGGCGACCCATTGTTCATCTTCTGAAGTAGGATCAGGGTAGTGTTCTTTTATTACGCGGGTAAGACCTACGATTTCTTTTCCTTCATTACTATGGTAAAAAAGACAAATGTCCCCATTTTGCATCGCTTTTAGATGAATTCTGGCTCCATAACTTCGAACTCCGTCCCAAAAAGTACTATCATCCGCTACCATTTGATCCCAGCTGTATTTGAATGGCTCAGATTTTATTAACCAATAGTTCATTTCGCTTCAAAACAACATATTTTTTTTCATTTTGCCGCTATACTTGATAAGAAACAATGGGACAAAAAAAAATCCCGACCAAAAGGCCGGGATTTTTGTATGGGTTATTAAAACTTAATTACTCAAAACTTCTATTAGCTCAGCTTTCTTCAAAGTGGTATATCCTTCTACCCCTTTTTCTTTTGCTAATGCTTTTAGTTGTGCAACGGTCATAGCGTTTAAATCACTAGAAACCTCAACTTCTTCAGCTGCGTCTTTTGCTTTTTCAGCTTTTGGTTCTACTTTTTTTGCTTCCTTTTTGGGGGCAGCAGGTGCAGCTTCCATTTTTGCTTTTAAATTTGCTAGAACATCAAGCTCACCCATTGTAGAGCGTTCTGCACCTTTATTCATTTTCTCAACGAATTTAGAGGTGTTAGTTGATTGTTTCTTTCTGTTAGAATCTTCTTCGGAGTTTTGAGCTCTTTCCGCTTCTTTCCAGATGTCAGTATGTGAAACTAATATACGTTTAGCATCTTTATTAAACTCTATTACTCTAACTACAAGAGTGTCATCCATAGATGGTTCAGTTTTATCTTCTTTCTTGATGTGTTTTTTAGGAGCGAATCCTTCTACACCATAAGGAAGAGTTAAGATAATACCTCTATCATTAATTTCTGAAACGACACCTTCGTGCTCAGAACCTAGCGTGAATATACCAGAGAAAGTATCCCATGGATTTTCATCTATTTGTTTGTGTCCTAAACTTAGTCTTCTGTTATCTCTGTCTATTTCTAATACTACAACTTCTAATTCTTCACCTTTCTTAGTAAATTCAGCAGGATGTTTTATTTTCTTAGACCAAGATAAATCAGATACGTGCACTAGACCATCAACACCTTCCTCTAGCTCTACAAAAAGACCATAGTTAGTTAAGTTTCTAACGATACCAGAATGCTTAGAGTCGATTGGGTATTTCTCTTCAATTTTTTCCCACGGATCAGCAGCTAATTGCTTCATACCAAGAGAAAGCTTGTGCTCGTCTTTGTCAATATCAAGAACGATAGCCTCTACTTCGTCACCTACTTTTACAAAGTCAGATGGATTGCGTAAATGCTGAGACCAAGACATTTCAGAAACATGTATAAGACCTTCGATGCCAGGTTGTATTTCTACAAACACACCATAGTCAGCAACGGTAACTACTTTACCTGTTACTTTAGCACCTTCCACTAGATCGCCTTGCATGCTTTCCCATGGATGTGCAGTAAGTTGTTTCATACCAAGAGAGATACGTTT
Organism: Bacteroidia bacterium; assembly: GCA_017857855.1. Classification (GTDB taxonomy): domain Bacteria; phylum Bacteroidota; class Bacteroidia; order NS11-12g; family UBA9320; genus UBA9320. The sequence continues at coordinate 66,592 of JAFMCI010000003.1, read as the reverse complement.
TTTGTCGTTATCAAACTCAAGAACGGCAACTTGTATTTTTTGGTCAAGTGTAAGAACATCCTCTGGGTGATTGATTCTACCCCAAGAAATATCTGTGATGTGAAGAAGACCGTCAAGACCACCAAGATCTACGAATACACCAAATGAGGTCATATTCTTAACAGTACCTTCTAAAATTTGACCTACCTCCATTTTAGAGATCATTTCTACTTTTTGAGCTTCAATGTCGTCTTCAATAAGAGCTTTGTGAGAAATTACTACGTTTTTATATACTTCGTTAATTTTTACAACCTTGAATTCCATAGTTTTACCTACGTATTGATCGTAATCTCTAACCGGTTTAACGTCTATTTGAGAGCCAGGAAGGAAAGCATCCATACCCATAACATCTACTACAAGTCCACCTTTAGTTCTAGATTGGATGTAACCTTTAACGATTTCACCGTTTTCCATAATTTTCTGAATTCTGTCCCAAGCACCTTCAGCGATAGCTTTTTTGCGAGAAAGAATTAATTGTCCTAAAGCGTTTTCTGTTTCATCTACAAAAACTTCAACAGTGTCACCAACGGTAACGTCTGGATTGTCTCTGAATTCAGTTTTAGAAACTAAACCGTCTGACTTAAATCCTATGTCGATTACAAAGTCGTCGCCAGTCATACCAACAATGGTACCTGTTACAAGTGTTTTTTCATCTACCTGCTTAATCGTGTTGGTGTATACTGATTTCATCTCATTGTTTTGAGAATCATCGTACATACCAAAACCAGCTTTGTCCATGGTCCAATCGAATGCGTTTGGATCGTGAACTGGTGTTTCTGATGTTTGATGGAATGGATTAGCAGATTTAGATTCTGCTGATACTACTGTTTCAGTTGTAGTTTCTGCTGTAGCTTCTACTGTGGCATCCTTGGCCTCAGTGGCTTCATTCAAGATTGCATCTTGAGTTTCTTCTGTGTTATTGTTCAAAGTGTCATGTCCTCCTTTACGAAAAAATGACCGCAAAACTAAGATTTATTTTTTAATAACTTGTCACAAAGTCCTGATTTTAGAGATAACAACTAAGTTTATATCTAAAATCTGTTCATTTTTTAAACAGAAATTCCGAAGAGATGGCCAATTAGTGCCGTAATCCCCATGGCCAAAGTTCCCCACCATGTTACCCTAAGTATTGCTTTGAGTACAGAAGAACCACCGGTTTTGGCTGCGACAGATCCCAATACGACCAGAAATAATATAGCGAATGCATACTGTAAGTATATCATCTGATGCAAGTTGCCAAAAACAGCTACTAGGGCAGGTAGCGTTCCGCCAACAACAAAAGCCGCACCGGAAGCCAAAGCGGCTTGAAATGGTTTTGCTTGTGTAATCTCATTAATTCCTAATTCGTCTCTGGCATGTGCACCCAATGCATCGTGTTCGCTTAATTGCTTAGCGACTTCTATAGATAATTCTTTACTTAAACCCCGTCCTTCGTAAATTTTTGCTAATTCTAGCATTTCTGCTTCGGGCATCTCATCTATTTCTTTTTGTTCTCTTTCCAGATCTGAATTTTCGATATCTGCTTGTGAGCTTACAGATACATATTCACCTGCCGCCATAGATAAAGCACCGGCAGCCAAACCGGCAACTCCTGCTAATATTATAGGCTCACGGGTCGAGCTGGCAGCGGCAACTCCTATAATAATGCTGGCGGTAGACAGAATTCCGTCATTCGCTCCAAGAATGGCTGCTCTCAGCCAGTTGCTTCTGTTTACGTAATGTTGCTCGAATTGCATAATTTATCCTCTTCGTCTTTCTAAAAGTACCATCATCATAAGACCAAGTAACATTCGCTCATCATCCTCATGTACCGTTTCTGCTAATTTAGTTATTTCAAACTTTCGTCCCCAAAATGAGGCTTCTTTTTTAAGTCTTGCGACGGGTTGTAAATCGTTATTCGTTACTATGTAACTTGGGTTAAAAAAATATCCCGTCAGTAGTCCTAAAATTGGAATCTCAGATAATAACCCATCTAATACTTTAATCCAGCCATTTTCTTCTTGTATCTTGTATTGAGGTCGCTCATTTTGGTCTATTAAGAAGTACTCCGCTTTCCATATGGATCGCCATCCTTTACGAGCTACTTTGCCTAGTTCTGCCCCTTCTTGATTGGTTATACTATATGCAGCAGAAAAATCAATCCATCTATCTGCCTTAATCCTGTAATTTAAAGTCGCTTGTGATTCATCTGTGAAGACAGAAATGTCTTCTTTTAGTTTAAATAATTTCTGCTTTACATAAGCGACGGTTCTACCATTTGCATCACAGGCACTAAAATCGTTATGAAAAGATGAAATATTGAAGACTAGTTTAATGGGGAATTGTAAATCGTTCATTGTGGGTGGATGCAGTAGGTCTATCGGTTTAATTTTATAGCATTCAAAGTTAAGAAAAACAACTAATGTGATTAGGATGAATTTTATGGGTTGATTTGTTTTTGCATATTTGCCCCATGCTAAAAAAGCTTAATCTGATAATCATTATTTTTTTTATGTCCACAACATCTAAGGCAATTTATTATACCGTAAGTTTTAATAAGGTTAAATCACATTATGTTACAGTTAAGTTGGACTTTGAGATTAAAGGTAAAGATTTTGTTGATTTTAAAGTACCCGTGTGGACCCCAGGTTCGTATAAAATTCGTGAATTTAGTAATGCTTTTGAAAATATAAATGCGGGAAATCTTGCAGTAGAGCGTCGCGATAAAAATACCTGGAGAATAGCTACTAAAGGTCAATCTAAAGTGAGTCTAACCTACGACGTTTATTGTTTTGTGGTGAGTGTGCGTCAAAGTTACGCCGATGAAAATTATGCTTTTTTACACGGAACTTCAGCGTTTGGATACGTCGAAGGATTTGAAAAAGAACAAATAGATTTAGAGATAAAACCTTACCAAGGTTGGAATAACATAGAGGTTTCTTTGCCCAAATCTAAGTTAAAAGGCTATGTGTTTACGGCAGAAAACTATGATTTGCTTGCTGATTCACCTATTGCATTGGGTAACTTTGATACTACATCTTATGTGAGTTCAAAAGTGCCTCACAAAGTGGTAATGATTGGAGAGGGCAATTATGACTTACTAAAAATTCAAGAAGATTTTAAAAAAATTAGCGACACACAAGTTAGCATGATGGGTGAGCATCCTTGTCCCCAATATGTGCACTTTATTTACAATGTTGCCAGTGGGGGTGGAGGATTGGAACATCTCAACAGTCAAACCAGTATGATGAACAGATGGAATTATAACAATCCTTCAGCGTATAAAGGTTTCTTGGGATTGATAGCGCACGAATACTTTCACTTGTGGAACGTCAAACGCGTAAGACCTATTGAGCTTGGCCCATTTGATTATAATCATGAAGTGTATACGGATATGCTTTGGATTGCGGAGGGTATCACTAGTTATTACGATGACAAAACGCTACAAAAAATGGGTTTGTATGAGGATGAAGAGTATCTTAAGATCATTGCGAGTCAAATTAGTCGCTATGAAAACACTCCCGGCAAGGAAGTGATGAGTTTAGCGCATAGCAGTACCTTAGCATGGGTAAAATCATATCTGCCTAATGAGGAAAGCATGAACACAAGTGTAAGCTATTATAACAAGGGGATGATCGCAGCAGTATTGTTGGATTTGGAAATCAGATCTAATTCTGAGCATTCTTTGGATGATGTAATGAAGGCATTGTATATTGACTTTTACAAGAAAAAGGGCAGAGGGTTTACGCACAAGGAGTTTATCAGTTTATGCAGTAAGATTGCTGAAAAAGATTTACAACCTTTCTTTGATGATGTAGTTTTTAGCACCAAATCAATTGATTATAACGCTAAGTTTAGTCCATTTGGGTTAAAGTTAACGGATGAGAATACAGATAAAAATATGTGTTGGAGTGGAGTTGTAAGCTCAAATAGCGGTGGCAAAACAACACTTAATAATATATATGCTAATAGTCCAGCCGTTGAGGCAGGACTTAGTGTAAACGATGAAATTATTAGTATAAATGGGTGGAGAGTGAATGAAACATTTGAGTCATACGATAGTAAATACGAAGTAGGCGATGTAGCTGAGATTATATACTCCCGAGATGGTAAAATATATAGTGCACGCATAGTGTATACCAAGAATCCTAAAGTGGCTATGAAATTAGAGTTGGTCGATAAGACTAGCTTGTACACTTCTTGGCTTCATAAATAGCTCAGGTTACTCCCCTTTCTTTTAATCAAAAAAGAGAGTACTCATAAGGTGGTTGAATCCGCAATTTTTTACGCTTAATAGACTTTTCATAAGTAAGGTTAATGCTTTACATGAAAATCATTAATAAAAATTATCAATTTTATTTTAATTAATTGCGCTTGAATAAGAAACTTTAGGGACTCATGTTCTCTTCAAATTGAGAAGTTTCAGTTTCTTCTTGTTGAGTTAATTATAAAACGGGAGATAGTCAAGGGCGGTCTTTTCGTTTCGTACATGATATTTGAGAGGTGGTTTTATAGGCAAGGATTTTTAGCTTTTACTTGTTGACATTTTAGGGTTGTTTTACGATGATCACTGAGGCCACCTTTTCATCTCTCTTTAATGCTAAATCCTTTGGATGATAAAAAAATAACCGTATGTTTTTTTCTTAAATCATTTTTTAAGCTCGTTGATTAACTTTTGATAACTTATCGAAGCATTGTAATTAACTCTTTGTCAAGTGGGTTACTTTTGCCCAAATCTAAGAATAGTGTCAGTAATTAATCTACAAAAAGCTTATTTAGTGCTGGAAGACGGTACTTTTTTCGAAGGTAAAGCCATAGGTAAAATAGGAACGACCTCAGGAGAAATCGCCTTTAATACAGGGATGACGGGATACCAAGAGGTGTTTACCGATCCATCATACTTTGGTCAAATATTGATTATGACCATGGATCATATCGGTAATTATGGTGTGCGCAACGAGGACGCAGAATCAGGATCTATCAAGATAGCAGGGTTAGTTTGCAAAAACTACTCGCCAATGCATAGCCGAACTATGGCCAATAGCAGTTTGAATGACTATTTTATCGAGCATGGTTTTACGGGTATAAGTGATGTTGATACACGTCAGATTGTAAAGCATATTCGAGATGCTGGAGCAATGAATGCCATTATAAGTTCAGAGATATTAGATGTTGAAGTACTTACTAGAATGGTAAAAGAGGTGCCTAGTATGGAAGGTCTGGAATTAAGTTCTAAAGTGTGGAGTAAGGAGTCATACGAGGTAAATGAAGGTGGTGCTAATAAAGTAGCATTACTAGATTTAGGTTCTAAGAAAAATATTATTGACTGCCTTGTAGAAAGAGGATGTCACGTAAAAGTATTTCCAGGAGATACAAGCTATGCAGTTATGAAAGCTTGGAATCCTGATGGATATATGATAAGTAATGGTCCTGGTGATCCTTCGGCAATGCCGTATGCGGTAAATACCCTTAAAGATATCTTGGACGCCAACGAAAAAATGTTTGGCATTTGTTTAGGTAGTCAAATATTGGCGCAAGCGGTGGGTATGAAAACATTTAAATTACACAGTGGTCATAGAGGTCAAAATCATCCTGTTCAAAATTTACTTACCGGTAAGAGTGAGATGACATCACAAAATCATGGTTTTGCTATAGATCCTGAGAGTAACACAGGTAAAGCGGAAATTACACATATTAATCTTAATGATAATACCGTGGAGGGCATTCGTATAAAAGATAAAAATGCCTTTGCTGTTCAATATCATCCAGAGGCCAGTCCTGGACCGCATGATAGTCGATACCTATTTGATGATTTTGTGGCGATGATGTCTAAGTGAAATAATTGATCTACGCTTGTAAAAAAAACGTAGATATATCGTGTAAATATCGAACAATTAGCCATATCGCTCAATAGGTCATTTTACTTTAAACAAAATGGCTTTTAAATTGAATTATACTATTTAAATGGCTGGTAATTTACTTTATTTTAATTATTTCGCCACCCAAATAGTGGTTTCTGTTTAGGTAAAGACAAATCGATTCAAATGAGCAGAGAAAAATACTAAATTCACTATCATTGTATCTCGAAAGAGTAAGATTGTAACAAGTATTAAGGTAAAAATTGAACAACTAATAACAAAACTAATCAACTAAATATGAGCGAAATTACACACATTCACGCAAGACAAATTTTAGACAGTAGAGGTAATCCAACTGTAGAGGTAGACGTATTTACAGAAGGCGGTGCTTTTGGTCGAGCAGCGGTTCCTAGTGGAGCTAGTACAGGTATTCACGAAGCAGTAGAGCTAAGAGATGGCGATAAAGATAATTACCTTGGTAAAAGCGTGATGAGAGCAGTTACGAATGTAAATACAGAGATATTTGATGAAATCGTAGGTGAAGATGTTTTTGAGCAAGTACACATAGATCATAAAATGATTATGATGGATGGTACTGAAAATAAAAGTAATCTTGGCGCAAACGCAATGCTTGCGGTCAGTCTTGCCTGTGCTCATGCTGCTGCAGAAGAAAGCGGTCAACCATTATATAGATATTTGGGAGGAGTAAATGCAAATACATTACCCATTCCTATGATGAATATTATAAATGGGGGTAGCCATGCGGATAATTCTATAGATTTTCAAGAATTTATGATTATGCCTGTGGGAGCAGACACCTTCTCTGAAGCCTTGAAAATGGGAGTAGAAACGTTTCACCATTTGAAAAAAGTACTAAGCAGCAAAGGGTATAGCACGAATGTAGGAGACGAAGGAGGTTTTGCTCCAAATATTAAATCTAATGAGGAGGCAATTGAGATAGTATTAATGGCAATTGAATCTGCTGGATTTAAACCAGGTGAGGATATTTATATCGCTATGGATGCTGCTACATCCGAATTCTATGATAAAAAAACAGGACTTTATACCTTTGGTAAATCGGATGGCAGACAACTAACCAGTGAGGAAATGGCTGAGTATTGGGCAAATTGGAGTAGAAAATACCCTATTCTTAGTATAGAAGATGGACTTGACGAAGATGATTGGGCAGGATGGAAATCTTTAACGGATAAAATTGGAGATAAAGTACAGCTAGTAGGTGATGATTTGTTTGTTACCAATGTAAAAAGATTACAACGTGGTATAGATGAAGGAATCGCTAATTCAATACTTGTGAAAGTAAATCAAATTGGTACACTTACAGAAACAATTGATGCCATAAATTTAGCAACTCGTAATGGCTATACAAATATTATCTCGCACAGAAGTGGAGAAACTGAAGATAGTACAATCGCAGATCTTGCAGTTGCTATGAACAGCGGCTTGATTAAAACAGGTTCTGCATCCAGAAGTGATAGAATGGCGAAGTATAATCAACTGCTTAGAATAGAAGAAGAGCTTGGTCATACGGCTAAGTATTTAGGAAGAAGTTTCAAGTTTTTGTAAGGGTTTAGCTCCTGGCAAGCTTCAAGCCACTCAAAACTAACGTTTTGTAAATACTTAACTTTTGATAGACGCAAGATTACAGATGTGTAATCTTGCGTTTTTTGTTCGGTGTAATTTCAAGTTACATCTACCTTTAAAATCAGCTTAAATAGTGATATAGTTTTGATGCGAAACAGCTTGAATGTATTAGTTTATATTTTATAGTACACTCGAGAGGCACTGTTCACAAAAGCTAATCGACATTCTTTATCATTGTTTTATTTTCGAAACTTTAAACACAATGGCATTGTTCGGTATAAAAACAAAAAAAGAAAAGGAAAAAAGTAAGCCTGATACTTCTAAAGATAATACGCTTAGAAATAAGGTGATAGGAGTTTTATTACTTGTTTTTACGGTGTTTATAAGTGTCGCATCATTGAGCTATTTAAGCTCTTGGCGCGCTGATCAGAGTATATTAAACTCAGGAATTTCAGAATTTGCATTCGATATTAAGGACAATATCCCAGCTAATATTATGGGTAAGTTGGGCGCTCTCGCTGCTCACTTTTTTATCTATAATGGTTTTGGTATTGGCGCTTTTTTCTTATATCCCATATTCGGAATCCTTGGATATAATCTCTATTTCAGCAATAAATGGGCAGTACCTTTTACTATAGTTAGTAAACTGATGGTAACTGCTATATGGGTTTCTCTTGTTTTGGCACTCCTTTTTTCTAAGTCGTTTCCTTTGTTAAGTGGATTGCTAGGATACGGTGTATTTGTCTTTTCTAAATCATGGATTGGGACTATAGGAATGATTCTGGTTCTTGGTTCAGCAACGATATTCTTTTTATATGTTGCCTTTAGTATCGATGTTCTTGAAAGTATTAAGAATAGGAAGATGCAGAAAGTGGATGGGAATTTCGACTCTTCAAATGAGGCTACTCAAAATGGCAAACCTGCTTTTGGAAGCGAAGATTCACTTTTTGAAAAAGATAAGATCGGATTTACAGAAGAGGATACGAATGATGACGATGAAGGACTTCCGGAGAATAATGATTTAGAACTGACTGTGGAAACATATGAGCCAGATGATGAGCCGACAGTTATAGCTAACGCTATGCCTGCAGCAGTTGAAAGCGATCATGAAGAACTGGAGTTAGTAATTGAGTCTGCACCGGAGGAGGAAAAAGTAGGTAAAGTAAAACACAAGGAGCACTATGGTATTGATGAACCGTTTGATCCAAGACTTGATTTACGTGATTTTATCTTTCCAGAAATATCGTTTCTGAATCAATACGGCGAAAGTGGTAAAACGGAGGTAAGCAAAGATGAGCTAGAGAAAAGCAAGAATATGATTGTAGAGACGCTGAGTAACTACAAAATTGGTATTGCATCTATTAAAGCTACCATTGGTCCTACGGTTACACTTTTTGAAATAGTGCCAGAAAAAGGAGTGCGTATCTCCAAGATAAAAAATCTTGAAGATGATATAGCACTTAGTTTAGCTGCACTGGGCATAAGAATAATAGCGCCAATTCCAGGAAAAGGAACTATTGGTATTGAAGTGCCGAATAAAAAACCTGAGATCGTAAGTATGCATTCTGTAATTAATAGTGCAAAATATCAAAATAGTGATGCGGCCTTGCCTGTTTGCTTAGGTAAGACTATATCTAATGAAGTCTTTGTCGCAGATTTAGCCAAAATGCCTCATTTACTTATGGCAGGGGCAACGGGTCAAGGAAAGTCCGTAGGGTTAAATGCAATAATCATTTCGCTTCTGTACAGAAAACATCCTTCTGAGTTAAAGTTTGTCATGGTTGATCCTAAAAAAGTTGAATTAACGTTATATCAAACTATAGAAAGACATTATTTAGCGAAACTGCCTGGAGATAGTGAAGCTATTATTACGGATAATAAACAAGTCATCAATACACTTAATTCTTTATGTATCGAGATGGACGAACGTTATGCTTTACTGCAATCAGCTATGGTTCGTAATATCAAGGAGTATAATGATAAGTTTATAAAACGTAAGTTAAATCCAGAAGAGGGACATAAATTTTTACCTTATATTGTGGTTATAATAGATGAGGTTGCGGATCTTATTATGACGGCAGGAAAAGAAGTGGAACATCCCATAGGACGTATTGCTCAGTTAGCTCGTGCAATTGGTATCCACTTAATATTAGCAACCCAACGTCCGTCAGTAAATATAATCACTGGAACAATCAAGGCAAACTTCCCTGCTCGTGTAGCATTTAGGGTGTCAAGTAAAATAGATTCCCGTACTATATTAGACGGCAATGGAGCTGATCAGTTAATAGGAAAAGGAGATATGCTTTATTCCACCGGAAGTGAATTAATTAGGTTGCAATGTCCATTCGTGGACACCCCAGAAGTAGATACAATAACAGCGTTTATAGGAAATCAGAGAGGATACCCAAGTGCTCATATGCTTCCGGAAGTACGTGAAGATTCTGACGGTGAAATAGCTAGTTTCGATCCAAACGATAAAGATGATCTTTTTGAGGACGCTGCTAGAATTGTAGTACAGCACCAGCAAGGAAGCACTAGCTTAATTCAGAGACGATTAAAAGTAGGATATAATAGAGCGGGACGCTTGATAGATCAATTAGAAGCAACTAATATTGTAGGCCCTTTCGAGGGAAGCAAAGCCAGGCAAGTTTTAATTCCAGACGAATACGCTTTGGAACAATTCTTGAACAATCTGCATTAATAATAAAACAATAAATGAAAAAAGTAATGTTACTCCTGTCGGTTTTAAGTTTAATGCTTATCAACCCGGCGACATCAATTTCGAGTGCTCAAGATAATCAAAGCAGTGCTCTACTAAGTAAACTGAGCAAGACCTACAAGACCTATAAATCTGTAAAGGCAACTTTTACCATAGATGTAAAGAATAAACAAACAGATGTAGGTGTTAAGCAGAGCGGAATTCTTTATCAAAAGGCAAAGAAGTTTAGAATTACAATGTCAGGTCAAGAAATATATTGTGATGGTAAGACCATATGGACCTACTTAGAAGGGGCTAATGAAGTGCAAATTTCAAAATTTGATCCCAAAACAATGGATATAAATCCTTCGGAAATTTTTACCATTTATGAAAAGGGATTTATACATAAATATAGTGGTCAGGTCACCAGAGGTTCGCAAAAAATTGATGTAGTAGAACTTACTCCTATAGACAAAACCAAAGGATATTTCAAAGTGAAGTTAGGCATTGATAAAATGGCTAATAAAGTTAAGGAAATGTCTGTATACTCAAAGAATGGTATGGTAACTACTTATGATATCCAGAAATTTGAACCTAATGTGGCCATAAATGATGCTTATTTTAAGTTCAATCCAAAAGAAAAACCTGGCGTTATTGAAATCGACTTAAGATAAGCAATATGAAAAATAAAATGATTCTAACGCTGCTATTTGCAGCGTTTTTTATTTCGTGTCATTCAGGCAGAAATATTAGTAAAAACATCTTTTCCAAGGACTTTATTTCCATTGAGAAAACACCCTGCTATGGCACATGTCCCATTTATACTATGTCTATTGATGGAGATGGAATAGCCTTGCTTAGGGCCGGAGATTTTATGGATGAGGTTGGTTTTTTTTATGCTACTCTAAAAGCAGATTCAGTAAGCTCATTATTCAGACATGCTAAAGTCTGCGATTGGGATAGCTACGATAGTTCTTATATGAACCAATATCTTGATCTTCCTTCTACTATTATCCGCTTCTCTATGAATGCTAAAGATACAATAACTGTGCAATACAATACAGTTAATGCACCACAGGAATTAAGGTTATTAGGAAATAGGCTTGAATTGCTCCAAGAACAAAGTGATTGGAAACCAGTGGATAAATAAGTCTAGTAATGGACGACCATCTTTAGCTGTCTAGTCTAGTTTTTCATAGATAGAATTATTGCTGATATACTCAGGAACAATTTTTTTCATCGTCTTGACTAATATTTCATTTTGCAATGAATCTTTGTGCTCATATAGTTCGGTAATTAGGCTATTTACCTCTAAATAGTTATACTCTGGCACTCTTGCTACCATTATTTTGGGATTGTGGGTACCGATAGTATTCTCATTATCATTTAATAACTCCTCTCTTAGTTTCTCACCTGGTCTAAGCCCAGTAAAGGTAATCTTGATGTCTTTGTCTACTTCAAAACCGGAGAGCTTTATCATTTTGTGAGCAAGATCTATTATTTTAACAGACTCGCCCATATCAAATATGTATATCTCACCTCCTTGTCCCATAACACCAGCCTCCAGCACCAGTTGACATGCTTCGGGTATAGTCATAAAATAGCGTGTGATATCTGGATGAGTAACGGTTAGTGGTCCACCTTCAGCAATTTGTTTTCTAAATAGTGGAATAACGGAGCCATTACTTCCTAATACATTACCGAATCTAGTAGTAATGTACATAGTGTGATGATCAGACTCTAGACTTAATTTAGCATTGAGTGATTGTACATAAATTTCTGCAATACGCTTAGATGCACCCATTATATTGGTAGGGTTTACTGCTTTATCGGTGCTTACAAATACAAATTTCTTAACTTGGTATTTAGCAGCTAGATTGGCTACGTTTTGCGTGCCAAAAACATTGGTATTTATGGCTTCATAAGGGTTGTCTTCCATCAAAGGAACATGCTTATAGGCGGCAGCGTGAAAAACATAGGATGGTTTAAAATGCTGAAATATTTTCTCCATTCTGGAAACATTTCTTACGTCTGCTACTACTATCGCTATATTAGCCCTGGATAGTTCATTTTCTATTTCGTAAAGTGGTGTTTCACCTTGGTCGACAAGTACAACGAGTTTTGGGTCAAAAGAAAGGCATTGTCTTACGATCTCGCTTCCAATAGATCCCGCCGCCCCTGTAATTAAGATTACTTGATCTTTTAATTCTTTGCTTATTTTGTTCTTTCTGAGTTTGATAGGCTCTCGCTCTAACAAATCTTCAATTCTAACAGCTTTAATGCTTTGGAGGTTAAATTCTCCATTAATCCATGCATTAACGGGAGGAATAGTTTTAACGAGCATCTTATTTTGTAGGCAACGCTCAATTATACTTGTTTTACGAACAGCGCTCAATTGGTTTAAGGATATAACTAGCTCTGCGTTAGACGGGTTTTTAAGGATTTGATTAAAATCTATATCTGGAGAATAAATTTTGACGCCCTCTACTGTTTTTCCGTGCAATTGCTTATTATCATCCAAAAATGCAACTACTTTTTTTCCTAACTTCACGTTTCTTTCAACAGATCGCTTAACAATTATCCCAGCTTCCCCAGCACCATAGATAATTAATTCTGTGCTATCTCCGGATTTGAAAGGTGCATACTCATTATACAGCAATTTAAATACAATTCTAAATCCGGTTAAAGCAGAAATGGAAATCAAACTATCTATTATGATGACCGCAGGATTTATGAAAGTATGTATGGAGTTAAACTCAAAAATAAGCTCTCCCGTAAGCAGAATAGCTGTACTTAACGCGATGGCCAAAAATATTCTAACGGCATCTTGTGTGCTGGTGTATCTTACGATGCCTGTATAGGAGCGAGTAATCCGAAATGCAATGAGCCTAACAAAAAGAATAATAAGTAGCGGTCGTAAAAAATTAAAAAGTTGAAGTTCTAAAGATTTAATAAATACTTCGGTAAGGATACACGCAAAACCAAATGACATCCCCGAAATTATTAAGTCGATAATTAATACTACCCATCTAGGAGTATTGTTTCTGGTTACTAGTTTGATCGATCTTATCATGGCTTACGTTTCCTGCTTTAGATTTTATATTAGTGAAACAAATGTATGCAAAATCAGCATATTTATTTTTTGCGCTTGGTGAATTGCCAGTTAAATTTGAAATTAACTCCTACGCAGCTTGGCGAATTTTAATACCAATGTTTTTTCTCCAAATTCTTCAAAGTTTATGGTAGCTTTCTCACTTCCAATGTTTCCTTCTAGGGTGGTTACAGTTCCTTTTCCGAAACGCTGGTGTTCAACACACATCCCTACAGATATATCTTTAAGGTCTTCAGCAACAAAGTCGGTAATAGCCGGAGGTCTGTTAATTATTGGCTGATTTTGTTTCGCAATAGTTCTACGTAAAGAACTTACCGGCGGATTGGTGTCGGATTCTCGGTCTATCCCTATAGTTTGTTTTTTAGACGTCATTAGCCTTCGGTCTAATTCTAAATAGGAGCTATCTATTTCATCAATAAATCTACTTGGTTCGCAAGGCAGTAGTGTGCCAAATTTAAATCTTGAAGTCGCAAATGAAAGTACTAAATCTTCTTCGGCTCGAGTAATGGCAACATAAAAAAGTCGTCTTTCTTCCTCTAAATCAGATCTGCTGCCAAGCGACATTTGTGATGGGAATAAGTTTTCTTCTAATCCGGAAACAAAAACCTTTTTGTACTCTAGCCCTTTTGATTGATGAATAGTCATCAATGAGACCGTATCAACATCATCTATATTCTTATCAGAATCGGTTAATAAAGCGATGTCTTGCAAATAACTACCTAAATTCTTTTCAGATTCGTTAGTATCATCTTCTACAAATTCTTTGATGCCGTTAAGCAGTTCTACCACATTCTCGTATTTACTAATACCTTCTATCGTTTTATCTTCGTTCAGGGATTTAAGCAAGTTTGTGGTTCGTGAAACGTGCATGGCCATGTCATAGGCGTTTTTCGAATCGTTCAAGGTGACAAAACTTTGCATCATATTAACAAAGTCTCTGAATTTTGGAATGGCAGATTTTAAGTCCGAGTAATAATTTGCGTTAAAAATAATTTCCCAATAACTCTTATCCTCTTGAATTGCCAACATGCCTACTCTGTCCATAGTGGTTTTGCCAATTCCACGGGCGGGGTAGTTAATAATACGTTTTAAGGCTTCTTCGTCATTGTGATTTATGACCAATCTGAGATAGGCAATAATATCTTTTATCTCCTTACGCTGATAAAAACTCATGCCTCCATAAATCCTGTAAGGAATGTTTAACTTTCGCAGGGCTTCTTCCAAACTCCTTGACTGTGAATTGGTGCGGTAAAGTATAGCAAAATCACTGTTATTTTTCTGCTCAGTCATTTTAGTCTCAAAAATATTTTGAGCAATTAACTTTCCCTCTTCATTATCCGTTACGGCACGAATAATTTTTATCTTGCTACCCAATTGATTACTAGTCCATACTTTTTTTTCTAGCTGATCTTTATTTTTGGCAATTACACTATTTGCAGCACTTACTATGGTCTCGCTTGACCGATAATTTTGCTCTAGTTTAAAAACTTTAAGATCAGGGTAATCTTTCTCAAAGTTGAGAATATTTTTAATTGTAGCACCTCTAAATGAATATATACTCTGTGCATCATCGCCTACTACGCAAATATTTTCAAATACAGAGGCAAGTTTTTTAACAATCATATATTGACAGTGATTGGTATCTTGGTACTCATCTACCATCACATATTTAAACTTATGTTGGTACTTGTTCAGTACTTCGGGAAAGTTATTGAGTAGCTTGAAAGTATTGAGCAAAAGGTCATCAAAATCCATTGCGCCAGATTTAAAACAACGTTTGGCGTACTCACCATATATTTCTGAAATTTTGCCTCTCCCTGTAGTTTCATCATAAGCAATTAAGTCCGCTTGTTTTTGATATACATGCGCTTGAATAAGGTTATTTTTGGCATTGCTAATACGAGAAAGTACGTAATTTGGTTTGTATATTTTCTCGTCCAAATTCATCTCTTTTACAATGGTTTTTATCAAACTCTTACTGTCGTCAGAGTCGTATATTGTGAAGTTTTTGGGATAGCCTATTTTGTCTGCTTCCATTCGGAGTATTTTGGCAAATACAGAGTGAAATGTCCCCATCCATATATTTCGAGCATCAGCTCCCACTACGCTCTCTATTCTGTGCCTCATTTCTTTAGCTGCTTTATTGGTGAAGGTTAACGATAGTATATTAAATGCATCTATCCCTGTAGCAATAAGATGAGCTATGCGGTAAGTTAATACCCTCGTTTTACCAGAGCCAGCACCCGCAATTATCATTACAGGGCCCGTGGTTTGCAAGACGGCAGCCTTTTGTTCTGGATTAAGCGAGTCTAAGTATGGGGCATCAGAATTAATCATTAATTAAGTTAAGCTCTTTTAAGTGCTCAAAAATCGCCTTTTTTTATTCAGTAAGGGTCGCATTTTTGGAAACATTTTTTTCACAGCTAGCTAAGTTTTTATAGTATTGCAGGAGTATTTTGAAAATAGAGAAAACACGCATAGACGGTCTGCTCGTGATTACACCAAAGGTATTTGGTGATGAAAGAGGTCATTTTTTTGAAAGTTTCAGAAAAGACATCTTTGAAGAGCATGGTGTTGCAGAGGATTTTATTCAAGATAATCAGTCCCTAAGTAGTAAAGGAATTTTACGTGGCCTTCATTTTCAAAAAGAGCCTCATGCGCAAGGTAAGCTTGTGCGTGTGTTGCAAGGTTCCGTATTAGATGTTGCAGTAGATATTCGTTCCAATTCAATCACCTATGGTCAGCATGTAGCAATAGAGTTGAATGGTTCGAATAATACCATGTTTTACATTCCTCCCGGTTTTGCACATGGTTTTTTAACTTTAGAAGATAATACCATTTTTGCATACAAGTGTACCCAATATTATCATAAAGACTCGGAAGGTTGTATTTTATGGAATTCACCCTCTCTAGGAATAAACTGGGGCATAAATTCTCCTATCTTATCAGAAAAAGATAAGATAGCTAAAGATTTTAGTAATTTCGAAAGTCCATTTTAACTGGCTTGAACTTCGCGCTGTTTCTCGGCTACAAATAAATTATAGATTACTTCGATTCTAAATTAACTTTTTTGTAAACTAAAATTTAACATATCGGTTTAAGGATTAGGTAAAATTTACATTTGCCACACATATTTTAAATGATGTATAAAGAACGCTTTTCTGATAGACACAATAGTATCTCTGCTCAAGAAGAAAAAGAGATGCTTCAAATGCTTGGTTACAACGATATCGAGCAACTTATTTCACAAACTATACCTGATGAAATAAGGTTACAAAAAGAACTAGAGCTGGATCTCCCGCTTACAGAAGTAGAGCTGTTAGAAAGGTTAAAGCACATAGGTAATAAGAATATTGTTGCTAAGAATTACATTGGTATGGGGTATTATGGAACCCATACGCCAAAGGTGATTCTTAGAAATATACTTGAAAATCCAGGGTGGTACACACAGTACACTCCTTACCAAGCTGAGATAGCGCAAGGAAGATTACAAGCGTTATTAAATTTCCAAACAATGGTTATGGATTTAACCGGCATGGAAATGGCTAACGCAAGTTTGCTTGATGAAGCGACTGCTGCGGCAGAAGCTATGTTTATGCTTCACTCTGCAAGACCTAAAGGGCAAGGCGAAAAGATTTTTGTCTCAGAAAAAGCCTTTCCTCAAACAATAGACGTTATACAAACTAGGGCGGAGCCTCTGGGTCTTGAAGTGGTTATAGGAAATCCATTTGAAGTAGAGTTTACCAATGAATTCTTCGCTGTTTTTGTTCAGTATCCTAATGGAGAGGGCGCTATAGAAGATTACGAGGATATGACCGCTCGTGCAAATGCAGCGGGTGTTAAAACCATAGTTGCTGCGGATCTTTTATCTTTAACCTTACTCAAAGCTCCTGGAGAATGGGGCGCTGAGGTGGTGGTAGGTACTACACAACGTTTTGGTATTCCAATGGGAAATGGTGGTCCACATGCCGCCTATTTTGCAACCAAAGATGAGCATAAACGACGCTTGCCAGGAAGAATTATTGGGGTATCAAAAGATGCTAATGGTAATCCTGCATTGCGAATGGCATTACAAACTAGAGAGCAACATATAAAGCGTGACAAAGCAACTAGTAATATTTGTACTGCTCAAGCTTTACTTGCGATCATGGCTGGTATGTATGCTGCATATCATGGCCCCAAACGAATTAAACATATTGCTGAAAAAATAAATCAATTAACCAGCATACTGGCTAACAATTTAGTTACTTTGGGATATGAACTAAAAAATAATAGTGCGTTTGACACCTTAGCAATTGTTGCAGATTCAGCCTTACAAGCCCAAATAAAAGTAGAATTAGAAGCGAATGATATCAATGTAAGATATGCGACTGATTTTGTAGGAATTAGTTTAGATGAAACTACAGAAATAGAAGATATTCAGACTTTAGTAAATCTACTTGCTAACGTAAGTGGAGCTCAGGCATCATTTACCGATCAGGTTTCGAGCATGTGGGATCTTCATTTATCTAGAAATTCAGATTATCTTACTCATCCCGTATTTAACTCCTACCATACAGAGCACGAAATGTTGAGATATCTAAAATCCTTAGAGAATAAAGATCTTTCGCTAGCTCATTCTATGATCGCATTGGGAAGCTGTACAATGAAGCTAAATGCCACCACCGAAATGATTCCTGTTACATGGGAATCATTTGGGAACATTCACCCATTTGCTCCTAGATACCAAGTAGACGGTTATACCCAAATGCTTCACGAACTAGAGCGAGATTTAACCGAAATTACGGGATTCCATCAAGTGAGTCTTCAACCAAATGCAGGAGCACAAGGTGAATATGCTGGATTAATGACCATTCGTCAATATTATCTAGATACCAATCAGGCTCATCGTAAAATAGTATTAATCCCTGAATCTGCTCATGGTACTAATCCTGCGAGTGCAGCTATGGTGGGTATGGAGATTGTTATCGTAAAATGTCACACCAATGGTTACATTGACCTGAATGATTTGCGCGAAAAAGCGGAGTTGAATAAAGATATTTTAGCAGCAGCTATGGTGACCTATCCAAGTACCAATGGAGTTTACGAAGAAACCATAAAAACAATTACAGCCGTAATTCATGAATTTGGTGGTCAAGTATATATGGATGGGGCTAATATGAATGCACAAGTAGGATATACGAATCCTGCAAATATCGGAGCAGACGTGTGTCACCTCAATTTACATAAAACATTTTGTATACCTCACGGTGGTGGTGGTCCAGGTATGGGCCCAATTGGTGTAGCAGAGCACTTAGCTCCCTATTTGCCAGGTCATTCTGTTGTAGAGGGTATAAGTTCGGATAAAGCTATGAGAGCAGTAAGTGCAGCTCCTTTTGGCAGTGCAAGTATCTTACTGATAAGCTATGCTTACATAAAAATGATGGGTACAGAAGGTTTGAAAAAAGCTACGGCAACTGCCATTCTTAATGCAAATTATATGAAACATAGATTAGCAGAAGGGTATGATGTGCTTTTTACAGGCCAAAATGGAACGGTTGCCCACGAAATGGTAGTGGATCCAAGACCTCTTAAAATTACATCAGGCGTACAAGTAGAAGATATTGCGAAGAGACTTATTGATTATGGCTTCCATGCACCTACAGTAAGCTTTCCGATACCAGGTACGCTTATGATTGAACCTACTGAGAGTGAAAGTAAAGCAGAGCTAGATAGATTCTGTGATGCTCTTTTAAGTATTCGAAAAGAGATAGCTGAGATAGAAAACGGAAGTGCAGACAAAGAGGATAATGTCCTCAAAAATGCACCGCATACAGCTGAGTCAGTAATTAGCAGTGACTGGAATAGACCGTATTCGAGAGAGAAAGCAGCCTATCCATCAGAAGATGCGAAGCAAAATAAATTTTGGCCAAGTGTAGCTAGAGTAGATAATACTTACGGAGACAGAAACTTGGTTTGTAGCTGCCTTCCTATATCGGCATACGCTGAAATGGAATAATGCCCTATTCTGAGCATTATTTTGTAACTTAGCCGCAAAATAAATGACATTATCTCTAATAATAGCTTTGATTCTTGTGGGTATTATCTTAATACTGATTGAGATTTTTATTACTCCGGGAATCATTGTAGGTACAATCGGATTCATTTTGCTAGGTATTGGGGTTTATGGAGGTTATAACACTCTTGGGTCAAGTACAGGTAACGTTATTTTGATATCTTCATCGGTGTTTGTAGCGATAGCTTTGTTTTTCTCCTTTAGAGACGGGGCATGGAATAGATTTGCGAGCAAGGATACTATAATTGGTAAGGCAAATAACCTCGACCAAATAAGTGTTAATGTCGGAGATACAGGAATAACTATTAGTGCATTACGACCATCAGGAACTGCGTCTATCAATGATCAAAAAGTAGAAGTAATAGCTGATGGTGATTTTATACCCGCCAATCAAACTATTGAAGTTGTTCAACGTATTGATCATAAAATTTTCATTAAAAAAATAAATATTTAAATTAAAAAAAATTATGCCATCATTTTTGCCATTTTTAGCCGGAGGAATTTTACTTTTTTTCCTGTTCATGTACTTTGTCCCAGTGGGACTATGGATTACAGCTCAAGTATCTAATGTTAAAGTTGGGATACTACAACTTGTATTCATGAGGATAAGAAAAGTGCCACCTTCATTGGTGATAAACGCACTTATAACTGCAAATAAAGCAGGTATTCCTGTTACAGCTAATGACTTGGAGACACATTTTATGGCTGGCGGTAATGTAAACAATGTAGTTAGAGCATTAATCTCTGCAGACAAGGCTAATATACCACTGGGCTTTAATATGGCAGCAGCTATTGATTTAGCAGGAAGAGATGTTGCAGATGCAGTCCAGTTGTCAGTAAACCCAAGAGTTATTAATACTCCACCTGTGGCAGCCGTGGCTAAAGACGGTATTCAGCTTATCGCAAAAGCAAGAGTAACCGTTAGAGCTAATATCGCTCAACTTGTTGGAGGAGCTGGGGAAGATACAATTCTAGCCAGAGTTGGTGAGGGTATAGTTACTACCATAGGATCTGCTACAAGCCATAAGGCGGTACTTGAGAATCCTGATATGATCTCTAAGACGGTACTAGCAAAAGGACTAGATGCTGGCACAGCATTCGAGATTCTTTCTATTGATATTGCAGATATTGATATAGGAAAAAATATTGGAGCAGAGCTGCAGACGGATCAAGCTGAAGCAGACTTAAAAGTAGCTAATGCAAAAGCAGAAGAGAGACGTGCAATGGCTGTGGCTAGTGAGCAAGAAATGAAATCAAAAGCTCAGGAAGCAAGAGCACAAGTTATACTGGCGGAATCTGAAATTCCAAAGGCCATTGCGGATGCTTTTAGAAGCGGCAACCTAGGTATTATGGATTACTATAAAATGCAAAATATTCAAGCAGATACTGACATGCGCGATAGTATATCTAAACCTGGGACTAAGAAGAAATAGTTTTATTATTATTTTTAAAAACTGAAAAAGAGCTACTTAGGTGGCTCTTTTTCAGTTTACAGTTGGTTATTGTAATATATATGTATATACATGTATATTTGCACTGAAATTAAATACCCAATGAAAAAAATAATATTACTATCAGCCATTGCAGCTATGTTTATGGCTTGCGGAACAGGATCAACTACAGAAGCAGGTGATGCTCAAGACGCTGCAAATGCATCAGAATCAAACACAACATACACGGTTTCAGCATCAGAAAGTGCTGTTAAATGGAATGGTACAAAACCTACAGGATCGCACGTAGGAACTGCAGCGGTAAAAGAAGGTACTCTTTCTACTGAAAATGGTATCGTTACTGCCGGAAATTTTGTAATTGACTTAACAAAGCTAACTGTTAATGATGAAGGAATGGATGCTGAATCAAAAGCAAAGCTAGCTGGTCATTTAACTACAGGCGACTTTTTTGAAGTAGAAAAATATCCTACAGCAAGTTTTACAGTGACTGCAGGAACTGCTGATAGTTTAACTGGAAATTTGACCATTAAAGATGTCACCAAATCTGTAACTATACCATATACCATGACAACAGACGAGAATGGTGTAACGGCATCTTCTACGTTCACTTTTGACAGAACTATATGGGGAATCACCTACAATAGTGGTAATTTCTTTCAAAACTTAGGAGATTACGTTATTGATGATATCGTTACTTTAAGTGTTTCTCTGAAAGCAACTAAATAATTTCGTTTCAATAGAGCAATTGAAATATAAGGCTGTGTGATTTAGTTCACACAGCCTTTTTTTTGCGTAATTGTATGGATTAAGCATGGTACATTTGTTATTATGAAAAAGAGCACTATCACATATATTTTCTTATTAGTCTTTACTATAGGCGGTATATCTGCTTGTAAAGCCAAGCATTGCGCCACATTTGACGATAGTATGGAAGGGTTTAATCCAAAAAAAGTCAAAAAAAAGAAAGGTAGACAAGAAGGGCTATTTGATACAAAAGTTAAAAGGTAGTAGCAGGAAATCCCCTTAGGAAGTAAATGTCGGGAATCAGCGCTATACTTTTCAGTAATTGTGTCTTCACTTTAGCTATTTCGATACCTTTTTTTACAGATCTAAATCTAATTTAGCAAAAATCTGTTGTTATATTATGTTTGGATTATTCAAAAAGAAATCAGAAAAAGAAAAATTAGAAGAGCAGTATGAACAGTTATTAGCTGAAGCATATAAATTAAGTACAGTTAACAGAACAGCGTCAGATGCTAAAACAGCAGAAGCAAATGCCGTTCTTCAAAAGATAGAGGCCCTAGATTAAGGTACTAATTCTGAATGATTTATGAGTAGTATGTTGTATTAAAAATTTAGCATGCTACCCAATAAATCCTTAAACTCGATTCCTTCATCCATATTATTTTTACTAAGTTTAGAGTACTCCGCAAGTCCGTGAAGCACAAATTCCATCCACAACATTTTTTCAATAGGTCTTGCATCCGGCATATGTTCATCAATAAATAAGGCTAAACCGTCGACCGAATTTAAGATTCTACCATACTCTTTATCGCTAGCATCATTATGAAGTTCAAGGGTCTTACCGCGCTCAAACCAAGCAGTAATTCTTCCAAAAGCGTCTTCATTGTTTATCTTCCCATCGCTTAGGTCATTTTCCTCTTTGTTTTTTTTGCGTTTTAGCTTCTCTGGATTTGGAAAGTGTTGGATGAATTCTGATCGAATTGCTTTTCCAATCAACTGATTAGCAACGTTAAGTGGTCCTTCTTGTTCTCCTTCGTAAACCATTTCTATTTTACCAGTAATAGCAGGGATTATGCTAACTAAATCGCTAATTCTAACCAAAGATTTTTTGTCACCGTTTATAGCTACTCGTCTTTCTACACCACTATAGATGTTCTCTAACGCAGATATGGCTAAACGAGCAGAAACACCACTCTTAGCATCTACAAACTCGCTGGTACGTGCTTCTATAACCACCCTTTCTATGAGGGTTGGAATTAAGTCATGCATAGAGACTACCTTCTCTTTTTCTACATCCTTTTTAGCTTCCTGAGAGGTTATCAATTTACTCATGGCTAAACTCTTTGGATAGTGAGTTAGAATTTGACTTCCAATTCTATCTTTAAGCGGCGTTACTATACTGCCTCTATTGGTATAATCTTCCGGATTAGCAGTAAACACAAATTGCATATCTAAGACCATCCTCATTTTAAAACCACGTATTTGAATGTCCCCTTCTTGCAGAATATTGAACAAAGCGACTTGTATTCTCGGCTGTAAATCGGGTAATTCATTAATGACAAAAATGCAGCGGTTTGCTCTGGGTATTATGCCATAATGAATTACTCTTTCATCGTTGTAACTTAGTTTTTCATTAATAGCTTTTATCGGATCTACGTCACCAATCAAGTCAGCAACAGAAACATCTGGAGTTGCTAATTTCTCCACATAGCGATCATCTCGATGTAACCAAGCAATGGGCGTATTATCACCTTGTTCTTGCAGCTGAAGCTTGCCGAAGTATGAAATAGGGGCGAAGGGGTCGTCGTTAATCTCACTTCCTGCTATGTAGGGTATGTATTCATTTAGTAATCCTGTGAGTTGACGTGCCATTTTGGTTTTGGCTTGTCCACGAAGACCTAGTAGGTTGATACTGTGACCACTTAATATTGCGCGTTCAAAATCTGGAATCACGGAATGCTCGTATCCCATTATTCCCGTGAATATCGGTTCTTTCTTCGCGAGTTTTTTTCTAAGATTTAACCTTAATTCTTCTTTTATGGTAAGGGGCTTGTAGCCGCTGGCTTTTAGTTCGCCAAGTGTAGTTTGTTTCATTAATATATTTTGTGCTTTTAGTTTGAGGTATTGATTAATTTTTGCTTCGATACTGGATTTAATAATGAGTATCAATTCTTATATCTCGAACCAGTAATCTTAGATGATTCTTACATTCTCTTCCTCTTGTTCTTCGCGTAATCAGTAAATACAATCTCTCCTAAACCTTGGAGACCTGTAAAAAATGCTTTTCCTTTATTTGTTTCCGTAAATTCTTCAACAAACTGCTGAAGATATGGATCTTGTGCTATCATAAACGTGGTGATGGGTATTCCTAATCGCCGACAAGCAGCAGCTTCATTATAGCACTTGTTCACAATCTTCTTGTCTAACCCAAAACTGTTTTTATAATACTTTATACCCTCTTTTAAGCAGCTAGGCTTGCCATCAGTTATCATAAATATTTGCTTGTTTGGATTCCGTTTTCTTCTCAGAATTTCTCTTGCCAGTTGTAATCCTGCTACGGTATTGGTGTGAAAAGGACCTACCTTTAGGTAAGGTAATTCTTTAAGCGTTATTTGCCAAGCATCATTTCCAAAAACAATGATGTCGAGTGTGTCTTTGGGAAATTGTGTTTTGATATATTCGGCCAGAGCTAGGGCAACGCGCTTAGCGGGTGTAATTCTATCTTCTCCATAAAGTATCATACTATGGCTGATGTCAATCATGAGTACGGTACTAGTTTGTGTTTTGTATTCTTTTTCAGTTACAACTAAATCTTCGGTGCTCATAAAACCTGAATCTCCGCGCGTCAGCTGAGCATTTTTTATACTTTCAGTCAATGCGATTTGATCTAAACTGTCCCCAAATTGATAGTTGCGCACATCTCCTGTATTCTCATCACCAATGCCTGTAAATCGTGTCTTATGATTTCCCTTTCCACTTTTTTTGAGCTTTCCAAAAACTTCTTCGAGTGCATTTTTACGGATAGCCTGCTCCATTTTAGGTGTGATTTCATATTCACCTGTATGTTCGCCTTCATCTAAAAAGCCTTTATCTTTTAAATCTTGAATAAAGTCACCCATACCATATTCGCTATTGGTTACGTTGTGCTGTTTATCCAGTTCATTCATCCAATCAATAGCCTCAGCAGGGTCACCACTAGTATAAAGAAGTAATTGCTTGAATAGGTCCAGCAAATTATCAAAATTGCTGCCATCAAGCTTGGTTGGAATATATTTAGAAAATTGAAATCCGATCACTGTATATTAGATTAACAAATTAGAGTTAAATGAGTTTATAAAACCTTTCACTAAGCATATAATTCTGGGGAGCTACAGGTTTAAGCGTAAAATAGCTATGGACAAGATCTTATGTTTAAGCAAGTTTAACTATCCTTTTATTTATTAGAATGTTTATTCTTCATCTGCATCAAGTGCCTCCTTTAAGACCTCACAAACTTCTCTGATCTGCTTCTTGGTAATGATAAGCGGTGGCGCAATACGCAAGCAATCTGTGTTATATAAAAACCAATCAATGATAACACCTCGTTCGATGCAACGCTTCATGGTACGTTCTACTTCTTCAAAATTTTCGAGTTGAACGGCCAGCATAAGTCCCACGCCGCTGATTCCTTTTATTTTGGGGTGTACGAGTAGTTCGCGGAAGAGTGCTTCTTTCTCGGCTACTTCGTCCATCAAGCTACTTGTAGTTAGAAACTTAAGAGCAGCATTTCCCGCAGCACAGCTCACTGGATGCCCACCAAAGGTGGTAATGTGACCAAGTATAGGATTATCACTAAGACTCTTCATTATTTCTTTAGATGAGATAAATACGCCAATCGGCATTCCGCCGCCCAGAGCCTTGGCACTTAGCAGTATATCTGGCACCACATTATAGTGCTCAAAGGCATATAGTTTTCCGGTACGTCCTATACCGCTTTGTATCTCGTCAAAAACGAGAAGAGTACCTGTTTCATTACACTTGGTACGCAGTGCATTTAAGAATATTTGGGTTACGGGGATATAGCCTTTTTCAGATTGGATAGGTTCTATGAATACGGCTGCCGTCTGCTCATCTATTATATCTAGAGTAGCTAGCTCATTCAACTCTGCAAAATGGATGTTGGGTAACAATGGCTTGAACGGTCCAGAATAATACTCGTCACTCATCATACTTAGAGCTCCGCTCGTACTGCCGTGGTAGGCATTTTTCATGGCAACTAGTTTAGATCGTCCTGTATATTTTTTGGCAAGTTTGAGCGCTCCTTCAACCGCTTCACTGCCGCTGTTTAGAAAGTAGAAGGTGTTTAGTGTATCAGGTAATAATTTAGATAGTCTTTTCGCTAATTTTATTTGCGGGCCGATAACATATTCACCGTAAACCATTTGATGGCTATACTTGTCTACCTGTTTTTTAATAGCTTGTATTACTTTCTTGTTATTGTGTCCCAAGTTATTTACGGCAATACCGCTAATGAGATCCACATAAGCATTATTCGACCTATCAAATAGGTATATGCCATCTCCTCTCACAAATTGGTACATCGGAGGAGTAGGAGAGGTTTGTGCTATATGGTTTAAGAATGATTTTTTGATGACGCGAAGATATGGGTTTAATACCTTGTTTAGGTCAAACGAAAATGCTCTGTTGTTATATATGGAGCAAAAAAAAATGCGATTTGCTTTAGCAAATCGCATTTTAGATTATTTAAGTCTTTGAAATTAGTATTCCCAAAGATCGTGTTCTAGAATAAATAAATCATTTTTAATCTCATCATTTTTTAACAATGCTTCAACTCCATCATCTTTGTATTCGTCAAACTGCGCAATATCTATATCGTAAGGATTACTTTCTTTTACTATATAGCTACTGAATTGTCTGGTCTGAAACCAATGATCAAAGCTCATTCGAGCGGCATTATTTTTAGAGTTAAAAACTTCTTCTTGAGACATTTTTTCACGGATATCATCCATTTTTAACCAAAACAATGGTACTTCACCAAGCTCTAATCCTGACTCTGTGAGTGGTCTCCATAAAGGAGCGATGGCAATAATTCTAGCTCTAAAGTCAGAATAATTGTAATCAAATATCCAGTCTTCCATAATACGGTACTTCTCTATTTTAGAGGGACTATAAGTCTCTGTAACGGTGATTTGTATCAAATCGTATGGATCATCTGGATTATCTGGATTAGGTACACTAACAGTACTTTCGATACTAGCCATTTTGGTAATATCTTCAGGAGTTAAAATACTTGTCAAAGAATCATCGCGATAAGCAGGAACACTTCCATCCATGGCTGCATTCCATACTATTAAATAGAAAGGATTACGTGGCCAATGAATAATTTTATTCTGCTTTTCACGAACATCAATAACTCGCTCGATACGTTTACTCCACTTTACATTAGCTTCTCTAATATAACGATACGGAACGGCTTTACGTTCCTTAACAGCGGTGTGAGGGTATGTATAATCCTCAAATTTACTTGATTGTGCTTGAGCTGAAAGGACAACAAGCAATAAACTTATAAATATTACAAATGTTTTCTTCATATCTTTATATCTACTATGCAAAGTAACGAATAAATGTTTAATTATTTATTTATTTAATTGTGATGATAATCGGGCTTAGATTAGCACTAAAACCATATTTAGCTTCAACAGCACGAATACCTTCTATAAGGATTCTATCGTCAGGAGCTGCGTTTCTAATAAGATTCTTCATTGCGGGAGTTAGCACACCGCTAGAGCTACTTTCCATAACTGGAGGTTTTCTCTTATAGGCCATAATCATCTTGAAACCTTGTACTCTATACTGTAAGTCATAAGCAAATCCAGCACCCATAGAAGCTAAAATAGAAGTTTGTGCACTTACAGCAGCCTTACCTTTAGGTAAACCATCATTAGGAATACCGCCTAATTGAGCTGTGGGTTGAGGTAAACTTCTTACCCTAAATACTTGTGATCCAACAGTTTTGGTTTTACCATCTTTGGTTATAGAAACTGAAATGGTAACTTCTTTATTGGTAGAAGCAGGTACGGTAGCATTATACACTCCACCGCCTTTAGAAACTAAATTAATGCCAGGAGCAGAAACTTTTACTTCGGAAGCAGCGAAACCTGGTACAGATATAGACATAGGATTTTCGATGCCTTTATACAATAGATTCATTTGAGTAGCGGCAATTGTTGCTGCTGGTTTAAAAACAGTATACTCGTCATTGAAATCGAAACTTTGTGGTCCCTCGGGTCCATCGATAACTATTTTACCTGCAAAGGTTTTAATACCTATGCCATTAGCCGATCCACGATATTTTCCAACACCACCTTCTACATTAATGTTAGCACCACCAACTGTGATAGAAGGAGCTCCTTTCGAATTTGAAGCAACCAATAAAATATCAGCTTCGTATGCTTCGCCTTCCATAACATAGGTAGATTTGGCAAGAACTTTAGCTTCAAGTCTATCGAACTTGTAATCCGTTGCATCTATACGTGTAGCCAATTTCTCCAAAACATCAGATTCCATGGTTCTTGCATCGTTTTTAATACGCGCGATGAGGGCCATAAGACCTGCAGCAGGGTTATGTTCTAAGTTTTCGTTAATCCAACTAACCCCAGAAACACCATTTTTGTCATCTTCTGCAATTAATTGAGAAGCGTTTAGCGCACTTTTATATAGATCTAAAGTTTCAATGTTAGTAGAATCTTTAGCCATACCCGGAACCTGTGGTTTTAGGTAACCCGCAAGTTTTTCTCTGGTTTCGTTTATTTTAGCTTGAAATTCTTTACCGTTAGCACCGTTGTTATCCACTGTAAAGTACCTTGCATGGTCTTCCATTTGATCTGGTGAAACAAGAGCACCTGTCTCTGGATCTCTACCATCATACCATCCTTCTACTTTTTTAGTAATTCCATCTAAATAATCAACGAATTCCTTTGTAGTTTTTTGAGCAGCTTTTGCTCTGTCCATGTATGGTTTTGTTTTTTCAGGTTTTTCACCAAGTGCTTTCTCTAAAGCCTTAATAGTACCTTGACTTTTAGAGTCGATACTCATTGCTGCAGTATTGAAACTTCTTTCGAAAAGGTAGAAAGATTTAAGAATCTCAGCAGATACGTTTAGGGCAAGAAGAGCCATGAGTACCAAGTACATCATGTTAATCATCTTCTGCCGTGGGGACATTTTTCCTCCAGCCATAATTAATTATATAATATTAAATTGGGTTAGAAATAAATTAAGAATTTGGACGCATAGCGCTTAACATACCACCATAAACTTTGTTCAAACTTTGGATATTTTGATCAAAACTTACCAGGTTATCATTTAATGTAGCATTAATGTTAGCTACTTTAAGCGTAGTTTCTTTAAAAGTTTCTGTAGTTTCTGACAGGCTATCAAGAGCATTAACCGCTCTGCTGTAAGAAGAGTTCATACCTGTCAATTGCTCATTAGCTTTTGTTATGTTATCAGCATATTCTTTTGTTGCAACTGTAGCACCAGAAAGGTCTGACATGGAACTTACGTTAGAAGACAAAGATCTTAAACCTGAACCTAATCCCTCGATTAAATCAGGACCTATCTTAGCTTCGGAAAGCATTTTATCTAATTGTTGAGATACTGCGTCACCTGAACCTACAGCTTGCTTTGGTTTAGAATCGCCTTCCATTCCAGCTAATTCTGGATGTACAAGGCTCCAATCCCATTCTTCATGTATTGGCTCAAATGCAGAAATCATAAAGATTACAGCTTCAGTTCCCATCCCGAGAATAAGCATCTCGTTTGCTCCTGGCCAGTGCATAATTTTAAATAGTGCACCAATGATAACTACTGCTGCGCCTAATCCATAGGCCTTTGCCATAATGTTTTTTCCTAATTTTGATTCAAAGAAACTTGCCATAATTTTTTAGTTTAAGTTTTTGTTTTTATGTTAATTGAAATATAATAATTTGTTGTCAAATATATAAACGTATTTGAGTATACCTATAGTATAAAATAATATTTTGAATTATTTTATGCTATAGGTATATTGTTGATTACAAATAGAATAAAAGTTGGTGAAACTGTATCTACTACTGGCGATCGTTAGCCGATCTACCTATGTAGGTTTGAACGCATCTAAAACCAATAGATGATTTTGAGGTATCTTGATATTCATACGCTCTTGAGCCGTTTTGAATAAAGTATGCTATATCTTTCCAGCTTCCTCCGCGTATAACTTTTCTTTTTATTGTAAGTGGTCCATCATCAGAAGCATCAATTTGAAAATCAGAGTTTAAATCGTGTGTAAACTGATGACTTGTTTCGTCATAAGCAGACATGGTCCACTCCGCAACGTTACCTGCCATGTTATATAAACCGTAATCATTTGGGAAGTAAGAGTCTCCTCTTACTGGGTACAAACCACCGTCAGACATGTAATTACCTCTATTTGGCTTAAAGTTTGCTAACAAACAACCTTTGCTATTTCTCGTATACGGTCCTCCCCAAGGATACATATTGTTGTCTCTTCCGCCACGAGCTGCATATTCCCACTCATATTCTGTTGGTAATCTCCAGTACTCAGTAATAGGCATATCTTGAGCTTCCCAATATCTATTTAACCAACGGGTTCTCCAATTACAAAAAGCGTTAGCTTGATGCCAATTAATACCTACTACAGGGTAATCATCATACTTGGGGTGGTTATAATATTGGCGGGTCATTGGCTCATTGTAAGAATAAGTGAAGTCACGGATCCATACCAATGTGTCAGGGTATATATTATACGTTTTAGTTTTTAGGTAATCTGCTCTGTTGCCTTTTAGATAACTTCCATAAGCAGCAGCTCTAAAATCAACATATGTATAGGTATAATCTAATTTACGGATATCGAATTCTTTTCTGTGCTCGAATCTTTCTCTATTTTGATAGAAGTATTTAGCACCGTGCTCATTGTAGAATTCTTCTCGATCCACGTCTTCATTGTAGTCTAAGATGGTGTAGTCATCATGCTCATCTTCGATTTCGATTTCCATTTCCATCTCGTGACGCATCAAACTGTCTCTTACATATTCTACAAACTGGCGGTATTCATTATTTGTTATCTCAGTATCATCCATCCACATAGCGTGAACAGAAACCTGCTTATTGGGTGCTATGTATGTGTGGAAAATATCTTCATCACTTTGACCTGTGTGGTATGATCCAGTTGGGATATAAACTGTACCAAATGGTTGAGGATGAAACCAAGGTCTTCTGCCTTGTACTCCAATTAACTCTCCGTTGTCTCCCATGCCACAACTCATCAACGAGATGATTGCGAACATTACAAACATTTTAGCTATGTACTTCATATATTTTATACCTTGTTGTATTAAAAGTTTGACAAATTAACAATTAAATGTTGATAAATGCAAAAATTATTAATTTGTGTTGTTGGTAATTAACGTTTTAACTGTTTGGTTATTGTGTTATTTAAATCTTTACTCAATTACAAAAACCTAACACTATCAATGATCAGTTTTTCTTTAACGCTTGTAGCTATTGGAATGCAATATTTTACAAGTATCTCGTGTGTTCCATTACTCACAACTTGAACGTTACTTAATGTGATATCGTATGAATATCCTATTTGTAATGGACCTTTTTGATAACCTAATAGAACAGATAACGCGTCACTGGTGCCCCATTGTCTGAAAGCCAAACCTCCTCTAAAGGTTTGTGCAAATAGTGCAGTCATATTTAAATCGACTTGCGGTCTAAATCCTTTACTGAATAAACCGTATTTCAGAAGTACAGCTGGCTCAAGTGTCATATTTCCCATTTCGATGTCACCGCCTGCGATGGTGTAATAATGAGGTACGTAATTGATTTCTATTGTGTTTTGTATTCCTGCTTGTGATTGAACGGCTATTTGGTATTTTGCGCTCGTTAAATTAGTTACAGAGAGTCCTGCATAAAAATTCTTAATATTACCAAGTGTTTGCTGCTTAAACATAACTCCTGCGCTAAGGTCGAATAGCATTTCATTTCCTCCTAAAGCAGGAATTTCTGGATCGAGTGCTTGGAGTGCTTTAAAATCAGGTTTTACCCAACCCCATTGCTTCGCACCAACCCCTAAACCACCTGAAATTTCTTGAAAACCACCTTGTAATTGCAACTTATAGTTAAGATTCGCTTTGATGGCTGTTGACTTTGTGTAACCAATTTTATCGTCAACAATGGTTAATCCAGCACCTAAGAATTGATTTCCAGTCTTACCCAAATTAAACACTGTAGCCACGTTTAAGTTATAGGTTACAGGTGCAACATTTCGGTTAACATCTTGAAGGCTTCCTGTTCCGTCCGTACCTTTAATTCTGGTTTCGTCGTTATAATCTCTCCATTGGTGATGTGTAAGTGCAGAAAGACAGATTTCTCCTTGCTTGTGACCTGCATTTGCGGGATTGAATGCTTGAATAACATCCTTAAAATGAGTATAATAAGGATCTTGTTGAGCATATGAATGCACACTGGCTAAGAGGGTGAGAATGGTAAGGGTTTTTTTCATATAACTTCCTTTGTGCTATTAATTAAGTAATTCGACAGGTACAATATTAACTATTTCTTACAAAGTTTTATTGTCAAAGTTAAATTGGAATAGGATTTCATGAAATTTGTTTGTGTACCGCTTCAACAAGCGCTTGTAGCTCACCTTTAGATTCTTGCAGAAGATTATGGGCTTTTTGATTTAATAAGTCTGCAAAATCAGTATCTGATAAATCTTTGGTATTAACTCGAATATTCATGTAGGCTCCTTCAATTGCGGTAATGCAGCACAAAGCGCCAACGCCTGCATCTGTGATGGACGCTTTATTGCCGTTTTCGATCATGGCTTTAATAATGTCAATGGTCCTTGCGGCGGTTTGCATAACTTTGAATGGAACTTCAGCGGCATATTGACTTGCGTTTTCGATAGAATCTAGGCGAAATTTCTTTTCCTCTGCTGTTTCTTTTGGTAAACGAATTGCATCAATAATAGCATTAAATGATCGTGTATCTTCATCTACTAAAAATAGCATTTCGTTTTTAATTTCCTGTCCTTTACAAGCCCAATCAGAGAAGAATTTTAGCTTTTCTTCCCATCCTGGTTTATTCGCACTTAAGTTAGCGACCATAGTGGCTAGTGAAACTCCTAGGGCTCCTACATAGGCTGAGATACTCCCACCTCCTGGCGCCATACTCTCGGAAGCCGTTTCGTTTGCCAAGCCTTTAGCGGTGAGCTGTATTAATTTTTCGTCTTCTAGTGATTGAAGTTGGTATTCTATTATCTTTTTCTGAGGATCAAAAGGACCTAACTCATCTAAGCCCAGTGATTTTACGGCAATATGAATTAGCTCTGCATCGTCAACACCCAGAGACCGTTCCTGTTTTTTTAGAAAATGACGACCTGCGTCTAGCATTGCTTTTAAGGGGATTAATCCCACGAGTTCACTGCCTGTAATTCGAACACCCCGCTCTATGCAACTATCTTGCACTGCATCAAAAAAAGTATGAATAGGGGTGATATTGAAGTTGGTTAAATTGGCACTTACTTGTGCTACCTTATACTCATCAATATACCAACCTACAGCCTGTACAGCTTTACAAGTTCCTGGTATTCTAACTGGTTCTCCGTATTCATCGGTTTTAATTTTTCCTGTAAAAGGATTTCCTTCTCGTACTACTCTTCCTGTTTCGCGCACATCAAAAGCAATTCTATTGGCAATACGCGTTGATGTGGTATTTAAATTAATGTTATACGCTATTAGGAAGTCTCGAGCCCCAATTACAGTTGCGCCACTTCTAGCGCTGTAGATAGATGGTCCAAAGTCAGGCTTCCATTCGGGTCTTTTTATTTTTTCAAAAAAACCTTCGTATTCACCGGTGCGAATAATAGAAAGAACATTTCTTTTGGTATCCGATTGCGAAGCACCGTATAAATAAGTAGGTATGTGTGTGGTTTCTCCAACTTTTTTTGCAAGCTTAACGGCCCATTGAGAAGTTTCTTCCATACTTATATTCGCAACTGGGATAAGTGGGCAAACATCTGTAGCACCCATTCGCGCATGCTCTCCTTTATGTTTGCTCATATCTATTATTTCGCCCGCCTTAACTATTGCCTTATATGCAGCCTCAATTACTGCTTCAGGTGTTCCTACAAAGGTAACTACTGTTCTATTGGTGGCTGCTCCTGGGTCTACATCCAGTAATTTTACGCCATCTACGCTTTCGATTTCGTTGGTTATTTGCTTGATTATAGCGAGGTCTCTTCCTTCACTAAAATTAGGTACACACTCTATGAGTTGTTGTTTCATTTTATTCTTGTAATAGATGGCAAAAATAGAATTCAATCTAAATAAATAACACTATCCAACAGATACAAAATATATTTGCCGTGCAAAGTGAGATACGCATTAGAACTAGGATATAAAGGCACAGAGTATAGAGGGTGGCAATCTCAGTTGAACGGCAATACGGTACAGGAAGAATTGGAACTTCAATTGGCTCGCTTATATCAGAAAAAAACCAATGTTTTAGGATGTGGAAGAACGGATGCCGAAGTACATGCTACTTATTTTGTAGCCCATTTTGAAGCTGAAAGTGAGTTGCCAGAACGTTTTTTGTTTCGCTTAAATCAGATGTTACCTCCTGATATTGCTGTGTACAAAGTTATTGCGGTTAAGGATGATTTTCATGCGCGATTTAGCGCAACTTACCGGAAGTATATTTACAAGACCACTTTTGTGAAAAATCCATTTAGAAAGGATGAGATGCTTTTTCTTTTTAAGGAACCTAACATAGAGTTGATGAACCTTGCTTGTTTGGAGTTGTTAAAACACCATGACTTTGCGGCCTTTTGTAAAAGTAATGCGGATAACAAAACTACTTTGTGTGACTTAATGGAGGCTCAATGGATATTAAATGACGGATGTTTGGAGTTTCATGTAAAGGCAAATCGTTTTTTAAGAAATATGGTTAGGGCTATGGTAGGCACCTTGTTAGATATTGGTAATGGGACAACTGAATTAGCATCCTTGCCTGGTATATTAGCAAGCGGGACACGTAGCGCCAGTGGTAAAAGTGTTGCAGCAAAAGGGCTTTATTTAGTGGAAGTTGGATATAATTGGGATGAGTTCAAAAAGTAAGAAAGTAGGAGCGGCGTTCGACCTCGAGTTAATCGTCCGTATTATAAAATTAGCAAAGCCACACCGAAAGCTGTTGTGGCTAGCAGTACTGTTTACTTTACTGCTAACTGCATTAGCACCGATACGGCCTATGCTTGTACAATATACCTTAGATCATTTTGTGGAGAATAAGGATAAAGCAGGAATTCAACTGTTTAGTATCTATATATTACTTCATATCATCCTTAACAGTTTGGTACTTTTTGGGCATACCTATGTAACTAATTTATTAGGTCAAAAAGTCATTAAAGACTTGCGAATGAGAGTCTATAATCATATCCTGTCATTATCTTCTTCTTTTTTTGACAATAGTAAAGTGGGTATGCTCATTACCCGATCGGTATCCGATGTAGAGACGGTATCTAACTTTTTTTCTCAAGGGTTTATTTCAATTATTGGAGATCTAGCACAAATCGTAGCTGTATTGATTATTATGTTTATAACGAGCTGGAAATTAACGTTGATATCCCTTGCCGTTATGCCCTTATTACTCATTGCTTCTGAGATTTTTAGACGAGGGGTGAAGTCTTCTTTTCAGAAGGTTAGGGTTCAAGTTTCACAATTAAATTCCTTTGTGCAAGAACAAATAGTAGGCATGGAAGTGGTGCAAGTGTTTGGCAAAGAAGAGCAAGAATTTCAAAAATTTGAGAAAATAAACAGAGAGCATATGGATGCTCATAATCAGTCTGTTTTTTATTATGCGGTATATTTTCCGATTGTAGAAATTGTAAGTAGTTTGGCGCTTGGACTTATTGTGTGGTGGAGTGCAGGATATCCTACTGTCGCTAGTGCAGGATTAATTACCGCATTTATTCTCTATGTTAATTTAATTTTTAGGCCTATTCGTTTTATTGCCGATCGATTTAATACCATGCAGATGGGGGTGGTAAGCAGTGAGCGTATCTTTGAGTTGCTGGATGATGATACAGAAGTGGAGCAGAAAGGTGAAGTGGTTTTACGTGATTTTCATGGAGATATATCATTTGAAAATGTTTGGTTTGCTTACGTAGACGAGGAATATGTCTTGAAAGATGTAAGTTTTAAACTGGAGGCTGGAAAAAGTTTAGCGATAGTAGGTGCTACCGGAGCGGGGAAATCAAGTATTATTAGTCTTATAACGCGTTTATATACTATACAAAAAGGTACTATAAAAATTGATGGTATTGAGGTAAATGCGCTAGAAATAGAATCCTTGCGTAACCAAGTAGCCGTGGTATTGCAAGACGTCTTTTTGTTTGCGGGAACTGTATCAGAAAACGTTACCTTAAAGAATAGTAACATTACGCAAGATAGAATGAAGGAGGCTGCAGCGTCTATTGGAGCGTTAAGTTTTATAGAAAGCTTAGAAGGGGGTTGGCAGTATGAAGTTATGGAGCGGGGTAATACACTTTCTGTAGGGCAACGGCAATTAATAAGTTTTATACGCGCTATGGCTGCAGATCCCAAGCTATTAATTTTAGATGAAGCTACTTCTAGCGTAGACTCAGAAACGGAAGAACTTATTCAGCAAGCGACGCAACAGCTCATGAAAGGACGGACAAGTATCATCATAGCGCATAGATTAAGTACCGTTAGAGAAGTGGATACAATTATGGTGCTGGATAAAGGTAGGGTGGTTGAGCAAGGTAATCATGATGAGTTAATGCATCTACAGGGTGCATACTACGAGTTATTTCAAAAGCAATTTGAGCTGGCGTAATACTTAAAAAAATAGCTAAGAATCATTTAACTATAAATATCCACATGATTGGTATAATGTATTAGTCCTTCTATTTTTGAAGCTTATTAAATAATGGCTAGAGTAGTATCAGGAATTAGACCAACAGGAAAATTACATTTAGGTAATTATTTTGGGGCAGTTAAAAGCTTTCTTCGTATGCAAGAGGAGCATGATTGTTTCTTTTTTATAGCTGATATTCACTCACTTACTACGCATCCTACACCTGCGGACTTACATGCAAATGTTCATCAAGTACTCGCTGAGCATTTGGCAATGGGCGTAGATCCTGATAAATGTGCCTTGTTTGTACAGAGTGATGTTCCGGCTATTTCGGAGCTTTATACATATTTTAATATGAATGCGTACATAGGTGAGTTGGAGCGGTCGGTAACCTATAAGGACAAAAAAGCAACACAACCCAAAAATATTAACGCGGGATTGCTTACCTACCCTGTGCTCATGGCGGTAGATATATTAGCTCATCATGCAGAGTATGTGCCTGTGGGGAAAGATCAGCAGCAGCATTTAGAAATGACGAGAACCTTTGCTAACCGCTTTAATCACATGTTTCACACCGATTATTTTAAAGAGCCTCAGGCTTTTAGTAATACAGGTGAACTGGTAAAAGTGCCAGGACTTACGGGTCAAGGTAAGATGAGTAAATCAAGTGGTGATGCAGATACTATTGTATTTGATGAGCCGGCGGATTTTATACGTAAAAAGATTATGCGTGCCAAAACCGACGCAGGGCCAATAGGTGCTAATCAGCCAAGATCTGAAGAGCTTCAAAACTTATTTGATATAATGGCGCTGGTTTCTGATTCAAGTACCATATCCCATTTTGATGCAGAGCACGTGAAGGGAACTATACGTTATGGTGATTTAAAAAAACAGCTAGCGGAAGATGTGGTCACTTTTATTGAGCCTGTAACCGAGCGCATTAATCACTATAAAAAGGATACATTAGCCCTGGCAAAAGCAGCAAAGCTAGGAGCGGAGAAAGCCAATGAGAGTGCTCAAAAAACATTAAAAGAAGTACGTGAGATCATAGGATTTAAACGATTTTTCTAAGAAACAAAACTAACTAAGATAAAATAACGAAGATGCATATAGCTATAGCAGGTAACATAGGATCAGGTAAAACAACACTTACGAGACTCTTATCAAAACATTTTGAGTGGGAACCTCATTATGAAGCCATGGATAATAATCCGTATATCACTGATTTTTATGACGACATGACTCGTTGGTCGTTTAATCTACAAATTTATTTTTTACATACCCGATTTCATAGTTTGTTACAAGCCAAAGATAGTCCAAATACTATAGTGCAAGACAGGACTATTTACGAAGATGCATACATATTCGCGCCTAACTTACATGCTATGGGCCTTATGAGTACACGTGACTTTGATACGTACCAAGCGTTGTTTACCAATATCAAAACGTCGGTAGATGCGCCAGACTTAATGATTTACCTTAGAAGTTCTATCGGGAATTTGGTTAGCCAAATACAGAAAAGAGGAAGAGAATATGAAGACAGTATTCGATTAGATTACCTCAAAAGGCTAAACGAGCGATATGAAGCTTGGATAAGTACCTATAAAGAAGGAAATTTATTAATTATCGATGTAGATGACATTGATTTTGAGAATAACCCAGAACATCTTGGAAGCATTATTAGTAAAATTGATGCAGAGATTAATGGATTGTTCTAGATTAAAAATGTAAACTACAGCAAAAAGGCTCAATTAGTTTATACTAATTGAGCCTTTTTTGTTAGTCTTTTTTTCAGTTAGATTCTCCCAACAACTTCAGCACCGTCCAAGCTGCTTCTTCGCCTTTGTGGCCGTGTTTGCCTCCTGATCGCTCTATGGCTTGTAGTTGAGTGTCTGTAGTGAGTAGCCCAAATGCTACAGGAATGTTGTGCTTGATGGTTACGTTGGCTATGCCGTTGGCCACCGCATCACATATAAAATCAAAATGACGGGTTTCACCTTGTATGACTACGCCAAGACATATTACAGCGTCATATCCGTCGGTAGCCAGTTTGTTGGCTCCATATATGAGTTCATACGATCCAGGTACATCCCATACTTTAATGTTTTCGGAAGGAATACCTGCTTCGGTTAACGTTTTGAGAGCCCCGGCTTTTAGTTTGGAGGTAATTTCACTGTTCCACAAAGCCGTTACTACACCAATTTTAAAATGGGTGTGAGGTAGATTTATTTTTTGATTCAGAAATGTTTGACTTGCGTAGTCTGCCATTAATAGGGATTACTGTGCAGTCATTTTAGCCTTAGCACGAGCCATTCTGAGCTCGATATTTTGGGCGTATTTAGAATCGCTATAGTCATTAAAAATAAGCTCATATGCCTCATAAGCGTCGTCATATGCTTTTGCTTCTTCGTATGCCATACCAGCTTTTAATAGTGCATATGGTGTTGATACACTATTGTTTCTGTGATTTGCAGCTTTCATATATTTATCTGCAGCATCTTCATATTTTTCTAGCTCAGAAAGACAGTCACCTTGTAAAGTTATAACCTGTGCAGCCATTATTTCATCTTCCATGGTTACATCTTCTAAATAGTCTAGGGCTTCATCGTATTTTCCTTTTTGTAAAAGAATACGACCAGCAAAATAAGAAGCGCGTTGGCCTACTTTGGTGCCACTATATTCGTCGGAAAGTTCTATCATGCCCATGAATTTTGCAGCATCACCATTCAATGCAAGGTCAAGTGAATCCATAGCATAGTATCTTTCAGCCATAAAGAAGCTATCGTTAGCTTCTTCTTCTAATGCTGGCGTATATATGCTTTTGTAATACCAAATACCTGCAGCTAATACAATAAGAGCAATACCTGCAATAGATACGTTCTTTTTGTTTTTTTCGTAAAATTCAGATATTGACTGAATGCCCTTTGAATCGATGATTTGTTCTTCTGTACTCATTTTCTTTAAAAGTCTGCAAAAATATACTTATTCTACTATAAAAGGGTATTCTGTTTCATATACATCTGTGTATAGCTCAGATGCATCAGGGAATGGTGAGTTGTCTGCAAATTCTACAGAGTCTGCTACTTCTTTTTCAATCTCTTCATCCATAGCGTCCAATTCCTTTTGAGTCATATATTTATTTTTTAGAATGGTTTCTTTAACCACCTCTATTGGATCAATTTTTTGATATTCTATGACTTCGTCTTTTGTTCTGTATTTAGCAGGGTCTGACATAGAATGCCCTCTGTATCTATACGTTTTAAGCTCTACAAATGTTGGTCCTTTGCCTTCTCTTCCTCGTTTAGCGGCGCGTTCCATGCTTTCATGTACGGCTTCGCAACTCATGCCATCTACTTGTTCAGCTGGCATATCAAATCCTGAAGCTATTTTATAAATATCAAGTACGTTCGTGGTACGTTCTACAGAAGTTCCCATTGCGTAATTGTTATTTTCACAGATGAATACTACAGGTAAATTCCATACCATAGCCATATTGAATGTTTCGTGTAAAGCACCTTGTCTTACAGCACCATCACCCATATAGCAGAAACACACATTGTCTGTACCGTTATATTGTTCGGCTAGTGCGATTCCAGCACCAAGTGGAATTTGACCTCCAACAATACCGTGTCCGCCAAAGAAATCGTGTTCCTTGCTAAACATGTGCATACTACCACCTTTGCCTTTGCTACAACCGTCTATTCTTCCAAATAGCTCAGCCATAACTGCATTTGCGGGTATCCCCATTGCTAAAGCATGACCATGATCACGATATGCTGTAATTACTTTGTCGCCTTTTTGCTTGGCTGATACCATACCTGCAACAACTGCTTCTTGACCTATATATAGGTGACAAAACCCTCTTATCTTGTTTTGTCCGTACATTTGAGCAGATTTTTCTTCAAATCTTCTGATGAGCAACATTAATCTGTACCAATCAATGTAAGTTTCTTTGGTGTGCTTTGCTTTTGCCATTTTATATTTGGAGCGGCAAAAATAACAATTTAAATTCCGTAAAAAACACCTTTGAAGCTACAAAGTCTTTCTCTTATATTTTTTAAAAATCATTCCGATTTCAAATGGGAAGGGGTTGATGATGTCGTTGCCATAGCAGGATTAAACGGTGCAGGTAAAACCTCTATTCTCGATGCTATTCATTTCTTGTGTGTGGGTAAATCTTATTTTGCTTCCACAGATGTGCAGTGTATCCAAAATGATGCCTTACAATCTGGTATTATTGCTAAACTTAAAACGGACAAGCTTACCGACTTAAAAATAAAGTTAAAAAGAGGTGGCCGAAAAGTAATAGAGCGTGATGGGGTGCCCTATAAAAAAATGCTGGAGCACATCGGCCAGTTTCTGGCGGTGGTCATTGCTCCTAGTGATATTGAGTTGGTTTATGGAGCTAATGAAAAACGAAGATCATTTATTAATCAAATACTTTGTCAGGTAGATGGCGGTCATTTGATAGATTTGATGACGTATAATAAGTTACTGGATCATCGCAATAAACATTTGAAACAGGATATGATTGACGATGCCTTAATTCAAACGTTGGACACTCAAATTGCTCCACTTGCGCAAGCTATTTACGCTAAAAGAGAAACGTTTTTAAGTGAATTTAGTGCCGTTTTTGCAAATGAATATCACCGGATTTCAGGAGAACGTGAACGTATTATTTTGCATTATACGAGTCAATTGCAATCTAATTCATATCTAGATGTAGCGGCCCATTGTAGGTCGAAAGATTTGGTATTGCAGCGCAGTAATGGAGGTGTTCACAAGGATGAATTGGAACTCGAACTTGGAGGATTGAGTTTGCGTAAATATGGCTCACAAGGTCAAATTAAGTCTTCACTAATTGCACTAAAATTGGCAGAATACAAGTATTTACAAAAGCATACCTCAAAGAATCCTTTTCTGTTGTTGGATGATATTTTTGAAAAAATAGATGAAGAAAGAGCGCAAGTGCTTACACAGATTATTAAAAATGATAACTTTGGACAGATATTTATAACCGATACGAATGAGCATCGCCTTACCGCTTTTTGTGAGGCTATTGGTAAGCCGTACACTACACTATTATTAGCTTAAATCAGAACATTGTCAGAAGAGAAAACCATACAAGAACTGATGAAAAAATTATTTTCATCGTATCAGCAGGGAAATAAATATCAAGAAACCGCAGTGATCAATAGCTGGGAAAGTGTGGTTGGAACTATGATCGCACAGAAAACGGTCAAAGTATACATCGCTAAAAAAACACTTCATTTAACCTTATCTTCTGCACCGCTCAAAAATGAATTAAGGTACCACAAACTTGTATTGATAGAGAAGGTAAATACATTTGCCGGCAACGAAATAATAAACGACATAAATTTTTATTCATAAATGATTCATAAAATAGCGCCATCCGTTTTAGCGGCAGACTTTGCCAACTTACAACGCGATGTAGAGATGGTAAATGAAAGCGAAGCAGATTGGTTTCATATAGATATAATGGATGGGGTGTTTGTACCTAATATTTCATTCGGTTTTCCGGTGATGCAAGCTATTGCCAAGCATGCTACCAAGCCACTGGATGTGCACTTAATGATTGTAAATCCAGATGAGTACATACAAGCTTGTGCAGATGCGGGTGCCGAAGTCATTACGGTTCATTACGAAGCGTGTACACATTTGCATCGAACGCTATGCGCCATTAGAGAAGTGGGCTGTTTAGCTGGTGTTGCTATCAATCCGCATACGCCAGTACACTTACTTAACGATGTTTTTAATGAAATCGATCTTATCTGTGTGATGAGCGTAAACCCAGGATTTGGTGGCCAAAAATTTATAGAAAACACCTATACCAAGCTGCAACAACTCAAAAATATTTGTGAGCTAAAGGGGCATCATCCGTTTATCGAAGTGGATGGCGGAGTGAATGTAGAAAACTACCAGAAACTACTGGAATGCGGTGCTAATGTATTGGTAGCGGGTAGTTCGGTATTTGCAAGTGCCGATCCTACTAAAACCATATGGGAACTAAAGCAATAGATCTAGACTTACTACGTTAGAACTTTTTTGACACGAATTTTATCGATATTCTTTTTTGTACTTTTAGCTATTCAAGGCTTTGGGCAATCATATGCCACGGTATCAGGTAGGGTTTATGATGATCAATTTGCGCCGCTACTAGATGTATTGATCAAAATTGTTGAAACAGGAAGAGTAACCAGAACGGACGATAAAGGTAATTACGTGATACAGGTTCCGGCGGACCAACAAACGACTATACAAGTCACTTATTTTGGGGAGCGTATAGAACGTGTAATTTCTTCAACATCTGCGGGGTCTAAACTAACTAGGAATTTTACCTTACAATCAACTTCATTTGGTACGGCGGTAGTTACTCAAAAAGTAGATCGTGGTCCTATTATCAAGATTAAGCCAAAAGAAATCGAAAGATTTGCTAATACGGCTGGATTTGAACAACAGCTTAAGTTGATAGGTTTGGGAATAAGTACTTCTGGTGGAGATCAGTCATCCGCTTATAGTGTGCGCGGAGGAAACTTTGATGAGAATCTAGTATATATCAATGATATTGAGATATACAGACCTTTTTTGGTACGAAGCGGTCAGCAAGAAGGATTAAGTGTTATTAATCCCGACTTGGTTGAGAGTGTTTCATTCTCGGCGGGTGGTTTTCAAGCAAAGTATGGGGATAAGCTAGCCTCGGCTTTAGACATCAAGTATCGCCAACCCGATTCGTTTGCTGCCACGTTTCAGGCAAGTTTATTGGGGGCTAATGTGCATTTTGAAGATAAATCAAAAAACAAACGCTTCACCTATCTCACGGGTCTTCGCTTTAGAAGTAACCAGTATTTATTAGGAACTCTGGATGTTCAAGGCGAGTACAAACCTCGTTTTTTTGATTTTCAAACATTATTGAGGTACCGAATAAACTCCGCATTGAGTTTATCATACTTAACTACTTTATCTCAAAATAGATACGCCGTAACGCCTGAAAGCCGACAGACTAGTTTTGGAAGTATTAATAGTGCCCTCAGTCTCAATATAGCCTTTGGTGGTGGAGAGGTAATGCAATATACCACGTGGATGAATGGTCTGAGTTTGGAGTATCAACCTTCGGAACGATTAGAATTAAAACTAAATACCAGCAGTTATACCACCAGTGAAAGTGAACATTTTACGGTAGAAGGTGCTTATCGATTATCTGAATTAGAAACGAATCTTGGGTCGGTAGATTTTGCCAATGAAAAAAGGCTTTTGGGTGTAGGTTATTTTATTGACCATGCACGAAACGACCTTCAGGCTCAGGTGTATACCGCTTCGCACAAGGGGCGCTACATTATCAAAAAAT
The DNA here is from genome assembly GCA_017857855.1 of Bacteroidia bacterium. Taxonomy (GTDB): domain Bacteria; phylum Bacteroidota; class Bacteroidia; order NS11-12g; family UBA9320; genus UBA9320. Next base: position 22,745 of record JAFMCI010000003.1, on the reverse strand, counting down.
CAACTATTAACTGGGGAGTTGGATACACCAATGAGCGTATCAAAGACAAGCTGAAAGAATGGAGATACAATGATAGTAGTGAGTATAATATTACCACACGAGAGCGAACTGGAGATCCCAATGCTATTATCCTAGATGAATTTGTAAAAGCCAATATTAATCTGGCCAGTTACCGTTTTAACGGATACATACAAAATGCCCAAGTTTTTGATCGGACCAATAATTTTAGAGCGACATATGGTATTCGTTCCAACTACTGGAGTTTTAACCAAGAAAATGTTGTAAGCCCTCGCCTTCAGCTTTCTTGGGAACCACATAAAAGAGCTAATGATACGCTGCGCAAACATTTGCAAGATTCCTTGTCAAGGGTTGACTTTAATTACAGCATAGATACGTTACGAAACTTAGTACAGTTAAGAAGTAAACGTGATTGGTTAATGCGTTTTGCCACAGGGTATTATTACCAACCTCCGTTTTATAGAGAGTTGAGAGATCTCAACGGCGTTATTAATGCCAATTTAAGAGCACAGCAATCTATCCATTTTGTGGTGGGAGGAGACCTTAATTTCTTAGCGTGGAATAGGCCTTTTAAATTTATATCAGAAGTGTATTACAAACACTTGGATCGTATGGTGCCGTATGTGGTAGACAACGTTAGAATACGCTATTTAGCGGATAATACTGCTCAAGGATACGCCACGGGAATAGATGCACGGGTGAATGGAGAGTTTATAGAAGGAGTGGAGAGTTGGTTTAATATGTCTATTATGCAAACCAAAGAGAGATTGTATTACCAAGACGAAAACGGACAGGAGCAACTGAGTGATTGGTTAAAACGACCAACAGATCAACGGGTAAACTTCTCTATTTTATTTCAGGATGAGTTGCCAAGTAACCCGAGTTATAAAATGAATTTAGGTCTTGTTTTTGGGAGTGCGATGCCTTTTTATTATGATGCAGAGAACAGACAAAAAGTGGGCTTTACCATACCAGCCTACCGACGTGTAGATATTGGGTTTTCTAAAGTATTGATTGATGCCAAAAGCGAGAGCAGACCCATGTGGTTAAGGAATACAGAATCGTTATGGATGAGTTTAGAGATTTTTAACCTTTTACAGGTAAATAACACCAGCTCCTATATTCTCGTTAAAGATTTTGCCAATACGGTTTATGGTGTGCCAAACTACTTGACAGGAAGACGGCTGAATTTGCGATTTATCTTGAAGATATAAATCGTTACAAGAACAATTACTACTCGTGATTGTGTCCGGTATGATCTTCTTGTTCTTCCTCTTTTATTTCTGCGGGGGAAGTTTCGTTGGGATCTATTACATATGCCTCAAACACCAAATGAATTTCACCTATGTTACTTTCTATATTAATGCCTTTTGCGTTATATCCAATGCGTTTGTCCGTATCAAAAGTCGCAACAATACTATCTTTTTGTCCTCCTTTTATGGCGTAGGTAGGATACTCAGCCACGGTGCATCCGCAGGTAGGTTTTACTCTTGTTAGTACTAAATCCGCATCGCCTGTATTGGTAAAATAATAGACTACCCGCAATTTGGAACCTAAAACTACATCGTTAAATAGCTGTGATTTTGTCTCAAATGTGGCTTCTGGTCGTTTTTGACCATTTGCTAAAGTAGTACCTATTAAAAAGAAAAATAAAATGGTGTATTTCATTACTACGAATATAGACTAATACCCTAATAAGAAAGTTGCATAACTTACGTTTAACGAATTGTTTGGGTCAAAATGATTAGATTATTGTCTGTTGAAATAAGCGTAAGCTGGCGTAGGGTATGTTCGTTAAGTGGCCTCTCTTGTACATAGAAAGTATACGGTATGTCATCACTTACAAAGGATAGCTTATTCCTTTTGTAGCGGTAGTTTACTTTTTCTGATTTTGCAGAATCCCCGATATAGAGATTGTTTGAATCAAAAAAAAGCTCTAGTGGTCCGATATCCAAAGTGTTATTAGGTGTTAAGTATACCAATGGACACAGTCTACTAATGGTAGATTCTTCCAGTAATGATTTGCTAGACCAAACGCACTCTGCTATCCATTTTCCTTGTATGTTTATGGTTGGAGAAGCGTTAAATCCAAAACTACTAAAAACGATGAAGGTAGCTATTATTTTATGTCTCATAGGTTAAAAAAAACTACATAGGATCTACATCCACAATTATGCGTGCTTGGCTAAAATCTTTTTGTTTGTTGAGTTGGTCTACCGCCAACCCCAGGATTCTTTTTTGTTCGCGCACTACAGGTCCGTTATTTTCTATTTTTAGCACAAAATTAAGGATGTACCAATTTCTAATTTTACTCACGTAGGGTTTTTCGGGTCCCAGTAGGCTATCCCCAAAATAAGCGATGAGCTGCTGTTTTACCATACTTCCCAGCCGCGACAGTAGGAGAGGGTCTTTGTGTTTGAGGCTTATTTTTACGAGTCTGTAGTAGGGTGGATAGTCAAATGATTTGCGCTCTGCAATATCGTTATTGTACATGCCTACATAATCGTGATTTACGATTTGTTGAATCACAAAATGATCAGGTTTAGAGGTTTGAATATACACTTTGCCTTGTTCCTTACGTCTACCTGCTCGTCCTGCCACTTGTGTCATGAGTTGAAAAGCACGTTCATTAGCTCTAAAGTCAGGAAAGTTAATGAGGTGATCTGCATTGAGTATGCCTACGGTGGTTACATTTTCAAAATCGAGACCTTTGGCCACCATTTGAGTTCCGATAAGGACGTCAATTTTACCTTCGGTAAACTCGTGTATGAGGTTGCTGTGTGCGTTTTTTAATCGCGTCGTGTTCTGGTCCATTCGCTTTACACGAAGCTCGGGCATATAGAGTGTTAGTTCGTCTTCTATTCGCTCGGTTCCATACCCAATTAGTTCAATTCCTTTGTTGTTACAAAGTCCGCACTGACTCACTACTTCTTGTGTATACCCGCAGTAATGGCAGCGTAGATTTTCTTGGTATTTATAAAACGTTAGTGAAATGTCACAGTTTTGGCATTTAGGTGTCCAGGCACATACGTTACACTCCAGCACGGGCACATACCCTTTTTTGTTTTGAAAAAGGATTACCTGTTTATTGTTTTTTTTAGCTTCTGCAATAGCGTCTAGAAGTGTGTCACTAAAAATGCCTCGTATGCGTTTTTGCTTTTTTTGCTCCTGCATATCGACGATTTCTATATGTGGCATTATAGCGCCGTCATAGCGTTTGGTGAGTTGCACAAGTGCGTATTTACCGTGTGTGGCATTATAGTAAGATTCTACCGCAGGTGTTGCGCTGCCTAGCAGAATATTAGCACCTTTTTTACTTGCTATGTAAAGGGCAGTGTCTCTGGCATTAAATCTGGGAGCAGGCTCATTTTGTTTAAAACTACTCTCGTGTTCTTCGTCTACGATGATTAATCCGAGATTTTGAAAGGGCTGAAAAATAGCACTTCGAGTACCCACTATAAGTTGAGGTTTGCCGCTATGTATGGCTTTATATACTTCAACTCGCTCGTTGTTGCTAAATTTAGAATGAGATACGACCAAGTATTCTCCAAAATATTTTTGCAGTCGATCGATAAGTTGGCTGGTAAGCGCTATTTCCGGCAAAAGATAGAGTACTTGCTTGCCTTGTTCGATATTTTCTTGTATGAGCTTGCTATAGATGTGTGTTTTTCCGCTTCCTGTAACGCCAAAGAGTAAGGCTGGTTTTTGGTCTAAAAAAGCAAGTTGTATTTGGTGATACGCCTCTTCTTGCTCTGTTTCAAGCGCTTCAATCGCTTCTCGGTTTTCAGAGTAGTTAAGGCGTGACTTGTTTCGGCTTTCTTGCACAAAAACACCTTTATCAATCAACGCATTTATTGCACTATTGGTGAGGTCGTGTTTGGCTAAATCTGTTTTTTCTGCTTCTCCTGTTATGCTGTATTTGGCTATAAACGTCATCAATGCTTGTAGCTGCTTTTTCGCTCTTTTTTCCAGTTCGTCAAACAGCACGTTAAGCTGCTTATCGTTTTGTACATCAGGATTAATGGTAATATAATTAACTACTTTAGGCTTATAAACTTCGTTAATGTCTTCTTTTAATAATATGCATCCTTTTAGATATAATGAATGGATGTACTTATGTATTTGTTTTAGTTTAAGTAAGCTCGAAGCTTGAGCTATGCTAATTTCTTTGTTCGCCTTTAATGTTTCGAGTAGAATAAATTCATTTGGATCTAATTCTAATGAAGGCTCATAATCGGGGTTTAGAATTAACTTGGATTCACCTTCTAGTTTTAAACCTGCAGGCATGGCCGCATTGTAAACTAAGCCAAGAGAGGTCATGTAATAACTGGCCATCCATACCCATAATTCAAGTTGAAAGGGGTGCACAATAGTTTCGTTATCAAGGATATCAAAGATATACCTTGCTTGATAGTCTTTGGGTGGTGTCTCTTGAATACTGAAGATAAGACCGGCCATCACCTTGCTTTTTCCGAAAGGAACACTTACCCGTTTTCCTACAATCACCTCTTCGTTGAGCTCGTATGGAACCCGATAGGTGAAGGTATTACTAAGGTTTAAGGGAAGTAAAACCTCAATAAACAGTGTTTGACGAGGGTCGAAATTGTCCAATTATTGTAATTATTATGCTAAAACTGTTCAAAGCTAATTTAAAAGATAAGAAGTGTCACTAAATTCGCCCATCAAAATAGCGTGAAAATAGCAAAGAGAAATATTTTTATAAGTTTGGTCATACTTACTACATCTATGGCAGGTTGTAAAGAAGACAACCTAATAGAAGTGTCGATAAATAGTAAGTCTACCGAGGTTTCTCTTTCTCTGCTAACGGAAGTTTTATCTACGTTTGATATTATTTCAGATCTGTCATCAAGTAATGTTTTATTCTTAAAAAAAGATCAATCGTTATTGCCAAATGGTTTAATTATCAATTATATAGACACTACATTTCAGGATGGGAATGGGTTAAAAATTGAATTAGATTTTGGCGGTTTGGGTGAAGAACCTCATGGCCAATTGTGTAAGGATAACAAGTATAGAGCAGGTAAGATGATGGTAGCGATAAACCGACCAATGTCTCAACTGGATGCTAAATTGGAAGTTTCTTTTTCGGAAGAATTTCCCTATTACACTGGCAATGGTAAGAAAATGACCAAGCTAGTAGGTCAAATGGCATTGTTGCGTAAAAGTGAAACAGAGATTACTTTTAGCATAAAAGAATTAAAAACTTCTTTGGAGGAAGAAAAACATATGATTGCAGCTAATTTTTCGGTACAAACGCTGCAGGATGGGGGTCTAGGAATAGTGAATGACGAGCTTTCTTTTTCGGGAACTATAAGTGTCAGCGACTCTACTTCAGCTCTTTTATTCAGCACGACGAATCCATTAATTAAAAATTACGCACTAGCGTGTGCTAAATACATATTGGCTGGAGACATGGTAGCTGCATTGCCCGAAACAAATTCAATTATGGAGGTTGATTTTGATCCGGATAACGACAGGGCTTGCGATAATAAAGTAGCACTCATTGTAAATGGCAAAAGAGTGATTTATACCTATTAGTACATTTTAGGATAAATAAAGTACTCTAAGCGTGCATTATGCGGCGCAATATTTTTAAAGCTATCTACTTCAAAAGTAATACAACCTACTCCCGCTGTTGGGACATTGTCTATACTTACGTGTGCTAAGTCATAAAACGCCTCTGTTATTCCTGGATTATGTGCCAATACCAAAACTGTATCTATTAAATTATCTGTATTCTTGATATGATCGATAATTGTTTGTGCACTGGCCATATATAATGTTGCGCTGAATTGTGTGGATATTGCAGGTAAAAATGGCATTATCAATTCACGTGTTTCTCGTGTTCTAACACTATCTGAAACGAGCATAAGTTCTGGTAAAAAACCTTTTTTAATCATCTGGCTTGCCATGTTTGGCGCGTCTGTTTTCCCGCGTTCATTTAATGGTCTTTCGTAATCAGAATGCAGTTGATTATCCCAGCTAGACTTTGCATGGCGCATAAGTAAAACTCGTTTCATGCTTTTCGTACACTAAAAAAATAAACCAACCATCCCGCAATAAAGCATAGTCCACCAACAGGTGCTATCAATGCAAATACATTGATATCAAAACCCAATAAGTGACGAATAGCGTGTATAATAAGACTCCCTGAAAACAGTATGATCCCGGCATAAAATAAGCGAATGGTCCATGAATTATAAATAGCTAACTGATGGTATGAAGTGTTCACGAGGATTATTCCAAGGGCATGAATAATGAGGTAACGAAGGCCAGTTTCATAGGTTGCTAAATCTAAGACGCTAAGCTTATCTTTAAGGCCGTGGGCACCAAAGGCACCCAGTGTTACATAGATTGCACATAGAATACCGGCTATCTTAAAGTTTCTAATAACTTTCACGATTATCATTATATTTTTGTCCAAATATATGAGCAAATTATTCGTGTTTCCTATGTTCTTTAAAGTTATACTTTTCGGGTATATCCAAGAATTGGTGGACACCGTTGATGAAAACAATCGCGCTAGCAGCAATAAAGCTAACTTGCCATGCAGATTAAGTAGATGAAAAATCTAATTGTATTCATCATATTATTTACCGCCGGAATGGGAGTACAAGCGCAAAGTAATCTTACGCTGTATAATATGGAGCCTATCCCACAGCGGCTCAGTGTGAATCCTGCATTGTCTCCAGACTGTAAGTGGTATATGGGTACACCGGGTTTATCTTCAAATGACTTTAGTTTTAATAGCAATGCTTTTTCAATTCTTAAAATAGGTAACTCATTGGGCACTAGACCCAATGGAGCCTATGTGCTTAATCTGATACGCTCAAGTGAATTCTTAGATCAGCCAACTTTTGTGCATATTGATATGAATCAAGAGTGGTTTAATGCAGGTTTTAGGGTCAGGAAAAGCATGTTTTTCTTAACTGTTTTGGAAAAAGTAAAAACAAAGATTTCTTTACCTAGTGACCTTCTAAAGCTCGCTTTTCAAGGGAATAGTGGTCCTAATGTAGGATACGATTTTAATTTTAATTTCGGATTAGATGTTCTTCATACTAGGGAGTTAGTATTAGGATTTAACCATACCTTTTTAAATGATAGATTAACTCTAGGTGGAACGGCTAAGTACATAAGAGGTCAGAATGTGATACAAACGGTGAATAACGATTTGCGATTTAGAAACAATGCTGCCGATCTTACTTTTGATGTGCAGGCCGATATTGAGATAAATAAATATACTCCTTTTTTAGAAGACCAAATGGGTGTTAGTACAAAGCAAAGGATATTTGGGAATCCAAATAATAGTGGATTTGGTTTGGATTTGGGCGCAAGTCTGGATCTTAACAAAAGAATAACATTGACTGCCAGTATTATAGATTTAGGACAGATTTACTGGAATGATGCTCAAAAAATTAAGTCAAAAAAACCTGGAAGTACTTTTAGTTACCAAGGAATTGAACACCTTATCAGCGATTCTATCGGTTTTCAGAATAGTTTTCAAAATCTATCTGATACGTTACTCGATATTTTTGCATTAGAGACTACTTCTACTTCCTTTTCTACAGGCCTACTTGGTGAGTTTTATATGGGTGCCAATCTTAGTTTAAATGATCGTCATAATGCTGGAGCATTGGTTTACGGAAGTTTTTATAAAAAGCAATTTTATCCGGCTATCACTTTTTCGTGGAATTCTGAATTTGGACGTTTTATGGCATTAAGCTTAAGTTACACTGCTATGCGCGAGAATTATTCTAATTTTGGATTAGGACTGGGTTTGAATTTTGATGCAGAACAGTTTTATATTGCGAGCGATAATGTATCTAACGCCATATCGGGTGATCAACAAAATTTACGAATTAGGTTTGGATGGAATCATACTGTAGGGCGCAAAGAATGGGAAGAAAAACAAAGAAAAAAGATAACTAAAAAATGAAAAATATAGTAATAATAGCACTGGCCGTGGTACTTGGCATATCGGGTTGTAAGGAAAAAGACTACGTAATCTTAGATGATCAAACCATACGGGATTATATAGCTACTAATGGTCTTACAGCTGAAAAAACAGAAGAAGGGGTGTATTATGTTATTACCAAAGTGGGTAACGGGGAACGAGCAAGTATTGCAAGTACAGTTACGGTTCATTACAAAGGGTACACGCTTAATGGCAATATTTTTGACTCGTCATATGACAGAGGTAAAACATCTACCTTTCCTTTAAGTGGAGTTATACAAGGTTGGCAAATCGGGATACCTCAGTTAAGTGTAGGTGGCTCGGGGACCTTGCTTATTCCCTCTCATCTAGCTTACGGATCGAACCCTCCAAGAGGCAGTGTTATTGGCAAAAATGAAGTTTTGGCATTTGACATCGAACTGTTTGAAGTGAAGTAAGATTAACACTTAGGAACAATAAAGCAGGAGACTGAGCAGTGGCTACAAGCATCAACAAAAAAGAATATTTTTTTGCTCGTCTTTATTTTCCCGAATTGGGGGAAGTGTTATTTATTAATCTCAGCTAAGACTTTGGAAAAATTAGCATCTACCATGGTGTAATTTCCTTGATTTCGGAACCAAGTAAGCTGTCTTTTTGCGTAGTTGCGCGTGTGTTGTTTAATCTTTTCTACGGTATGATCGTAAGTCCATTCTTTATTAAAGTACTTGAACATTTCCTTGTAACCCACTGTATTCATTGCGTTAAGGTCTTTGTAAGGGAGTAGGCCTAACGCTTCTTCTTCTAGTCCTACTGCTAACATGCTGTCTACACGCTTGTTAATACGGTCATACAATTCATCACGATCTCTGTCTAGATATAAATAAGTAGTGTCAAAAAAAGGTTCAGATTTAGCGGTCTGTTCCATTTCTCCACCTTCTTTTATCTCGATAGCACGCATAAGACGCATTGGGTTGGTAAAATCTACTTCGCTGTCTGAAATTTCTAATGAATTGGCCACACTTTGTAATGCTTCAATGCCCTCTGTTTCTAGAATATAGCTTAGTTGCTCTCGCAGGTGCTCGTTTTTTGTCGGGAGTATATCTAAGCCTTCCGTAGCTGCTTTTACGTACAAACCTGTACCTCCAGTCATGATTACTACTTCATGTTTAGTAAACAGTTTTTTAAGTAAGTAGTGTACATCGCGTGCGTAAATACCCGCATTGTATTCATCATGAATAGAATGAGATGCAACGAAATGGTGCTTGGCAGCAAGAAGTTCTTTGCTAGACGGTCTGGCTACACCAATATTGAGCTCTTTATAAAGCTGTCGACTATCGCAAGAAAGAATTTCTGTTTCAAAGTACTGGGCTAGACGTATGGCAAGTTCTGTTTTGCCTACGGCTGTTGGTCCTGCTATAACTATAAGTCGTGGTCTATTCTGTTGGGATTCCGTCATTTATCTGCGATTCGTCAATTTCAGATTCATCCACTTCATCACCGAAGAGGTTAAATTCATCTTTTTCATCTTCAATTTCATCCTCATCCTCATCTTCGTCAAAGTCGTCATCTAGATCATCCTCATCCTCGATTATTTCATCTTTTATTATGTCATCTGTAAGGCCACCAATGAGAGAATCAGCTTCTTTAAAAAGTTTAGCACTCGGATCCGAGATAATTAATTTAGGGTCGATAAATTGTTTTGGTGCAACACCATCAATCTTAAAAACATGAGGGTAAGTATTTCCAGCTTCAGCTCTAAAGAGTTTTATCAATTCTGCCCTAAGGTGCCAATCTCCATTTTTAGGATCATAGATATAAAGAAATTTTTGATGAGGGTCATCTATAAACTTACCTAGCTCGCAAGCTCCTGCTTCTCTGGCATCTTCCTTTCCTTCTGTGCAAAATTCATCACCATCTTTTCGCCAAATATCGTTGGCTTTAAAAAAGGATGCCTCCTGGATATTGTCAAAACCAATAGCCTCTTGAATTTTATGGTGAAAATCTTTAAATGTATTACTTGCACTTACGTCAATTACACGGACTACATTGTCTACATCTTCAAATGTCACTCTAAATCTAAATACCAAACTCATTGCACTTGCAAACCTAATTCTTTTCCTTTTTCTATCACAAATTTTAATGCTTCTTCCAGATTGTTATCAATAATTCCGTCCAGAATAGCATCTTTTAATTGCGTTTTGATTATTCCTATTTCTCTACTGGGGCCTATTCCAAAAAGATCCATAATGTATTGACCATCAATGGGAGGCTGCCAGTTTCTTATCCGATCGCGTTCTTCTACTTGTGCTATATTATCTTCTACAAGAAGCAGGTTTGCTTGAAAACGTTTTTCTTTTTCTTTGTTTTTAGTAGTGATATCACTTTTGCACAAGATCATAAGATCTTCCAGGTCAGATTCTGCGTCAAAGATTAATCTTCGTATGGCGGAATCGGTAATTTGCTCCTTGGTGAGTGCTATGGGTCTTAAGTGCAGCCTTACTAGGTTTACCACTCGTCTCATGGGCTCACCTAAGGGTAGTTTAAGTCTTGTAAAGATAGGCTTTACCATGCGAGATCCTTTGTCCTCGTGTCCATGAAAAGTCCATCCTTCCCCAGGAAAAAAACGTTTGGTAGCAGGCTTTGCGATATCGTGTAAAATGGCAGCCCATCTCACCCAAATATCCTCTGTTTTTTCGCATGTTTGGTCAAGCACTTGAAGCGTATGGTAAAAATTGTCTTTGTGACCTTTCCCTTCTCTTACTTCTACTCCTTGTAATCTTACCATCTCAGGAAAGAATAAATGAAGCAATTTAGTGTCAAACAAGAGTGTGAATCCGATACTGGGTTTGGCAGATTTTATAATTTTTTGTAATTCATCGGTGATTCGTTCTTGCGATATAATAGATAATCGATGAGCTTCTGTTTTTAGTGCTTCAAGGGTCTCAGGAACCAGGGTGAAATTAAGTTGTGTTGCAAATCTGGCTGCCCGCATCATCCGCAATGGGTCGTCACTAAACGTTATTTTGGGATCTAAAGGCGTGCGTATTAAACCTTTTTTTAAATCTTCCATACCTCCAAATAGGTCAATAAGCTCACCGTATTTTGGTGCATTTAAACTTATAGCAAGGGCATTGATTGTAAAGTCTCTTCTGTAAATGTCATCTTCAAAAGTGCCGTCTTCCACTTTTGGCTTCCTGCTGTTTCTATCGTAGGATTCCTTACGGGCTCCTACAAATTCAAATTCCCAATCGTCGGTTTTAAGTTGCGCAGTGCCAAAGTTTTTAAAAACACTCAAATGTGCTTTTTTTAATCTTTTTCTAACAGCTGTGGCTAATTCGATACCACTTCCAACGGTTACGAAATCAACATCTTTTGATGTTCGCTTCAAGAAAATATCACGTACAAATCCGCCTACCACAAACGTTTGAAATCCCAATTTTTGAGATTCTTCGGATACGATTTGAAAAATAGGATGATTTAGTTCTTTTTGAAACAAGCAGCGAATGTAAGTTTTGAGTTTAATTTTTTGACCATAAGTTTCATGATTTTAATTTAGTTGACACGTGGTTCAACTAAATTATCAATTACCCATGTTTTTATACCTATTTCTGCTCGATTAAACAAATATTTGCCGTCATGAGAAGAGTCGGTTTTATAGCCTTGTTAAGTTTTTCTGGAATGCTCTTTGGTCAAAATTTAGAACTTCTAAACGGTAAAGATTTTAAACAACCAGGAAAATTAAATCCGGCTTATGCGGGATCTCAAGAAGATTTAATTCGAATCATATCAGAAGTAGATTACGGAAAGAGCCTGCAGCTTATGGTAGAAGGTAGATTACCCTTAAGATTAGGTAATTATATGGTAGGCATAGAACGTACGTACACCCCTGACGCTTCTAATAACATGGTAAATATTACTTACGGAAGAAAACGAAAAGGATCGAATAAAAATATAAATTGGAGATATGGGGGGACGTTGCAGCTTAATCAGCGCAGTATGACTATTCCTGGTTACGATAGTGGATACAGGTTTCAAGATATCAATGGCCAAATTGGTTCTGGAAATAATGTAGATGATTTTCGATCTAGTTTTGATTTTATAGATTTAGATCTTGGAGTTAGTATAAATAGTAAAAATTTATTTGCAGGTGTTGCGCTCCAGCATATTTTGGGTCAGAATGTATCATTTGTTAAAAGTCAAAGTAGATCTATTCCAATAGCAGCAAATTTTTCATTGGGTGGTTTTTTAAACTTAGGTCCCAAACTCACCATTTTTCCTAGCGTACTCATGATGGTTAATACGAATCAAACTTTCAGTAAAGCTTCGTTAGATTTTGCGACAACAAAATTTAATATCTCAGGATCTTATATTAAAACGGACTATTTCGAACATATAAGTGGAGCTATTGGGTTTAAACTCAAGAAGGTATTTACGGGGTTTAAATACACTCATCCTGTGTCAAACACATCGGTAGGAGTACTGCCTAGATTTGGCCTTTTTTTAAATTCTACGGTGTTTAAAAGTCGTGATTTATTCAAATCGGATTATGCTAAGCAAATGAAGAAATTCTATTAATTTAGATTATAACTAACATTCTTTTTGGGCTTCAATAGGAGAGATGGTGCTTTTTAATATAGCCACTTCTACTTTTATACATTTTGTAATTCATTTCTTACTTGCATCTTTGTTCTAAATGAAAGTGACCTTTTTAGGAACAGGAACATCGCAAGGAGTGCCCATCATAGCTTGTCAGTGTGAGGTTTGCTCATCATTAGATCCAAGGGATAAAAGGTTGCGTAGCAGCATTCTAATAGAAACGGATAATACCAACATCGTAATTGATACAGGGCCAGATTTTCGGCAACAAATGCTGCGCGAAAATGTACAAAAGGTAGATGCTATTCTATTTACCCACGGACACAAAGATCATACTGCTGGATTTGATGATATACGTGGTTTTAATTGGAAAAGCAAAGAAGCAATGGACGTGTACGCGAATGAAGATGTGGAGAAAGTGCTAAAGAATGATTTTCATTACGCTTTTGCCGAAAATAAATATCCTGGAGTGCCTAATTTAAATCTGCATGTGATTCGTAATGGTAATTTTAAAATCAACGATCTTGATGTGATGCCTATTGAAGTAATGCACTACAAACTACCTGTTTTTGGGTACAGAATAGGCGATTTTTCGTATATTACAGATGCGAATTTTATCAGTGATACCGAAAAAGAAAAGCTTAAAGGGACTCGTATTTTGGTGCTCAATGCACTTCGCAAAACCGAACATATTTCACATTTTAGTCTTGATCAAGCTGTTGCCTTAGCGCAAGAAATAGACGCTGAAGAAACGTATTTAATACACATGAGCCATCAAATGGGATTTCATGACGAGGTACAAAAAGAACTTCCGGCAGGCATATTCTTAGCCTATGACGAATTGCAGGTGGTTGTAGAATAAAGATGTTGACTAATGCACGACTAGTTTTTTAGTTCCGATGCCCATATCACTTTTTACCTGCAAAAAATAGATTCCTGCATTTAGTTCTCCTAGGTTAATCACATTACTGGAGTGCTCCCATTCCTTAATTAATTGTCCGTCGCTGGCAATGAGCAGAAGCTTAACTGGACCTGCAATGTTGGATACATTAAGGTAAACTACCCGGTTAGCGGGGTTAGGATAAAGCTCAAATTGCGTAGAAATGTCTGCAATATCCAATAGGTATATTCTATGGCACTCCGATGTATCAATGCAATTATTTTCGGTTATTTCTAAGGCGTAATAGCCTGTTGTATTAGCTATAAATGATCTAGATGTTTCACCACTTATCGGAGCGAAATTATTTTCACAATCCAACCATTGGTAAGTGCCAGAGGTGGAATTAGCGACTAACTCATTGTTGTTTATCTCATAAACCGCTGTGTCGGAATAATGTACCACGGCATTAATCGTTAAGAAACTATCGCATCCAGAGGCATTGGTTAAGGTATATTTATAAACCCCAGACGAGGTAAAAGTGTACGCTCCTTCGGCCGTTGTTACTGATTTACAGCCTTCAATACGAATACTGTCTGAAGTAGAATTAGAGAGGGTTAAATAGATAGTAATTAAGTTAAAACAACCATTCTTATTGATTGTGGTATCGGTGTATTGACCGGTGTTAGTAAATGTTTTTTTACTAGGGCTAATGTAACTATTGCAGGCAGACGGATATAGCGTATCATAGGTTACCCAGCTTTGCACACTTATGCTCAAAATACTGTCACATCCGCGATAATTTACGAGGGTGTCTAAGTAGGTGTTGTTGGCTTGCATCCATTTTCCAGAAGGACTTACAAAAGAATCACAGGTGTAATAGGTTGCAGAACTATATGTAGCTCCTTTTATTTCCAAGTTAATTTGAAGTATACTATCACAACCTAGGCTATTTACTGTGGAGTCAAAGTAAGTGCCCGAGGTGGTATAGGTTGTTTTGCTATACGGTGTAGTATATGCATAGCAAACCGCTGTATCTATGTGCGATGTGTCTGCACCTACTCTTAAGTTTATGGTGATTACACTGTCACACCCATTTGCAGCAGTCAATATATCATAATAGGTTCCAGAAGTTTTAAATACGTTGCCTTTGGGACTAATAAAACTGTCGCATACGGCAGCAGAAATACTAAAGGTGCTCAAGGTGTTAATAATAATAACGGTGGTTACCGAGCTGTCGCAGCCATAAGAAGTATTGAGCGAACGGCTAAATGAAGTTGAGGATGTATAGTATTTATTAGTTGGGGCATAATAAAAAGGACCGCAGCGTTTTATAGTGTCTCTCGTAGTAACAGAAGATTGGCTGAGGCTAGCTCCGGTTACCCAATTAGAGCTTGATCCAGCCAAAGCAAAGTTGATAAGATTAGCGGTATTATTGTTTATCGAGAAATCGGTCACCGTATTTATGCCTGTATTGGTGCTGTTTGCTGTGCCGTGATCAAATTTATAGTAGGCTTTTAGATTATTTACAGGCCCACAAAATTCCGCATCTTTACTAGCATTGAGTTCAGCTTTTGTTCGTACTACATCCCAAAGCCTAACCTCGTCTATACTTCCGTCCCAGTTTCTTCCATACACAGGGTGATAACCAATTGTGAGTGGCGTGGTGGACGAAACACCGATGTTGATAGATGAACTGGTGGAGTCTACAAGATTCCCGTCTACATAGGCTCTTAATTTATTGCCATCGTAGGTTGCAGCAACGTGGTGCCAGGTATTAAGGCTTAAGACACCTGTAGATGTATTTATTTCATACCAGCCAGTGTTTGTTCCTGCACCTATACCAAAACCCAGCTTTCCTCCAGATCCGGCGCGTAGCATAAAGCCACCGTCGTTTGAATTATTTTCTTTATTTACAATGGTGCCGTCGTATATATTGGTCTTCCAACTATTGGCGTATATCCATGCCTCAATAGTGATGGAATCTCCTCCAATATTAAAGGCAGACTTGGTTCCGCAATTTACATTATCATTTGTTCCGTCAAAGTTGAGTGCATTTTGCGCCGATAAGCCGAAGGGTAGAATTAGGCCAATTAATAGAATAATTTTTTGCATTATGTGGTAGATCTTGAATAACGAATATACCATAATTTACCCCAGAAAATGAAAGAAGGAAATAATTCGACGTTGTTTTGTTTAACTTTTACTATTTTTTCTTGTCAAACATCCAACGTAAAAAATCTGTTTCTGCAAATGCGTTATTCCAAGATTGATGGTCCGCATTTGGATACAGGATTAATCGGTGCTTGGTTGAGCCATCGTTTATGGCATCGTAATACAATTGGCTATTGATAGGGAATACAACGTTGTCCTGCATTCCTTGAAACAGTTGTGTGGGAGTTTGGCGAAGCTGCTGCACATAATCCAGCGGCGCTGCGCCGCAAATAACAGTAGCCGCCGCAAAAGTATTTGGGCGCGTTGCCAATATTTGTGCGGTGCCCATACCACCCATAGATAAGCCCGCAATATATATTCTAGCTAAATCAGTGGTAGGTTCATTAAGAAAACTATCTACAAGCAAATTTAGTGCGGTGGCAGACGGTCCTGGTTGTTCAATTTTTTGAAATAAAATTATTGTATCATCAGGTAAACTAAGTTGCGTAGGTTCAATATTTGCCCAATAATCAGAGTGGTTACATTGAGGAAAAATAACAATACTAGGATATTTATCTATCGAGTCTAAAAATAATTGAGCGCCATGAATCAGTTGCTTTTCGTTATCTGTTCCGCGTTCCCCAGATCCGTGCAAAAAGAACACTAAGGGGTATTTTGTGGTCCCATCATATCCTTTGGGATAAAGGATTCGGTAAGGTAAGGTGTAATTGGGGCTCGAAAAACTTTTTTTTAGGTAGGTTGTGGTAGGAGGAAGGGTGTGTGCTGGTTTAAAGGAAACACAACTGATAAAAAGTGAACTAGTGACCAGAAACAGAATAGATTTCCATGCCATAGCATGGAAATTGTAACTACCAGTTAACATAAGGATGGGTTGCTAAGTTTGAGTTATAGTACCTTGAGTCTCCAGATACTTCTTCTCCCAGCCATTGAGGTTTGACAAAATAATCGTCTTCAGAAGTCAATTCTATTTCGGCAATGATAAGTCCGTCGTTGTCTCCTTCAAAAACGTCGATTTCCCACGTATGATTCTCCTGAGGTATGCGATAACGTGTTTTCTCTATAAGTGGTCCGCTGCAAAGCATGAGTAGCTCTTTAGCCTCTTGTGCTGGTATGGCGTATTCAAACTCATTTCTGGTGATACCTTTGGTCTTACTTTTAATAGTAAGCGTGCCAAGGTTATCTTCAAGCCTGACCCTTACCGTAGCCTCCGCCGATGAACTTAGGTAACCTTGTTTTAGGGATGAAGAACTGCTTGCCATTGCTCGCCAATCATCATTTGCTACTCGGAATTTGCGTTCAATTTCTTGTGCCATTTATTTTGAAATACGTGCTCTATTTTTTCTATCTTTTAATACGTTATGGTTATTCGCGCCCCGGTTTGACTTCGTATATTGGTTACGCCGGAGTCAAGTATCAGGTATTGGCCTTTTATTCCCATAAGTTTACCTTCTATTATCTTTTCTTTTTCTAATTTCATGCTTTTTACCTTGTCTGGAAACTCCAACACGGGATAATTTATTTCGGTAATTTCTGTTGTTTTGCTTAGGTAATGCGAGAGTTCTTTGGGTACAAGTGCGGCCATTTCGTCGCGTACTTCGGTTATGGTTTTGGTTTCGTTTATAACTCCTTTTAGCATTTTTTGCCAAGCAGTTTTATCGCTAATGTGTTCTTTTAGGCTTACTTCTATAAGTCCTGCAAGTTGGCGATAAGGCACTTCTGCAAGTACAATCGCCTGCGTGGCGCCTTGGTCTATCCAGCGGTAAGGCATATTGGTATCGCGCGTTACGCCCACTTTGTAATTGCTTGTAAGTGAAATATATACAACATGTGGTTGCAAGTGGTGCTTTACCTCCCATTCGTAATCTCGAAGTGCTATTCCTTCATGTATTTGGCTCAGTTCTGGTCGCATGATACTGGGACTAGCCATAGGACTTTCCATAAACTCTCTATACGTTAATCCATCACCAAAACACTTCGTCATTTTTTCGCCAGAGATAATAGAGTTGAAGTGCCCTTCAAACTCTAGTCTGATAGTTTGACCAATTAGGTCATTCATATCTACCACCTCTTTGAAGTCTATTACATCATATATAGGGAGCTTGTATTGGGGCACCGAATGGAGTAGTTCGGTATCCATCATTCTGATATTTCCAGTGATTTGCATTCAAGGGCAAAGGTCAAGTACTCGCATTCAAATTACAAGTTATAAATTTTGTTCAAGCTATAAATACAGAATGAAGTTGCAATTCTGTCGGTCAAAATTCAAATTGTCTAGCTTTGCAGGATGAAGAAATTTTTATTTTTAGTCATGGTTGCAGGATTTATTTCTTGGGATAAACCAACGCCTAAGAAACCCGTTACTCTTTTTGAAACTTCCAATGGTACACAGTCAGCTTCATACCACGAAGGCATTCAATGGTGGAAATCACTTGCATCCTCAACCGAAAATGTGCAAATAGCGGAATTTGGAATGACGGATGCAGGGTATCCATTGCATGTGATAACACTTTCTAAAGAGGGATATTCCTTCGATAAAATTAAAGATAGCCACAAGACCATAATCCTCATTAACAATGCTATACACCCTGGCGAGCCAGATGGGGTAGACGCCAGTATGATGCTTTTTAGAGACGTAGCTTTTGGTAACAAAAAGGCATTAGACTCTTGTATTGTAGTATGTATACCGTACTATAATATTGGTGGAGCGCTCAACAGAAATAGCCACAGCCGAGCCAATCAAGATGGCCCTGAGGAATACGGTTTTAGAGGAAATGCACAAAACTTAGATTTGAATCGGGACTTTGTAAAATGCGATAGCCGCAATGCAGAGAGTTTTGCCAAATTACTGCAAGTAATAGACCCAGATATGTATATCGAGACGCATGTGAGTAATGGTGCAGATTACCAGTATACCATGACCTATTTGGCTACGCAACCAGATAAATTGGGCTATTCAATGGGAACCTATTTGCGTTCTACACTAATTCCTGAAATGAACTTGAAAATGACGGCTAAAAATCAAACAATGGTGCCTTATGTCAATCATTGGGGTGGTCCGCTTAAGGATGATTATGCTACTTTTTATGATTCACCTCGCTACAGTAGTGGTTTAACCACACTGCATAATATGTATGGTTTTGTTACGGAAACACATATGCTCAAACCGTTCAAGCAACGGGTGGAGGCTACGTATGATTTTTTGCGCAGTGCGATGGAATTTTGCAATGAAAACTCGGCAAGTCTAAAACAAACACGTGCTGCACAAAAGGCTTACATAGCGCAAGCAAAAGTATTGCCTATAGATTGGACCTTAGATAAAATTAGGGCGGATAAATTTACCTTTAAAGGATATGAATATGGGTATAAAAAAAGCGATGTAACGGGAGAAGAAAGACTGTTTTACGATACCCAAAAACCCATAGACAAAACCATGAGCTATTACGGGTATATGTCGCCTTCTAGTCAAAAGGATAAACCTAAAGCCTATCTACTTCGTAGAGGATTTATAGATGTAGAAGAACGACTTCGTTGGAATGGCGTTAGCCTACAAGAACTGCAACACGATACGGTATTGAAAGTATTAGCCTATAAAATGGCGAGCTATGAAACAGTAAAATCACCCTATGAAAAGCATTACCTGCATCATACATCAAAAGCGGTCGAGGATACTGTTTTATGGCACTTTAAAAAGGGAGATTACCTGATTAATACAGGCACAGATAAAGACCGATTTATCCTTGAGTTACTGGAGCCAGAAAGTCCTGATAGTTATTTTAACTGGAATTTTTTCGATGCTATTTTACAGCAAAAGGAGCATTACAGCGACTATGTTTTTGAAGATAAGGCTGCAAGTATGCTGTCAGTAAACAGCGAGCTCCGGTTAGCATTTGAACAAAAGAAGCAAAATGAACCCCAATTTGCTGGAGATGCCGAAGCGCAACTCGAATGGATATACGCGCATTCTGCGCATTACGAAAAGGAATATAACAGGCTACCCGTTTTCAAAATTTATTAATCTCACAAGGAAAGGTAACAGAAGTCACCTTTTATATGATTTAGCGAGCCCACCTTTGTGCTATGAAAAAGAATATGGGATCTACGGATAGGATTATTCGGCTAAGTACAGCGACACTTATAGCAGTGCTTTATGTTACCAATGTGATTGAGGGTACGCTCGCAATTGTTTTAGGTATAGCCGCAGTCATTTTTGCAGCAACAAGTTTTGTAAACTTTTGTCCGCTTTACAGTATGTTGGGAATAAATACATGTCAAACCAAATGATTTCTGAAAAACTACACATCGCTAATATGAAGTGCAACGGTTGCGCTACGAGTATTACTGCGAAGATCAATGAGATTGAAGGTGTTTACACGACAGAAGTAAATATAGAAGAAGGGACTATAAACGTAGATTACCAAGAGGACAACGTTAGAGAGCACATAATTACCAAATTAAGTGCAATGGGTTATCCAGAAGCTACTGCTGAAAATGGTTTACTTATGAAGGCTAAGAGTTATGCGAATTGCATGATAGGTAAGGTGAGTTAGTGATTTGGTTCACAGTCGAAAAAATAAAAACAACAACAATTAAGAAAAATGACAATACAAGAATTATTAAAAAATGGAGCGCAAGTAGTAGATGTGCGCTCTGCGGATGAATTTATGGGTGGAAACGTTTCGGGTTCCATTAATATTCCATTAAACGAGGTGCCTGAGCGAGTTGCTGAGTTTAAAAACATCGAAAGACCCATAGTACTTTGCTGCTTAAGCGGAGGCAGAAGTGGTCAAGCGACAGGCTTTTTACAAAGCCAAGGAATTGAGTGTTTTAACGGCGGTGGCTGGATGGACGTTGATTATGCAATGAGTCAAACGTCTTAGTAGATTTAATTTTTTTATAGTTAGAGCCTCCTAAGCACGATGAATGCTGGGAGGCTTTTTTATTTTTGCCGCACCAAACCCTTGGTTAATCCTGCAATCAATAGGATAAAAGAGGTTGTACCGCAGCCAATTATAAAGAATAGATCTGGTCTAGGCCAATGCATTTCTTTAAATACAACGCCAATCATTAAAAGTACCAAGCCTATAATTCCTGCTTTTTGAATAAAAGGTATCTCAGATTTACCCAAATAGGTGGGCATGGCAATATGATAACCCACATACATTACAATTAATCCAACAATGACAAAAGAGTTGGATATACCAACTTCCGCCGTGCTTAAAATAAGGAGAAATACCAGAAAACCCATCGGAAATAGGATGCGAGAATCTTTGTCAGGAACCAATGCGGCATAGCCTAAGTATGCACCAATATGCAACCAAAATAAGCCAATATTCACCTCGCCTAATCCTGGCCAACGCATAACTTTAAATAGGTATGCCATAACCAAGGTGGCAAGTGAAATGTAAATAAGACTGACTAAAAACTTTTTCATGACTTAATTTAATAGTGTGGTTAGTTTAATAGCTTCCTCCTTCACATTTTTATTCTCGTAAATTACACCGTACACAAAGTCGAGTATAGGCATGGATACACCGAGTTCTTCATTGAGCTGATGTATACTATCGGCAGCATAATATCCTTCTGCAATCATTTGCATTTCCATCAGGGCAGATTTTGTCGAGTAGCCTTTGCCCAGCATAGCACCTAGCGTTCGGTTACGGCTGTATTGCGAATATCCTGTAACCAATAAATCACCTAGATACGCAGATTTGTTCGTATCTCGCTTGATGGGGTAATACGCTTTAATGAATTTTTTTATTTCGCGAATAGCATTACTCATAAGTACCGCTTGAAAATTATCTCCATATCCTAAGCTATGGCACATTCCTGCTGCGATAGCGTATACATTTTTGAGTACCGCGGTAATCTCTGTCCCGTAAATATCATCGGTTTGGGTCACGCGTATGAAGGCGCAACTTAGCGCTTCTGCTATTTTCTCACGTTGTTTTCTACTTTTGCTCGCTACGGTTAGGTAGCTTAGTTTCTCTTGTGCAACTTCTTCAGCGTGGCAAGGTCCTGTTATTACCAAGAAGTTTTTAGTTTTAACTCCTTTCACATTGATAAGGTAATCGGCTATGATTTGCTTGGTGTGCGGAATAACTCCTTTAATAGCCGAAATGACAGTCTTGTCTTTAAATTTTGCTGCATCAATAGGATCGAGTAAATCAAACACAAAAGCAGAAGGCGTTACCAGTAGAATATGATCATTTTGATCTATGAGTTCTTCTGCATGGGTACTTACGTGCAGTCTTTTCAGGTCAAATTTTACCGAGCGTAAATATTTGGGATTGCGTCCATTGGTGTTAATAGCAGCAGCCATATCAGCACTGCGTACCCACCAATCTACGTGCATATTGGGGTCTTCCAGCAAAATTTTTACCAGTGCAGTACCCCAACTACCGCTTCCCATGACTAGGATTTTATTCATCAGGGTCAAAGCAACATCTTTTTTTTCATTTTCGGGTGCTATTTTCCTATCAAAAAGCAGAATTACCTCTTAAATTTGAATCAATCAATGAATCCAAAAGTAGACGAGTTTATCCTAAATGCGAGTAGATGGCAACCTGAGATTAAGGCTTTACGTGCTATTTTACTGGATTGTCAATTGCAAGAAGAGCTTAAATGGAGACAGCCGTGTTACACCTTTCAAGGCGTTAACTTGGCGATAATTGCCAGTTTTAAATCACATTGCGCTTTATCGTTTTTAAAAGGAACTCTATTGCAAGATGCCAACCAACTCCTGGTTTCACCCGGCGAAAATTCGCAATCGGTCAGGTATCTTAGTTTTACCAACGTGGCAGAAATTAGGGAGTTAGAAGCTACCCTAAAATCCTACGTTTTTGAAGCAATAGAAATAGAAAAGGCTGGAATCAAGGTGGTCAAGACAAAAAGTGAACATGTACGTTATTGTGAAGAATTACACGTGAAACTTGCAGAAGATAGTACATTTAGCCAGGCATTTGAGGCTCTCACTCCGGGAAGAAAAAGAGGTTACGCCCTGTTTTTTGAAGCAGCCAAACAAGCTAAAACCCGCGAGTCTCGTATAGAACAGTATCGTCATCGTATACTGATGGGCAAAGGAATAAACGACTGTATATGCGGTTTATCTAAACGAATGCCCAATTG
>JAFMCI010000082.1 GCA_017857855.1 Bacteroidia bacterium | reverse complement strand
AAAATAATCTGAAAAAAGTGAAGAGTAATAATCTTTAAATACTTCAACCTGTACCTTCAGTTATATTACTTAGATGATAGATATGTGGTTATATCCATAGATATTCTAGCCGCAGTTCATAAATAACCGAAACACGATAAAATATGAGATAGGTTTACCCCACATCATCACTCGTTAATTGGGGACAAAAACGGTGTTTACTCGCGATTCGTTTTCTTACATTATTGTTACCTTCGTATTACTTATTCTAAGAACCTTGAAATTAGATAATACCGCCGAAAATAAAGAGATCGTTAATCAATACAGGCAGTTGTTGCGTGTATCAAAATGGTCGCGCGAAAAAGGTGATATAACTATTATTCGAAAAGCGTTTGATCTTGCGATGGAATCTCACAAGGACATGCGTCGGAAATCTGGCGAACCCTATATCTTTCATCCTATAGCTGTTGCTCGTATTGCGGCTGAAGAAATAGGCTTGGGAACCACTTCTATAGTCTGCGCTCTTTTACACGACGTAGTAGAAGATACTGACATAAAATTAGAGGATATTAAACTAGAGTTTGGTGATAAAGTTGCTAATATAATAGATGGCCTCACCAAAATATCAGGAGTTTTTGACACGAACTCGCCCCAAGCAGAAAATTTTAGAAAAATGCTGCTTACCATGGCTGATGATGTGCGCGTAATTCTAATTAAACTATGTGACCGATTGCATAATATGCGGACGTTAGAACATATGAGCGATAAAGGTCAACTTAAAATTGCATCAGAAACTAGTTTTATATATGCTCCGCTCGCACATCGTCTAGGTTTATATACTATAAAATCTGAGCTAGAAGATCTTTCTTTAAAATATACTCAACCTGCTCTTTACCAAGAATTAAAAACAAAACTTAACGCTACAAAAGAGCAAAGAAGCAGATTTATTCGTTCCTTCATTAAACCTATAAAATCTGAGCTAGATGAGCTTGACATAATATACGAGATTAAAGGACGCCCAAAATCCATATATAGCATCTTTAATAAGATGACGAACAAACAATTAGAGTTTGAGGACGTATATGATTTATTTGCTATCAGAATCATTATAGACAGTGACCCGGAAGATGAAAAGATGGATTGCTGGAATGTGTACTCTATTGTTACAAGTATTTTCAAACCTAATCCTGAACGTATGCGTGATTGGATATCAATACCTAAAACCAACGGATATGAAAGTTTGCATGCCACCGTTATGGGACCAAGAGGTCAATGGGTAGAAGTGCAAATACGGACCACACGAATGGACGCAATAGCTGAAAAAGGATACGCAGCTCATTGGAAATACAAAGACAACACCTCAAATCAAGATGCGGCAAATAGTCTTGATAGCTGGATAAAGCAAATTCGAGAGGTTTTAGATGATCATGATAGCAACGCTCTTGAATTTTTAGATAAATTTAAAATGAGTTTGTATGCCGAAGAAGTTTTTGCATTTACCCCTAGAGGAATGATAAAAAAACTTCCTAAAGGTTCAACCGCATTAGACTTTGCTTTTGATATACACACTGAAATTGGAGCAAAATGCTTGGGGGCTAAAGTAAATGGCAAACTTGTACCTTTAAGTTATGTCATTCAAAACGGTGATCAAATTGAAATTTTAACTTCTGCCAAACAGAAACCCAATAAAGATTGGCTTTCTTTTGCAAAAACAACTAAGGCCAGAACAAAAATAAAGCAAAGCTTAAAAGATGAAAAAAGAGTAATTGCCTCACTCGGAAAAGAAGCCTTATCTCGCAAGATGAGAAATGCGAACTTTGATTACACAACAGAAAATTTAAATAAACTTGTAATCTACTATGGCGTAGAAGACGAATTAGAGTTAACTTTCAGAATCGGAACTGGCAGTATAGATAAGGAGAAAATAAAGTTAAGTGAGATTCTTACAGATTCTGTTAAGAGTGGGCATAAAGCTGGCGTGGATAGAGATGATGCAAAACTTAAATCACAAACCTCTAACGAGCTAATTCTGGGAGACGCTAGCGTGGATATGGGATACACCTTAGCAAACTGCTGTAATCCTATACCTGGAGATAAAGTTATGGGATTTATAACCGTAATGGGAGATATAAAAATCCATCAAACTTCATGTAAAAATGCCGCCAATTTAATGTCACGATTCGGCTATAGAATTATTAAAGCCAATTGGTCTAGTGAATCAAAAATAGAAGAGGATTTTCAAGCAGCTATTGAAATTAAGGGCATTGATTCGCTCGGTTTAGTAAGTAAAGTTACTGACATTGTTTCCAAACAGTTGAAAGTAAACATGAAAACAATCAGTTTTGAATCCTTGGACGGAACATTTGTAGGTAAACTAAAAATTCAAGTGGCAGATACGAAGCACCTTGATAAGTTAATGAGAGAATTAAAAGGAATAGACGAATACATTACTGTTAATCGTATATTCTTAGACAACATACCTAAAATAACAAACCCATAAATGGAAGATTTTACTAGCATAAAAGATGAGGTGAAAAACCTTTTTACGATGTACCTCGAAAAAAAAGGACAACGTAAAACGCCAGAGCGATATGCTATACTGGATGAAATATATAGCCACAAAAAGCATTTTGATGTAGATACGCTTTATATCCAAATGAAAAATAGAAACTATCATGTGAGTAGAGCTACTGTTTATAATACGTTAGATTTACTACAGGAATGTGGTCTAGTCATCAAACATCAATTCGGACAAAACATGGCTCAGTTTGAGCAAGCTTATGGCTATAAGCAGCATGATCACATCATATGCAACACCTGCGGTAAGGTTATGGAATTTTGCGACCCTCGCATTCAACAAATTACTTCTAAAATGGCAGAATTGCTCAATTTTGAAGTATCGAGACATTCGCTTAATCTATTTGGAGATCCATTGGTAGACGACCTGGGATTATGCATGAATTGTGACAATCAAGTTAAAGTAGTAGAAAAAAAATAAATGGTAGATGTATTATTAGGCCTCCAATGGGGCGATGAGGGCAAGGGAAAAATAGCGGATTATCTTACACCTAAATATAAGGTTGTAGCCCGTTTTCAAGGGGGACCCAATGCAGGACACTCACTTGAATTTAACGGCCAAAAGCACGTGTTAAACACAATTCCTTCCGGAATATTTCATGACGGTTGCATAAATATTATTGGCAACGGTGTAGTCATAGACCCCGTACGATTTATGGAAGAAATAGACCGAACCGCAGCAGCTGGTGCTAATGTCAAAGAAAACTTACGCATATCCTATAAGGCTCACATAATCATGCCTACGCACAAAATACTAGATGCAGCAAGTGAATGGAGCAAAGGAGACAAAAAAATAGGCAGTACCCTAAGAGGTATTGGCCCCACTTATCGCGAGAAAATAGGCAGAGGAGGTTTACGAATAGGTGAGTTATTCGCACCTAACTTTGAACAAAATTATCACGAAAAGAAATTACGCTCACTTCAAGTTGTTGAACAATTTGGTTTTACTGATTTTGATCTGGATGCAATGGAAGAAGAATTTTTCACTGCGGTTGAACGCCTACGAAAATATCAATTTGTAAATAGTGAATACCTAGTAAACGAGCATATCACCAATGGAGATAAAATACTTGCAGAAGGAGCTCAGGGTAGCATGTTGGATATAGACTTTGGTTCATACCCATTCGTAACCAGCAGCAACACAACCGTAGGAGGTGTAAGTACAGGATTAGGAATTGCTCCAAAACATATTAATAAAGTAAAAGGTATTTTTAAGGCTTACTGTACACGTGTAGGCAGCGGTCCATTCCCCTCAGAATTAAATGATGAAATGGGTGAACACATTCGTACAGTAGGAAACGAATTTGGCGCTACTACAGGTCGACCACGTAGAACAGGATGGTTAGACTTAGTCGCTCTTAAATATGCCATAATGCTAAGCGGAGTTGATGAGCTTTGTATGATGAAAGCAGATTGCTTAAGCGGCATCGATGAGGTAATGGTAGGAACAAGCTATAAGGGTGACTTAATAGAAACCAAAGAGGTTCCTTTTGACCTAAATGCAGACAATTTTAAATCGGTTTACGAAGCTCATCCCGGATGGCAAGAAGATATAACTCAGTGCACAACTCACGAAGCGTTACCTCAGTCCTTCAAGAACTATATCAGTAGCATAGAACAGCAAATTAACGTCCCTATAAGTATTATTTCTGTAGGTCCAGGAAGAAATCAAACTATAATAAAATAAGTTCCATTGAACAGTAAAGTAAGGAGCACTTTTTTAGCGATGCTTTTCACTTTGTTTTCTATCTTGCAATGGCAACTTAAATAAATAATAAATTACACAAAAAAATGAACGCATACGTATTCCCAGGACAAGGAGCTCAGTTCGTAGGAATGGGCAAAGAACTATATAATTCTAATGCTGAAGCAAAAGAATTGTTTGAAAAGGCAAATGAGATACTAGGATTCCGGATAACGGATGAGATGTTTGAAGGCACTGACGAGGGTTTAAAACAAACCAACATTACTCAACCTGCAGTGTTTCTACATTCGGTTATTCTAGCAAAAACTATTACGGATTTCAAACCTGATATGGTTGCAGGACACAGTTTAGGTGAGATATCTGCTTTAGTTGCATCAAACTGCCTAGCGTTTGAAGATGGTCTCAGATTGGTTGCTATTCGTGCGAATGCAATGCAGAAAGCCTGTGAGGCTAATCCAAGTACGATGGCAGCTATTATCGGCTTAGATGACGAAATAGTAGAACAAGTTTGTGCAAGCATTGATGAAGTGGTGGTTGCTGCCAATTACAACTGTCCGGGTCAACTAGTCATTTCAGGAAGCAATGAAGGTATTGATCTTGCATGTATTGCACTCACTGAAAAAGGAGCTCGTAGAGCTTTAAAATTACCTGTAGGAGGTGCATTCCATTCACCACTTATGGAGCCTGCAAGAGAAGAGCTGGCTGCAGCAATAGAAACCACCTTATTTACTGTGCCTGTGTGTCCCGTATATCAAAACGTAAGCACCCAAGGAGAAACAAACCCAGAAACAATTAAAGCAAACCTGATTTCTCAACTTACATCATCTGTAAAATGGACACAAAGTGTACAAAACATGATTGGAGACGGCGCATCAAAATTCACCGAAGTAGGTCCAGGAAAAGCCCTACAAGGTATGATCCTAAAGATCAATAAAGAGGTAGAGCGTGATGGCATTAGCTAGATTATCTCACTAATAGTTTAAATAATAGTCGCCTTACTATTAAGGTTATTGCCCACCGGCAAATTAGCCAACACCAAAATTATTGCTAAAAAAATAAGCCGACATAGAATCGAGTTGCATTTATTTGCCTTGAATCCAATTCAATCTCTAACTTTTTTTATCTAATTACCAGAGTTAAGGTCATGCTATGATCAAAATCAACCGTCAGATTATATCCAAATTTGGCGGTTAC
>JAFMCI010000081.1 GCA_017857855.1 Bacteroidia bacterium | reverse complement strand
GCAGCAGATTTTGCCATCTCCGCAAAAAGGCCATGCTAAATCAAAGCTAGAAAAATATAAATTATATGCTACGGCCTTAGGCGGAAGTGTGGGTACTAATGGTCCTCTTAGCGCTCCCGTAGTCGAGGTTGGGAGTATTACTGAGTTGGCTAAATTCACCGAAAATGAACTACGAGGTAAAATAGTATTCCTGAACGGACCTATGGACAAAACGCAAATTAGTACCTTTGATGCCTACGGTGCTTGTGTTTCGCAACGCTATGCAGGCGCATCAGAGTCGGCAAGCTACGGTGCCATTGGTGTGTTGGTTAGATCGATGACCACACTTACCGATGAGCATGCACACGCAGGAAGCATGTCGTATAAAAAAGGTGTAACTCAAATTCCAGCTGCCGCTATAAGTACGTCAGATGCAGATATGCTGCATGAGTATCTTCAGTTGTACGGGACCATGGAAGCCACCCTGAATTTTAATTGTTATACCGCTGCTGATTCTGCAAAAACCAGTAATCTGGTAGCCGAAATAAAAGGCACGGAGAATCCAGAACAAATCATAGTTTTTGGAGCACATATCGACAGTTGGGATTTGGGCGAAGGTGCCCACGACGATGGGGCAGGAGTGGTACAATGTATGGAAGTGCTTCGGTTGTTTAATGCACTGAATATCAAACCCAAAAACACCATTCGAATGGTGTTGTACATGAACGAAGAAAACGGCAATATGGGTGGAAAAACCTATGCGGCAAATGCTAAATTAGCGGGTGAAAATCACATTTGTGCGCTAGAAAGTGACAGAGGTGGGTTTTCACCACGAGGTTTCAGTTTAGATGGTAAAGAGGCGCAACTGGCGGTAATCCAACAATGGCAATCGTTATTGGATCCTTACGGATTACATTACTTTAAACCCGGATACGGCGGAGTAGATATCGGGCCACTCAAAAATGAAGAAAATAGAGTGAATGAAGATATCATGCTGTTGGGGCTTTACCCAGATCCACAGCGTTATTTTGATTACCATCACAGCAGTGACGACGTGTTTGAAAATGTAAATCAACGTGAGTTAGAACTGGGCGGTGCCAGCATGGCTGCCATGATCTATTTAATTGATACGTACTGGACAAAATTTAAAACTAATTAAGTGATGAAAAAAATAATCATAATCTTATTTTGGATGGCATATACATTTGCTTCAAATGCTCAAGTAAAACCCTGTAATGCCACATTAGGGTTTAATTACAACAACAGCCAGCGTGTACCTTCGAGTGTTATTAAGTCTATTTTTGAAAACCCCAATAATCGAGATGCAGAACACAACACCACCTTAAATAGGGTTTTTAGCGATTACGGAATGGGCTTTACAACTCCCCGTAAACAAATGTTTATCGATTTATCCATCCTGCAAGGCACAGATTATTGGTACAGCAATACCTATAGAAGCGAAACGAGCAACGATACCAATTATACCTATTACGATTATTACGACGTAAGTGCTTCATTGTTGGGGTTACGCGCTGGACTGCGTTTGAGTACTCCTACCGATAATCAATTTTTTGTGCACTACAGTATTGGCGTAGAAGAACTCATCGGTTACGGCGTGCAGGCTTACGGTACGAGCACAAAGAGACTTTCAAATTCGTTTGAGGAGCAAGAAAGTTATACGTTAGAGCCCGTGTTTACAGGGGCATATTCCAGTAGTAACATCGTTCAAAATGTAGGTTTTGCGGTTAAACTCGGAAAAGATGAAAGCAAGTTTCCCTTTAATAAAGTCTATGTAGAATCTGATTTTCAATTGCTTAATAACATCACATTCCTCAATAAGAACGTAAGTCATTACCGTACGTTTGGATGTATTGTAGCCTTAGGATATCAGTTTTAGGCTCAACCTAGTCTTCCCATATTTTATGAGGATTTAATATCCCATGGGGGTCAAATACATTTTTAATCCCTTTCATGAGTTCGATATGAATTGGGTCTAGCACTTCATTCAAATACTTTTTCTGTACCCAACCAATGCCATGCTCGCCGCTTATAGTGCCTCCCAGACTTTTACAAAGTCTAAAAATCTTGCGTATGCCTTCTTCCAGATGCGGACCATTCCATTTTTCGGCCGTCATGTCGCCTTTTAAGATATTAATATGCAAGTTTCCATCGCCGGCATGCCCGTAGCATACGCTTTCAAAACCGTATGTTTCTCCTAGCTCTTTTACACCTTTCATGAGCGCAGGCAAACTAGCACGTTGCACTACGGCATCTTCTTCCTTATACGTACTGTGTATTTTTACCATTTCGCCGATGGTGCGTCTTATTTTCCAGAGCTTTTCTTTTTGCTCCGAGGTGTCTGCAAATTGTACTTCAAGTACGTGATTTGCTTCTAGTACTTCGTTGATGCCTTCGCATGCGATGAAGAGTTGGTCCATATCGTTTCCGTCTACTTCAATAAGCAGATAGGCTTTGGTATTTTCTTCGATGGGAAATTGCAGATCAGGTGTGTGGTCCACCACCATTTGCACTCCAGAGGTTTCCATAAGTTCTAGCGCACTTGGGCTTAAGCCTTTGATAAATAGTTCCGGAACAGCTTTGCATGCGTCGTCTATGCTTGTAAACTTGGCCAGCATAAGCAAGTTGTGCTGAGGCAAGGGAAGCAGCTTAAATACAATTTTGGTTACTACGGCTAAGGTTCCTTCGCTTCCAATCATCAGTTGTGTTAGGTTATAACCGGTGCTGTTTTTTAAGGTATTGGCACCTGTCCACATAATCTCTCCATTGGCCAACACGATTTCTAAGTTCAATACATAATCTTTGGTGGTTCCGTATTTGAGTGCTTTGGGACCGCCGCTGCTGTGCGCAATATTGCCACCCAAAAAGCAACTTCCTTTACTGGCAGGGTCGGGAGGATAAAACAAGCCTTTTTCTTTAACAGCTTGTTGAAACGCCTCATTCACCACGCCACATTCTACCGTTGCTTGAAAATTTTGCTCGTCTATCTCCAGTATCTTGTTGAAATGTTCCATAGACAGCGACACACCGCCCATTACGGGCAAACTACCGCCACTTAAACCTGTTCCTGCACCACGGGGAGTTACCGGTATTTTGTGTTCATTACAAAATGCCAAAACGGCTGAAACCTCAGCTGTGGTTCGAGGTGTAGCCACCACATGCGGTAAAAAAACGAAATCTTCTGTGTAATCACTTGCGTAGTTTTTAAGCACATCAGAATCACTGCTAATGATGTCTTCGCCCAGTAATTTTTTAAGTGCAGCTATCCATTCCATTTTTATAAATTAGGTTATTATTGAAGCAAATTTATAGCAAGAATGAGAAACACGTTTTTTTTACTAGCAATTAGCTGTACACTTTTTACATACAGCCAAAAACGCAATATCGAATTAACTGATATTTGGGCAAGTGGCACGTTTTACCCTAAAACCATAAGTGGATTTGTGAGTATGAAAGAAGGGAAGTCTTACAGTATTCAAGAGACCAATGCAGAGGGCTTTAGCGTGATCAATGAATACGATTATGTCGCTGGAACTAAACTAAAAGAAGTCATCAATGCGAAAGATGTGTTTAGAGGACAAAAAGTAAGTTTTGATGATTATCATTTTAACGATGATCAAAGTATTGTGCTATTGTACTATAATTCTCAGGCAATTTACAGGCATTCTACCGTGGGTGATTTTCGTGTGTTTGATCTAAAAGGCAACATCGAAACCGGCAAAGGGGAGCAAGTTCGCTACCCAACCTTGAGTCCTAAAGGCGATAAGGTGGCTTATGTAAAAGACAATGATTTGTATATCCTAGACTTAATCAAAGGGAAAACCAAACGAATTACCAAAGACGGGAGCTATAATTCAATCATCAACGGAGCGGTAGATTGGGTTTATGAAGAAGAGTTTGCGATGAGCCGCGGTTTTGAGTGGAATGTGGATGGCACAAAACTGGCGTATTTTAAATTCGATGAAACAGCCGTAAAAGAATGGCAAATGACCACCTACGGTAATTTGTATCCGGATTTTTACAAGTTTAAATACCCAAAAGCAGGCGAAGCCAATAGCATCGTAGATGTGTACATAGCCGATGCAGCAAAAGGAAGCAGTGCTAAACTGGAATTAGGCAGTGCAAACGATCAATACTTGCCGCGCATACAATGGACCAAAAACCCCAACATGCTTGCCGTTCAACGGTTAAATAGATTACAAAATAAGTGGGAAATGCTGATGGTTACCGGTACAACGGTGGAAGAATCGCTTACAGAAACCAGCAAATACTACGTAGAAATTACCGATGATGTGTACTTCTTAAACGACGGTAGACATATGATAGTAAGCAGCGAGAGCGATGGTCACAAACACTTGTATTTTCACAAAGTAGAAGGTCCGCAGATATATCAAATCACCAATGGAGATTGGGAAGTGGATGCAGTACTGGGCATAGATCAAGCCAATGAGTTGATTTATTATACCTCCACAGAAGTGCATCCTACAGAACGCCATATTTATGTCATCGATTTTCAGGGTAAAAACAAGAAAAGATTAACCACCGAAGCGGGATGGCACACTGCCGAGTTTAGTAACGACTTTTCGTTGGCGTTGCATTCGTACACTTCGGCGACGGTGCCCAACCAATACAGTATCAAAAACAAAGCATGGGAAACCCTTCGTGTAGTAGAAGACAATAAAGAATTTAGTACAAGGAATAATGCATTCATTCAAGGGGATATTTCATTTGATAAATTAGCGGTGAACGGTGTAGAACTCAATTATTGGATGATAAAACCCGATAATTTCAATGATTCTATTTCGTACCCTATGCTCATGCATGTGTATGGTGGTCCGGGATCTCAAACCGTTAAAAATAGTTTTGGATACAGCAATTACTACTGGCACCAAATGTTGGCGAACAAGTACGGAATAATTGTAGTGTCTGTCGATAATAGAGGCACTGGCGCACGTGGCGAAGAGTTTAAGAAAATGACCTACAAGCAATTAGGCAAGTACGAAACAGAAGATCAAATAGCGGCAGCCAAAGCTTTGGGAGAGATGTCGTTTATCGATAAAAACAGAATAGGAATTTGGGGATGGAGTTATGGAGGATACATGAGTAGTTTAGCGCTAGCCAAAGGAAACGACGTATTTAAAATGGCTATCGCGATTGCACCGGTTACCAACTGGAGATTTTATGATAACATCTACACCGAGCGATACATGGCATTGCCGCAAGATAACGGCAGTGGCTACGATGATAATTCACCTATCAATTTTGTGAAAGACATCAAAGGAAAGTATTTAATCGTACACGGAACGGGTGACGATAACGTGCATTTTGAAAACAGTGTAATGATGGTTAATGAAATGATCAAAAACAATATTCCATTTGATTCAGAATATTACCCGAACAAAAACCACAGTATATACGGAGGTAAAACACGATTACACCTGTACACCAAGATGACAGATTTTGTGCTCGAAAATTTGTAATTCAATTTTAAAATTTATTTTTACCCGCAAAATATTCAAACGATAT
>JAFMCI010000026.1 GCA_017857855.1 Bacteroidia bacterium | reverse complement strand
CATACGCCGTGTTTCAGACGTGAGGCAGGTAGCTACGGAAAAGACGTACGAGGTTTAAATAGATTGCATCAGTTTGATAAAGTAGAAATAGTACAATTGGCAAATCCTGCTAACTCATACCAAAAGTTAGAAGAAATGAGTAGCTACGTGCAAGGATTACTAAAAGACCTGGGCCTGCAATATAGAGTACTACTACTATGCGGTGGCGACACTGGTTTTGCAAGTGCGATGACGTATGATATGGAAGTTTGGAGTGCTGCACAAGAGCGTTGGTTAGAAGTAAGCTCGGTGTCTAACTTTGAGACTTTTCAAGCCAATAGACTCAAGCTACGCTATAAAACGACCGAAGGTAAAAACGAATATGCACACACGTTGAATGGAAGTGCTTTGGCTCTGCCACGTATCGTAGCAAGTATTTTAGAAAACTTTCAAACTCCTGAGGGAATAATAGTGCCAGAGGTATTGAGACCGTATTGCGGTTTTGATGTAATAAATTAAAACCTTCGTGAAGACATGTCTTCGGAATTACCGTTAATTCGTTCTCGCTTTGCCTATTCAAAATAGTCTCTTATCATTGCCTTCAACTAAAATTAGAAAATGCGTAAGACTATTGCCATAACCTTTGCTTTGTGTTCAATTTCAATTTTTGCCCAAACTACCCTTGACTCTGCACTGGTATCAGCCACAAGACTTCCGGTAAAAATCTATGAGTCTGGCAAAAATATTACTGTTATAACCGCAGATCAAATTAGTCAATTACCTATCACTTCTGCAGATGAGCTCTTGCAATATGTAGGTGGTATAAACTTAAACAGTCGTGGCGGATTTGGAGTGCAATCTGATATAGGTATGCGCGGAAGTACTTTTTCACAAGTGCTTGTATTAGTAGATAACCAGCGAATTAATGATGGTCTTACGGGCCATTTCAATAGCAATCTACCTATTCCTCTCAGCGAAATACACCATATAGAAATAGTACGTGGATCTGCTTCGGCCAGTTATGGTGCTGATGCAGTGGGCGGTATCATTCACATCAAAACCAAAACCTATGAAGGCCTTTGGGAAGATGAAAAAAGTGAGTTGAACGGTAATGTGGCTTTTGGAGCACATAAACTTACCACAACCGATATTGGATTTCACTCACAACGTTCACGTTTCGGGTATTCTGCAGCCATCAAATCAAGTCAAAGTAGCGGAGAGCAATATACAAACCCTAGCTTTTTAAATGCTGGCTTAGGTGATAGTTTATATACCAACTTCTTTGACCTAAAAACATATACAAGTGCACTAACCTATCGCGGAAAATACTTAAAGTTATTCGCTCGAGCAGGAGTAGATAGTCGCGACTTTGCTGCCAAGTATTTTTACACTGCAAATCCATATGATGAAGCTACCGAAAAAATAAATGCATACTGGACTCAAGCTTCTGCCACATATGAGAATAACGGCGGTAAAACAGCTTTAAATATAGGTTACCGACACAACCAAGACAGCTTTATATTCAACCCTCTATTTGCCCGCAACAATCATATTACCGAACGAGTGAATGCGACTCTAAGTCACAATACCACATATCTCAAAACTAAGATATCTTTTGGATTACAGACGGACTATTTAACTATTGAAAGTAATGATAGAGGCAATCATTCCCTAATGAGCAATGCTGCTTTTTTTCTTGCTAATCGCAAGTTTAACCAATGGAATGTAAACGCAGGATTAAGACTTGAGCATTCCGAAAAAATAGGATTACAGGTAGTCCCTCAAATCAATGTATCGCTACCACACAAAAACATGGTATACAGGGCGTCTGCAGGCAGAAGCATACGCCAAGCAGATTTTACCGAACAGTATAATTTTTACTTGAGACAGAATACTCCTGGCGGATTCAGTATCGGAAATCCTGACCTTACCGCAGAATCTGCATACAGTTTTGATTTAGGCTTCGACGCATACATTAATAACAATCTAAAAATATCAAATACTGTGTTTGGACGATCATCAAGTAACTTAATTGATTATACACTTACTAACTCAGCCTATATTAGTAACCTTATAAATCTACAAGATAGCACGAACTATTTCTATGCTAAAAACATCAAACAGTCTTTCACCTTTGGTAATGAGTTTGGATTGACTTATACCATGAAGCTTTCTAATGTGACTATAGATTGGCTACTCAACTACACCTACATACAAACCAATACCCCTGATAGTGTGGTGTCTAAATATATAGCAAACCACCCTATAAACAATATAAACGGGGGAGCGACCATACACTACAAGCGATTTATATGTAATGTAGGCGGCACTTTTATCACAAGAAATGCAGAACAAATACCCAGTATAGAAGGTGATGTTAAAACCCAGTATGGTATTATTAACACCAAATTAAGTTACGCGGCAGCAGATATCCCCGTAAGTCTTTTTGTTAATGTGCGAAATATATTTGACACACAATACCAAGAAATACTTGGAGCACGCATGCCCGGCCGTTGGCTTATGGCGGGTATCAGTTGGAACTTTAATTATTTTAAGATGAAGTTGTAATAGCGTTAAAGTCTTGTCTGTACTTCGTGTAACAAACACAAGGGCATACAAGGCACAAAATCACTTCATCCCTTTCAGCTTATCCTCCAGCTGATTCATTTCATCTCGTAATCTAGCAGCTTCCATAAAGTCCATTTCTTTGGCTGCTTTTAACATTTGTGTTTTAGTGTTTTCAATCGCTTTTTTAACACCATCTGCACTCATATATTGCATCACAGGATCTGCAGCTATACTCATTTCGTTTTCGCGTCGTTGGTACGGATTCGTCACCCGTTCTAAAGCTGATTTATCTTTATGGTCAAAAACGGATTCGGTACTTCTGATACTGGTTTGAGGAGTGATGCCATGTTCCTCGTTGTATTTCATTTGTACAAGTCGTCTACGCTCGGTTTCCTCTATGGTGCGTCGCATGCTTTCTGTTATTTTATCCGCATACATTATTACCTTACCATTTACATTCCGAGCAGCTCGCCCTACGGTTTGCACTAAACTTCTTTCGCTTCGTAAAAAGCCCTCTTTGTCAGCGTCCAAAATTGCAACTAAACTCACTTCTGGCAAGTCCAAACCTTCTCGTAATAAATTCACCCCAATAAGCACATCAATGTCCCCTGCTCGCAATCTGTCCAGTATTTCTACCCTATCGAGTGTTTTCACTTCAGAGTGAATGTAGGTCGCCGATATTCCCAAATTTCGAATGTATTTATCCAGTTCTTCTGCCATCCGTTTCGTAAGTGTTGTTACTAGAACGCGATCACCCATTTGTATGCGTTCATCTATTTGTTCAAGTAAATCGTCTACTTGATTTACGCAAGGCCTCACTTCTATTACGGGATCAAGCAGTCCTGTCGGACGTATTACTTGTTCTACTATCACACCTTCACTTTTGTCAATTTCATAATCTGCGGGCGTAGCGCTTACGTATACTACTTGATTGGTTACAGACTCAAATTCATCAAACTTAAGTGGCCTATTATCCATAGCGGCAGGAAGTCTGAATCCATAATCTACTAGGTTCACTTTTCTACTTCTATCTCCCCCATACATAGCCCTAACTTGGGGTAGAGTCACATGACTTTCATCCACAATCATTAGAAAATCATCCGGGAAATAATCTATAAGACAGAATGGTCGTTGTCCTTGCTCTCTCCCGTCCATATATCTACTGTAGTTTTCTATACCACTGCAATAACCCAATTCACGCATCATTTCCAAATCAAACTCAGTCCGTTCTTGGAGCCGTTTTGCTTCTAATGATTTTCCTATACTCTTAAAATATTCAACTTGCGCCACCATATCATCTTGTATATGAATAATGGCTTGATTCAGTCTATCTTTAGGCGTTACAAAAAGTTGGGCCGGGAAAATTGCTGCGTTTTCCATCACCTCTATGCGCTGACCCGTCATAGGGTCTATAGTTTCGATATCTTCTATTTCATTCCCAAAAAAACCAATTCGCAAGGCTACATCATCATAGGCTAAAAACACATCTACCGTATCTCCTTTTACCCTAAAGGTCCCTCTTTTAAAATCTGCAGTAGTCCTGGAATAAAGACTTGAAACCAACGCCTGTAAAAGTGTATTCCTCGCTATTTTTTGTCCGCGTTCTATGCGAATAATATTATCCTCAAAGTCGTTTGGGTTTCCCGCACCGTAAATACAACTTACCGATGCAACCACGATCACATCTCTTCGGCCGCTTTGCAAAGCCGAGCTGGTTTGCAAACGCATTTTTTCTATCTCTTCATTGATATTTAGATCTTTTTCAATGTAGGTATTACTGCTAGGTATAAATGCTTCTGGCTGATAGTAATCATAGTACGACACAAAATATTGTACCGAATTATTAGGGAAAAAGTGCTTGAATTCGCCATACAACTGCGCAACTAAAGTTTTATTATGACTTACAATTAAGGTTGGTTTTTGTGTTTGTTGTATAACATTTGCCATGGTAAAGGTTTTACCGCTGCCTGTTACCCCTAAGAGGGTTTGAGCGGGCAGCCCTTCATTCACCCCTTGCACCAGTTTTTTTATAGCAGCAGGCTGATCTCCTGTCGGCTGAAAAGGGGATTTTAATTCAAATGGCATAGCTGCAAAGGTACATTTTTAGTTGCTCGGACGATTATCCCTAAGAAGTAGATTAAAGAAATATTAATTATTACATCTGCAAGATTATCCCTCACAAAATCTGAGCGTCGTTTTAAGCTAAATAAAAGCCAACACTTAGTGAATTTTTAGATTAATACCTAGTCTAAAAACACCTCTTCTGTGGTCTTACTTCCACCTAACAGCATACTGTACATTTTTCCTTTATAATTTACCTGCACCATATTTTTTTGATTAGGGAAAACCAACTGCAATAGAGTACTTGTCATTGTTACCGATTTTAATTTTCGTTTGTATTTTATAGGTTTGAAATGAACAACCACCTCAGCGAAAGTAACCTCTACTACATCTATCTCCAGCAGCTGCATTTGCTGATTAAACAAGAGAGAGGTATTCTTGTTTATATAATTGTTTAACAACACTTTATGATTTTCTATTGAAGTGTTTTCTAGCTTAATTTCAGAGCCTAAAAAAGAAGTGAGTACTCCCTCTAAGTGCTCCGTATCTGTGCGCCAAGACACTTCAAATTGATTATTTTTTTCATTAAACGTAAGATTCATCCATGAGGTATGAAAGTCATGCTGAGGAATGAGTACAGAAAAAAGTAACGATACAATAAAATAAAACATATAATAACCACAAATATACAGGCTTATGAAGGAGTACGGCATATCCAAATTGGCAAAACACGAACTTAAAGCGTGGGTTTAAATCCGGCATGAATTCACCTCAACGAGGCTTCTCAGTAGTCGGTCTGTTTTTGGGAAACAAAAAACATAAACTATTCCTTCCATGGGAATTTCAGGTATAATAAATTACTTTTGACCAAGTTACAAATGCACAGACTTTTCAGCATATTAATTTTTTGTACAGCCTTGGTGTGTAAAGCGCAAATCGTTGATAATTGCATAGATGAAAACCGGGTAAATCCTTACTACCAATGCAACAACTCTGAGTTTTATCCAGTTTGCGGGTGCAATAATGTAACCTACAGAAATAATTGCGAAATGACCAATGTAGCTGGACTAAATACAAACCAGAGCACCTACACAGGTGTATGTCAAAATGATTTATTCTTTGCTTTCATTTCACCCAATCCAGTGCGCAATAATTTGACATTGGCAATACAACTTACAAGCCAACTTACAGGCAACGGAACACTTCAAATAGTCAATAATTTCGGGAATGTCGTATTTACAGAATTGCTTAATTCGCTTAGCTCTATCCCATTTCAACGAACATACGATGTTAGCTACTTGGAGCCTGGATTGTACCTTATGGTTATTCAAGTTCAAGGAGTTTACACCGTTAAGAAATTTATAAAACACAATTATTAATGAGATTACACACCATACATACCGGAAATTTTATGCTAGACGGCGGGGCCATGTTCGGCACTGTACCCAAAAGTATGTGGCAACATATAAATCCTGCCGATGGAAATAATATGTGCAATTGGGCAATGAGATGTCTCTTGGTAGAAGATGGCAACCGTTTGATCCTAATTGACAACGGCATGGGCGAAAAACAAAGTGAAAAATTCTTTGGATATTACTACCTAAATGGTCTTCATTCGCTTAAAAAATCACTAAATGACGCAGGTGTAGATTTTGGAGATATTACAGATGTAGTGCTAACCCATCTGCATTTTGATCACTGCGGAGGTAGTGTAAAATGGAATTCGATGAAAGATGCCTATGAACTCACGTTCCCTAAGGCCAACTACTGGGTTCATCCTGCACACTGGGAGCATGCTATTCATCCTAATCCACGCGAAAAAGCATCCTTTTTACGAGAAAATATTTTACCGATTCAAGAATTGGGAAACCTCTGTTTTATTGGAGAAGACCTCAAAATATCTGAAAATATAAGTGGAATATTAGCCCAAGGACACACCGAATCCATGTTTTGCCCCAAAATAAACATCAACGGTGAAACCTTGGTTTTTATGGCCGATATGATACCTAGCAGTGGGCATATTAAACCCAATTATGTTATGGGTTATGATATACGTCCGCTGGATACCATGAAAGAAAGAGAATCCTTCCTTATAGATGCTGTTGAAAATGACTATACGCTATTCTTTGAGCATGACCTCAACATAGATTGCGGCAAAGTAAATCTCACAGAAAAAGGGTACGCTCTTGGTGCATCTGGAATGTTAACCGACTTTTTTAAATAACACTATTATGCAAAATAGAATAACATCACTATTCGGCATAAAATACCCAATTATTCAAGGTGGAATGATATGGTGCAGCGGATGGAAACTTGCAAGTGCTGTAAGTAATGCTGGAGGTTTAGGCATTATAGGAGCTGGAAGTATGTATCCTGAGATACTCAAAGAACACATTCAAAAATGTAAACAGGCCACTAAAAAGCCTTTCGGGGTAAACCTTCCGCTTTTATACCCTGATATTGACAAGCACATTGCCACTATTTTAGAAGAAAAAGTGCCTATTGTTTTTACCTCTGCAGGAAATCCAGGCGTATGGACAGAAACCCTTAAAGCCGCTGGTATTATTGTCGTTCATGTGGTGAGCAACGAAAAATTTGCGCTAAAAGCAGAGGCTTGTGGAGTTGACGCGATTGTGGCAGAAGGCTTTGAAGCCGGAGGGCACAATGGAAGGGAAGAAACAACGACACTCGTACTTATTCCACAAATTACAAGTGCTGTTAAAATTCCAGTTATGGCAGCGGGCGGTATAGGAACAGGCAAAACAATGCTAGCAGCAATGGTCCTTGGGGCAGAAGGAGTTCAAGTAGGAAGTAGGTTTGTTACAAGCGAAGAAAGCAGCGCACATAATAACTTTAAAAATATGATTCTTCAAGCAAAAGAAGGATCTACACAGCTAAGTTTAAAACAGCTAACACCAGTTCGAATGTTAAAAAATAAGTTCTGGGAGGACGTAGTATATGCTGAATCAAACTGTGCTTCAAAAGAAGATCTGGCAACATTATTGGGCAGAGCTCGCGCAAAAAAAGGAATGTTTGAAGGTGATTTAGTGGAGGGAGAATTAGAAATAGGCCAAATAAGTGGTTATATTAATGCCATTAAACCAGCGGGGGAGATCATCGCTGAAATGGTAAACGAATACAATCTTGCACTGAGTAACCTTGCTCATAAACAGTTGGAAGAATAAGAAAAGTGATTGACCGCCTAAAGCAATATCTCATAAAAGGTGAAGGTGACATGCTCGACTACAAGCAAGAAATTACCAGCGCCCACAAAATTGCAAAAACAATGGTAAGCTTTGCAAATCATAAAGGTGGTATACTATTGGTAGGTGTACGCGACAATAGAACAATTGCCGGCATACGGACCGAGGATGAGAAATACATGCTAGATCTTGCCGCATCCTTTTATTGTAAACCAGAAATAACCTTAGAAATAACTGAGCATCAAATTGGTGATAAAGTAGTACTTGAATGCAACGTACCCGAAGGTGACAAAAAACCTTATTATGCTAAAGGGGAAGACGAAAAATGGTGGGTTTATATTCGAAATAAAGATAAAAGTCTTCTCGCTAGCAAAATTGTAGTAGACGTACTGAAACGCCAAGCGAGTAATCTCGGCACGATGATAAGCTACGGAAAAAATGAAGAAGCCCTGATGAAATACCTTGAAGAAAACGAAAGAATCAATCTTCAGGAGTTCCGAAAAATGGTCAATATCTCCAAATGGCGTGCAGCTAAAATACTGGTAAATTTAATTAGTGCGGGGGTTATAAGGAATCACACGCACGAAAAAACAGAATTTTACACGTTGGCGTAAGCGGACAAAAAAATGGTTTCAAAAAAATGAATCACTTTTTTCGTTAATAATTAGTATTTTTGCTTGCTAGTCTGTGGTTTAAGAACATAAAAAATTTTACTTTAAAATGCTCAAAAGAAACATAACGTCAGTATCACTGGTAACCTTGTTACTCTGCTTAGGTACACTTAACGCTAATGCACAAAAACGTTGGTTCAGAACCAGCGCATTAGAATTTGGATTAATAGGTGGATTCTCTCATTATGCAGGAGAATTGACTCCAACGTATTTTGACCCCCGAGGCTTAAAACCAAGTGCAGGAATTATTACACGCTATACACCCAATAGTCTGGTTACGTTCAGACTAAGTGCCCAATACGGAAAAATAGAAGGAGATGAAAAATGGATGACAGAACCATATAAAGTTGCAAGAAACTTAAGCTTCCAGTCTGATATTTGGGATTTCACAGGTGCTGCAGAGTTCAATTTTAATTACATCGATTTTAGACAAAAAACTGGCGTTATTCCTTACGCATTTATTGGAGCTAGTGTGTTCAAGTTTAACCCAAAAGCAGTTTTTAATTACAACCCAAATTCACAGTTAGCTAAATACCTAGGCCCATCATATGATAACTTAGCCAGTCGAGACGGAGAGCTAGTTGAATTGCAACCCTTAGGTACAGAAGGACAAGAAACAACCGAATTTAATGACCGTAAGCGATATTCTCTTACGCAAATTGCTATTCCTATCGGCGGAGGCTTTAAATTTAAAGTAAGTCACAATTGGATGATTGGTGTTGAGTACGGCACAAGAATAACGTTTACAGATTATTTAGATGATGTAAGCGGAACCTTTGTGGACCCGAGTAGACTACAAGCTCAATATGGACCAATGTCCGCAGCAATGTCCATAAGAAGCGAGACCTACGATCAAAATAAAATAGAAGGTTCTGGAAGAGGAAATCCGAAAACAAACGATATGTATGGAATATTTGGCGTTACTATTATGTATCGCATATACGGTAACAAGCCCGCTTGCCCTACTTTTTAGAATTATCCAACCATTTATTTCATTTATTTATGCAACCTAAGGTAACATCTTAGTTAATTTTGCGTACTTATAGCAATACCTAAACCAAATTGCAGAAACTTAGCCTAATATTTACTCTTACCGTATGCTCTTTGGCATCCAGAGCCCAGTCTTTCGAGATTGGTGGCATGTTAGGCGGATCAAACTATCACGGTGATCTAGCATATAATATTGTCGCGAATGAAACTCAAGGATCCGGAGGAATATTTGGTAGAATAAATTTTAACGAATTTTGGACGATGCGTCCTACCATTTCTTATCTTCAAATATCGGGTGCCGACAGTAATTTTAGCGAGTACAAGCTCCGAAATTTAAGTTTTCGAAATAACATTTATGAAATATCTAATGTAATGGAATTAAACTTTCGTCCCTTTAGTAATCAAAGAATGCATGCCAAAACTACGGTATACGCGTTAGCTGGTATTGCTGCTTTTTACCACAAACCCGAGGCCTTTTTTAACAATCAATGGGTAGCCTTAAAACCATTGCA
This sequence comes from Bacteroidia bacterium, assembly GCA_017857855.1. Lineage (GTDB taxonomy): Bacteria > Bacteroidota > Bacteroidia > NS11-12g > UBA9320 > UBA9320. The sequence goes on along the minus strand of JAFMCI010000026.1, from coordinate 18,395 downwards.
CACAGAAGCAAAAGGGTACAAGACATTTCAACTGGCCATACCCATGGGAGCTGGTGCAAAACATGCCGTTAACGAAAATATCATCGTAGGTTTTGAAGTTGGTTGGCGTAAAACTTTTACCGACCATTTAGATGATGTGAGTACGGTTTACCCATCATTACCTCCAAATAGTCGAACGTTAAGCGATAGATCTTGGGAAGTTACGGAAGATGGACTATCCAAAGCGAGCCAAGGGGATATGCGGGGAGATCCCAACTTGAAAGATTGGTATTTCCAAACTGCTTTTACCATTTCATACCGATTCACCCCCATTAAATGTCCGTTTTAATCACGTAGAAAATGAGTAAAGACCAAATAAACCTAAATAAATTACCAAAACATATAGCCATCATCATGGATGGAAATGGTAGATGGGCTAAAGAAAAAGGTAAATTTAGAATATTCGGGCATCAAAACGGGGTAAAAGCAGTAAGAGAGGTTTCTGAAGGCTGCGCAGAACTTGGAGTGGAGTATTTAACCTTATATGCATTCAGTACTGAAAATTGGAGTCGTCCAAAGATTGAGGTAAATGCGCTGATGACGCTCCTTGTAAAAACAATAAAAAGCGAAACACAAACCCTCATGAAAAATGGCATTAAACTAGATGCTATAGGCGACAGATCTACTCTCCCTTCCGAATGTCTTAAAGAACTTGATGAAGCAATAAACGCGACTAAAGACAATACCCGAATGACCTTGATACTTGCGCTAAGTTACAGCGCAAAATGGGATATCGTAAATGCTACACGCACCATTGCTCAAAAAGCATTAAATGGCGAAATAGCCATCGAGGACGTAAACGAAGAGTTAATAGACAGGACACTAACTACACACAAATATCCACATCCTGAATTGATGATACGAACAAGCGGTGAACTTAGAATTAGTAACTTTTTGTTATGGGAAATCGCCTATAGTGAATTATACTTTACCACCGTACTTTGGCCTGACTACAGAAAAGAACATCTATACGAAGCTATTCTGGAATATCAAAGTAGGGAACGAAGATTTGGTAAAACAAGCGAGCAATTAGCATAAATAAGAAATCGAAAAATGAAGAGAATAAGCCTAATAGCTTTCATACTTATCAATATATGTTCCTATGGACAGGTATTAGATAACCCATTGAGCAGTATTGTCATAGACTACGAAAATCCTCAAAAATTTGAAATCGCACAAATAACGGTAACAGGAAACAACTTTACAGATGCCAACATAATCATTCTAATGTCTGGACTACAGGCGGGTCAAGTCATTACTTTGCCTGGCGAAGAAACGAGAGAGGCACTAGAAAAACTTTGGAAACAAAAACTTTTTAGTGACATAGAGTTAGGATTATCGAAAGTAGACGGAACTAAACTATCGCTCGTTATCGCTGTAAAGGAAAGACCCCGATTATCCAAATATTCAATTAAAGGACTGAAAAAAGGTGAGACTAACAATATACGTGACGAGATTACTTTAGATAAAAATCAGTTAATCACCGAAGACCTAGTTAACAAAACCAATCGAGAAATTGAAGCATACTTTTTCGACAAAGGGTTTTACGGCATTAAAACTACTTTTATTAAAGAAGCCGATCCAGAAAAACCCAATTATGAAATACTGCGTATCGACATCAACAAAGGGAAAAAAGTAAAGGTTGAAAATATAATTTTTGAAGGAAATGCCAATATAGAAGATGCTAAACTACGTAAGCTCCTAAAGCCAAAACGTATGTATAAGAAAATCAATATTTTTGCTTCTTCCAAATATGTAGCAGAGACATATGAAGAATCTAGGCCTGCAATTCTAGCAAAGTACAGCTCCTTAGGTTACAGAGATGCATATCTACTATATGACACTGTAGAGCAGATTAGCCCTGACCGAGTAAATCTTAGAATAGGCATTAGTGAAGGTAAAAAATACTACTTCAGACATATAACTTGGACAGGTAATACCAAATACAGAACCACCTTACTAGACACGTTGCTAGGTATTAAAAAAGGAGAAGTTTATGATCAATCTCGTCTAGACAATAAGCTCTTTATGAGCGAAAATGGATTTGACGTTTCTAGTTTGTATATGGATGACGGGTATCTTTTCTTTAATATCAACCCTGTTGAAGTACTCGTAGAAAACGACAGCATAGACTTAGAAATGAGGATTTATGAAGGTAAACAAGCAACAGTTAATAGGGTAACTATAACAGGGAATGACAAGACTAGTGATTTTGTGGCATTACGGGTTATTCGTACCAGACCCGGCGATAAATTTAGTAGATCAGACATACAGAGAAGTATGCGTGAGTTAGCTCAACTTGGTTTCTTTGATCCAGAAGGTCTTGATGTAAATCCTAAACCAAATCCACAAAACGGAACGGTTGATATAGAATACAAGGTAGCTGAAAAACCAAGTGACCAAATAGAGGCTTCTGGTGGATGGGGTGGATTTGGGGGATTTGTAGGAACTTTAGGCCTTACCTTAAATAATTTTAGCTCTCGTAAGATGCTACAAAAAGGAGGTTGGAATCCCATTCCAGCTGGAGATGGTCAAAAACTATCCTTAAGAGCTCAGAGTAATGGACCGCAATTTCAAGGTTACAACTTCTCCTTTACAGAGCCTTGGTTAGGAGGTAAAAAACCAAATTCACTTAGCATTAGCTTATTTCATAATGTGCAATCTACCTTTAGTTTTGCTAAAGACAGACCAAAGTTTACAACATCAGGTGGCAGTATTGGATTTGGTAAACAATTGAAATTTCCTGATGATTATTTCTCTTTTAGCACGTCATTAACCTACCAAAGATATGGTTTACACGATTGGGCGAATTTCGGCGCAGCTGAACTTGGGTTTACCAATGGATATGCCAATAATCTTAGTATATCCACCATACTGGGCCGTAATAGTACCAATCACCCGATTTATCCTACAGAAGGTAGTTCTTTCTCTGCCAGCATACAATTTACACCTCCCTATTCTCTGATTAACACCAAGAAGGACTACACTAATCTTACTGCACAAGAAAAGTTTAAATGGGTTGAGTTAGTTAAAACCAAATTTTCTGGTCAATGGTATATCGGTTTCCCTGCTAATGCAAAACGACAATTTGTTGTAGCTCCTGCGTATAGATTTGGCGCTGTATCTCCTTGGAATAAAGATATCGGCTATTCGCCTTTCGAATTATTTAGAGTAGGCGGAAGTGGCTTATCTAACTTCGTTTTGTATGGCACAGACATAGTGGCACAAAGAGGCTATGACGAAGGTAAAATAAGTGACCCTCAGTATGGACAAAGCGCCTTACCCATTTACACCAAATACAGTATTGAAATAAGATATCCTTTAACAGTTGGTCAGTCAAGTACTATATATGTTCAATCATTCTTAGAGGCAGGAAATGCATACAACAGCTTCCAAGATTTCAATCCATTTGAAGTGCGAAGAGCAGGCGGTGTAGGTGTTAGATTATTCCTTCCAATGTTTGGATTGCTTGGTGTTGATTACGCTTGGCCTATGGATGCATCCAAATACGATCAAAAAGGTATTTTTCACTTTTTCATAGGTCAGCAATTTTAGGTTGTACCCATGCGTTAGTTCCTAATCTCACTTTAAGGGTTATGTGCAAAATGAGACTTCATTCCCTCTTTTTAATTGCGATGTATACCATAAGTTATGGTCAAGACACCATTAACTATAACCGCTTAGTAACCGATAAGCTAGGAGAAAGTATACCTATCAAATACAAATCGTCTGTAACCGGAGCCAAAATGACTGCCTACTTACAGGATGGTAAATGGCTAGCAGTAGATTCACTGAATAACGTCCTAGTTGAGGCACACTACAGTGCCAATAAAAAAAAACAGAGCACGACAAAAGATGGTTTAGAAATCTTCTTAGACCCAATACATGGAGACACTATTCTAATACGTGAGTTTGATAAAGGAAAACTAAAACAACAACTTGCCTATCGCCCTGCTATCATCGTATATGGTAATACCACTTACCACAGTTATTTAGATTTTGCCTCCTATACTATTGCCGAATACACTCGTGATTATTCGGGTAAGGGAGATTTTACCTCTATTTGGAAATCTACTTTAGAGGACCCAAAACAAATTTTGAAAAATCCTGAGTACTTACGTCAAGAGGCTGAATACGGAGACCCTACACTAATACAACCTGCTACTTACAGCACTAAGTCACAGTATAACTATGTAAATAATCCTGAGTTTGAAGTGCATCCTAAAGCTCAGTTTTCTATCATGTCCTTTACCAACCAAATGGAGTATTGGAGCATTGCTTCTGAATCTCCTGACTTATATATTTCTCCAGAATCAGCTTTAAGCGGAAGTTCATTTGTGGGATTCAGGGTTTTTAGTTTAAAAAAAGACATTGAATACCTTCAAAATGAATTAAAACAACCATTAAAAAAAGATTCAATTTACTGCTTTAGTGCCTATTTGCGGCTCTCTCCCGGCAGTAAGTACGCAACTAACGCTTTTGGGTTTTTACTCGCAGCAGAGCCGCAGCAAATTAACACAGATCAACTTTTACGCGTTAAACCAAGTAAACATCTAAATACGCAAATACTTAACTACAAAACACGCTGGATGAAAGTACAGTGTACGTATAAAGCTAAAGGTGGAGAGAAATATTTAGTTATTGGAAGTTTTCAAAATCACAAAGAATTACAATTAGTAGAAGTACCCGGTCAAGTTATAGAAAGTTACTATTACATGGAGGATGTGAGCCTTGTACCTATTGAAAAAGAGGAAAATTGTGCCTGTAATTTTGCGGACGAAAGAAAGGAACCAGCCCAAGAATTGACTTACGAAGATGAAAACAACGCTAAATTTGATACGCTTAAAGTGGGTCAAAAATTAGTTCTAGATAACATTCATTTTGAAAATGACGAATCCGAATTACTCCCAGAATCTTACAAAGCGCTTTACGATGTACTGCTTTATCTTACAGAAAACCTGAAAGTTAAAGTAGAAATATCTGGGCACACTAGCATTATTGGTGGTGCAAGCCACAATTTAAGATTGAGCCTAAAACGCGCCGAAGCCGTTAAAAAGTTTTTAAACCTCAATGGAATACTTGATAATCGGATAGAAACAGTTGGTTTTGGGTCACAATTTCCTATAGCTAGTAACGAAACGGAAGCTGGACAAAAAGAAAACAGACGAGTAGAATTTAAAATACTCGAGAAATGATACGCTTATTTCCGCTGTTTGTAAACAGGAACTGTACTGCAAGGCTCCCCAAACATGAGTGACTTTACAACTGGCACTAGCTTACTGGTTAATAGAATATACGCATGATTGCTAATTGCTCGATTTCCGCATCCTTTAATAACTACACGTTTATCTAAATAGTCCCCTGGTCGTATTACTGAAAGCTCTCTTTCTACTACCATCGCATTAAGCTGAGAAGGTGAGCAAAAATATACACTTGCAGTATAGTCTTGTAATGCTGATGCTACTAACATATAAGCCCATGTAGGCACTACGGCATCTGCAGAGCAATGTATTGCCACATCACAATCTTTACATGTTGACCAGTCTGCTTCTTTAATCCATGCTCTAAAATCAGCTTCTTTTAAAATTAAACCCTGAAAAAGTTGCTCCGCAATATCTACAGCCTTTGAATCACGATAGGGTATAAGATCCTCCAGATCTATGGATACAATCCCACTTTGAGCTACTCTATTTATGATTCCTTCTTCTTCCATTATTCTCCTACTGTACTTATTTTTAACGCATTTGTTTTCCCGTTTTCAGACACGGGCATTGCTGCGGTATTTATGACCACATCACCATCTACCAATAATCCTTCTTTCTTTAGAATGCCAATAACTTCTTTAATGGTAAGATCTGTATTTGTCATGCTATCATAATAGAATGCTCTTACATTCCAAACCAAGCTTAGTCTTGCTAATAAGTGCCTATTTGCCGTAAAAATAAAGACATCACAATTGGGTCTGCCACTCGCTATTTTATAAGCTGTGTATCCACTTTGTGTCATCGATATAATTGCCTTGGCATTTAAACCTTCGCTCATATTCACCGATGAATAGCATATTCTATCCGAGATAAAAGAAGGTGATGATGGATCAGGTTTTTTAAATTTATTATAAATATTCCAACCTTGCTCAGTACTTCCCAGTATTTTTTCTACGGCTTCAACGGCTTTTAACGGATACTCTCCTACAGAAGTTTCTGCACTAAGCATTACTGCATCAGCACCATCCATTACGGCATTTGCCACGTCACTAGTTTCTGCGCGTGTTGGCGTTGGAGAAGTAATCATACTCTCCATCATTTGAGTTGCTATTATTACAGGTGTCGAGGCATCGATGCAGAGGGACACAATTCGTTTTTGTATCATAGGCACTTGCTCCATAGGCATTTCAACACCTAAATCTCCGCGTGCAATCATGATGGCATCTGTTACGGATATAATTGCTTCAATATTTTTAACAGCTTGCGGCTTTTCTATTTTTGCTACAATGTGAGCATGGCATTCGTTTGCATTTAATATTTCTCTCAGCTCAATTATATCTTGTGCTTCTCTTACAAATGATAGTGCAACCCAATCTAATTTGTGCTCCATAATAAACTCGAGATCCTTCCTATCTTTAGGCGTAAGGCACGCAACTGACATGTCAGACGAAGGTAAGTTAAACCCTTTGTTAGAACTCAAAAACCCACCGTTAATTACAACTGCTTCAACAGTATTCTCATCTACCCTTTTGGAAAATTCAAGTTCTAATTTACCATCGTCCAATAACACCCTCTCGCCCACTTTAACATCGCGCGCCAAGGTTGAATATTTAACGTATATCGTACTGCCTGAACTTATGGTTGCTTCCGTAGTCAATGTCATGGTAGCACCTGTTTCTAAAAGCATTTGATTATTTTCTACTTTGCCTATTCTAAGTTTAGGACCTTGTAAGTCACCTAAAATAGCCACATTAGTGCCAAGTTCCGCATTAGCCTGTCTGATATTTTTTACAACTTGTAAATGAGTATCCCAATCTCCATGCGAAAAATTTATACGGCAGACATCAAGACCTGCTTTTATTAATTCTTTAAGCATAGGAACACTTGAAGAAGCCGGGCCCATTGTTGCTATAATTTTGGTCTTGTTGTATTTAATATCTTTACTCATTGTAATTGACTAAAATTCAGTATTTCTTTTTGTTGAGGTTTTTGAAGTGCAAAACAAATAGATATTCCCTTAAGTTTAGTAAATATCTTAATGATTTCTGGATTTAGTTCTTCTTCGCCTATTGCACAGAGTAAATAATCTACTTTTTTATACCGAGGATAGAACAGAGTCTTTGACCCTTTATTCTTAATAATCAGGAACTGCGTATTATCGTCTAAGTAGGCTATTAAGTAACAGGCATGAGCACTTTTACCGAGATAACTTTCAATGTCCTCGTGAAATTCTACTAAAAAATCCGGATGTCGTTCTATTTCAAATCCTAGTTTAAGATGACGTAAAGGCGTCGAAATACCATATATAATAGGGTATTCAAGCTCCAGGTCATCGAGAGTAAAATGGTTGATCATGTGGTGTATTAAGTACAAGTGCAAGTTTAATGTAAATTAATGTTGTAGTTTTTATCTAAAAAATAGTTCTTTGCAGCACTTTAATAAATAAAAATCATGTCTGAAATAGCTGAAAAAGTAATCGCAATCATCGTAGATAAGTTAGGTGTAGAAGAATCCGAAGTAACTACCGATGCAAGCTTCACAAACGACCTTGGTGCTGACTCTCTAGATACTGTAGAGTTAATCATGGAATTTGAAAAAGAATTTAACATTGCAATACCTGACGAACAAGCAGAAAAAATTGCTACCGTAGGTGACGCAGTTAGCTATATTACTGCAAACGTATAATTCCATTATCCTAGAACCATAGCGAATGCAACTCAAGCGAGTAGTAGTCACAGGAATAGGCGCTTTAACTCCAATAGGCAATACTGCCCAGGAATATTGGAGCGCACTTTCTAGAGGAGTAAGCGGCGCCGCGCCGATAACACGTTTTGATGCTGAAAAGTTCAAAACTAGATTTGCGTGCGAGCTGAAAAACTTCAGTATTGATGACCACCTAGATCGTAAGGAAGCTCGCAAAATGGATCCTTTTACACAATACGCTATGATCGCAGCAGATGAAGCTGTGTTAGATAGCGGTATTATGAATACCCAATTTATACCCGAAGACATCGGGGTAATATGGGGTTCAGGAATTGGTGGTCTTACCACATTATCTGTAGAACTTGGGGATTTTGCTAAAGGAGATGGTACTCCTAGGTTTAATCCCTTTTTTATTCCCAAAATGATTGGGGATATTGCACCAGGGTATATCTCCATAAAATATGGCTTTAGAGGTCCTAATTTTGGAACTATATCCGCTTGTGCATCATCTAACAATGCTATAATTGACGCATTCAATTACATTAGACTAGGTATGGCCAGAGCGATTGTTACTGGCGGCTCCGAATCTTGTGTTACCCAATCTGCTATAGGCGGATTTAATAGTATGAAAGCATTATCTGAGAGAAATGATAGTCCGAGTACTGCATCTCGCCCTTTTGATAAGGATCGGGATGGATTTGTATTGGGAGAAGGCGCAGCATCTTTGATATTAGAAGAGTATGAAAGTGCCAAAGCTAGAGGTGCAAAAATATACGGAGAAATTTTAGGTGCTGGTATGACTGCAGATGCTTATCATATTACTGCTCCGCATCCAGAAGGCTTAGGAGCTCAAAACGTTATGAAAATAGCGCTTAGAGATGCAGGCTTAACACCTGACCAACTAGACTACGTAAACGTACATGGTACATCAACACCACTTGGTGATGTAAGTGAAAGCAAAGCAATACTTAACGTCTTCGGAGAACACGCATACAAACTTAATATTAGCTCTACAAAATCAATGACAGGACACCTTTTGGGTGCCGCTGGGGCAGTGGAAGCATTAGCTTGTCTTAGTGCTATTAACACCGGTATTGTTCCCCCAACTATTAATCATTTTACCGATGATGAACAGTTCGACGCTAAACTTAATTTTACTTTTAATACTGCTCAACACAGAGAGGTTAGATATGCATTGAGTAACACTTTCGGTTTTGGAGGGCATAATGCATCCGTTATAATGGGTAAATGCGAGTAATACTGTGTTCGGCAGTATTTTAAAACTATACTATTCCTATTTTTCTAGCAACAAAGAAACCTATGTACTTTTATATAGGGTCCTTGGTTATTGTCCATCTAACTTAGGTATTTATAAACAGGCTTTTCTGCACAATTCTGTTGCTCAAGTAAAAGAAGGCATCCCCACAAAACTAAATAATGAACGACTAGAGTATTTAGGTGACGCAATACTAGATGCTATAATAGCAGAGATGCTATTCAAGAAATTTCCATTTCAAGGAGAAGGATTCCTGACGGAAATGAGAAGTAAATCCGTGAGCAGAAAAAAATTGGCTCAGATAGCCAACGATATGGGGTTACAAAATTTGCTCATGTTTGATCAGGCGATAAGCAACAACCCTACTGCTCTTCGTACGATGGGAGGAAATGCCTTAGAAGCGCTTATTGGCGCTATATACCTAGACAAAGGGTATGAGTTTACACATCAATTTATTCGTAAAAAAATCTTAGGTGTACATCTAGATTTTGATGAGCTTAAAGATATTACAGAGAACTTTAAGAGTTTACTTAACCAATATGCCCAAAAGGAGAAAAAAGAGCTAGAATATAAAATTCTAAATACCGAGCCAGAAAGTAAGATCAAAATCTACATTATAGGAGTTCATTATGACGGCAACGAAATTTCAAAGGCACGCGCTAAATCCAAAAAAGTAGCAGAACAATTAGCAAGCGAGAAAGCTTGCCAAGTGCTGAACCTCTTATAAATTACTTTTCAATTACTATAACGCATGCTTCAAGCGCGCTATCTTAACCCGTTCAGCGATGCTATCCAAGCCAATCAGTTCCATCATTTCAAAAATGGGAGGTCCACCAGCTTGACCACTAATTGCCCAACGTAAAGGCTGCATTAGGGTCCCCTTATTTATACCGCTATTATCAGCATAAGACTGCAAGTGATTTTCCATTTCGGCAGCATTTTTCCAATTATTAGCGATCAGATCATCTACATAGTTATGAATATGATTTGCCACTTCTGAATTCCATTTTTTATTTTGTACTCCTTCGTCATACTTAGTCGGAAGTCTAAAAAAGTATTCTCCTAAAGGTAGAATATCGTTTGCAAAACTTACTTTTTCTTTAAGCATATCAAGTACCCTTACCAGATATTCTTGACCGAGCGCTGTATGCATTGGCTCTAAATCATCTTTGATCAAAGCTAAAAGTTCGTCAGATGTTGCAGACATAAGATACTGATGATTATACCATTTAGCCTTATCTATATCGAACTTAGCTCCGCTTTTTGACACGCGTTCTAAACTGAATGCCTGTACCAACTCATCTACGGTAAATAACTCCTTATTATCTGAAGGATGCCAACCTAGCATTGCAAGAAGATTAACTACTGCGTTTGGCATAAAACCAGATTCGCGGTAGCCGCTACTTTTTTCACCATCCGCGGCGTGCCATTCCAAAGGGAATACAGGTATCCCCAGTTTATCACCGTCTCTCTTACTCAATTTTCCTTTACCGTCTGGTCTTAGAATAAGAGGTAAATGAGCGAACTGAGGCATAGTATCTTCCCAACCTAAATATCTGTACAGCATTACATGAAGTGGTGCTGAGGGAAGCCATTCTTCGCCTCTAATCACGTGGCTAATATCCATTTTATGGTCATCAACTATATTGGCTAAATGGTAAGTTGGCAAGCCATCCCCTTTTAATAATACCTTGTCATCTAACTGGCTACTATTAAAAACAATCCATCCTCTAATTATATCATGAAAACGAATTTCTTCATTGCGAGGCAACTTAATTCTGACAACATAATCATCTCCATTTTGCAACTTTTCCTTTACCTCATCGCTGCTTAGTGTCAATGAGTTCTTCATGCTCATTCTAGAAATAGCGTCGTACTTAGCCGCCATATTATTAGCCATAAGTCTTTCCTTCATTGCATTTATTTCATCTGGAGTGTCAAACGCGTAGTAAGCCTTATCCTCACTTACCAGTTGATGGGCATAAGACGCATACATATCCATACGCTCACTTTGCTTGTAAGGCCCATATTCCCCACCTTCTTTAACACCTTCATCCACCGTAAGACCAAGCCATGCAAGACTTTCATTGATGTACTCTTCTGCTCCAGGCACAAATCTTTTCTGATCGGTATCTTCAATTCGAAGTAAAAATTTACCACCGTGCTGCTTTGCAAAAAGGTAATTGTATAATGCTGTTCTCACACCACCTATATGTAACGGTCCTGTAGGACTAGGCGCAAATCTTACTCTAACTGGTCTTTCACTCACTGCTGTTGCTTTTTAAAGCCGCAAAAATAGACTCATTTATCGCAAATTAACCTTCTAATTTTATTACTAATCTGTATTTAGATTAATGATAACAAAAACATTATACAATCGGTTAAATAAATCCAAGCTTCTATTTATGTGAATAATACAGTGGTTAATTCGTGTGTTATTCACTATCTGAAAGAACTTTTAAAATTAATTCTACCCAAATAGTGTAATTCGAGTTAAACATTATTTGAGGTTTTTCAAACCTAATTTAGCACGCTGTTCCAGAGACTCCACATATTCCCTATTGTTCTTGAAACTTAGTGCTCGGTCAAAATATTTTTTAGCCATCTTCTTATCCCCATTGGCAGCATAATATTCTCCCAGATAAATGCTTGCATAAGCACCATAATATTCGTCACTCTGAATGGCGTATAATGAACTTGCTTCATAAAATTTCATAGCTAAATCAGTATGTCCTAACTTTTCACTTATCCGCCCTCTTCGATAACAATACTCAGCTTTCTGATTGCTGTTAGGCAATTCTTTTAATACGATTTTTGAAATAACTCCTGCCGCTTGGGTATAATATCCGCCATCATACAGCAGTCGCGTTCTAAGTAACTCCTTATTTGGCCAAGGTTTCTTGCTGTACTGAGTGGCTATTTTATCATCCTCTGTGGAGGATACTCCAATCTTTACTATTAATTCCTTATAGTATTCTGCCAGATTGTAATCGCCTGATAGAAAATAATACCAACTCATTTTTTGATAATTACTTTTGATAAAATTCCTTCCATGAAAACAGGCTTGAAATATTTTAAAGTCATCTATTGCCGTTGGGTCTTGCTTATTTAATTTAGCCGTACCAAGTAAATAATAAAAAAAATAACATGACTCATATTCCTTATCCTTCGGTCTCACCTTAAGAATATTCAGAGCTACTTCATTCCTATTTAACTTAAGAGCCATATTGCTCCTAAAAAACGTACTTAATAAATTGTATTTATAATCCTTTGTACAACGTAAAGTTTCTGTCCAAGCTTTATCTGATTGCTTGGCCACTTGGTGTAAGGCAAAGGAATATAAGTAAGAAGCTTCTTTGGCTATTCCTGCATATTCTAGTTTATCATCATGGTAAGCTATTGTCCTCAACAAACCCAATCCTTCGTGAAGATTACCCTTAATCCCTAATAAATTGATTATCCAAGTATAATTTTCCGGAACCGTGGAAAAATAAATCTTAAGTACACCTCTCGTTTTATTATTCGGTAAAAAAGCAGGAAATAATTTATGGTTTTCCTCTATGAGAGAATGTGCTTTATTGATGTCTCGCGCTGCACCGTATAACTCGTCGAACTTACCTTTTAATGTGGCTGAATAAAAGTAAATATCTGCTAAAGCAAATTTTTTATACGCTTCACTATCTTTGAGTTTTTGAATCTGGGCAATCGCGCGTTGCTGCTCGATTAAATACGACTTATAATCAGCAGGTTCCTCACTTACGAAAGCCTTAAGGTATGCATTAAAGTGAAGAAGGTAGTAGCTGGCTCCGTTCTCAGGATTTTCAGCTAACTCGCCGTTGATCGCTAATCTAGCTTTGTCCAATTTGAGCTCATAGTTATACTTTTGAGCTACTAGTAAGTTTGAATTAAGGTAAAAGTAATTAGGAGCTGCATGAGCGCCAAACTGCAGGGATATAAAAATTAGAGCTAAAGCCCGAAGAAAACGTTTATTTCTTGCGAACTGCTCTTCTTTTTGGTTTTTCTTCTGCCTCTTCCACATGCTCATTTATGCCAGCCATACGAGCGTCTATTTGAATTCGACCACACGCTTCGCATATAACGATTTTCTTAGCTTGTCTAATATCAGACTGCAATTGTGGCGGAACCTTTGCAAAACAACCTCCACAAGCTGCTCTTAGAATAGGAGCAACAGCAATACCATTTCTGAAATTTAAACGAATACGATCGTATGCTTTAATAATTTTTTCGTCAATAGTCTCTTTTGCTTTCTCTCTCTCTTCTGTAATTTGAGCTTCTTCCTTCTCAGTTTCAGCCGTGATTTCTCCTAGCTCACTTTTTTTATTTTCGAGATCTTGCTCACGTTCATCTAAGCGACTTTGTACTTCGTTAATTAAATCGCGTTTTAAAACAAGCGTACGTTCTACGTCCCCAATTTTCTTTTCAGCAGCTAGAATAGTAAGGTCTTGAATTTCAATTTCCTTATTCAAGGCATCAAACTCACGGTTGTTCTTAACATCGTTAAGTTGTGCCTTATACTTTCTGATTGCTTCGGTAGAAGTTTTTATTTGCTCTCTATTTGCAAAAATTTGAGCATCAAAAGTCTCTAATTCAGTGCTGAAATTTTCTAATCTTGTTCTCAAACCTATAAGCTCATCTTCTAAGTCTGAAACCTCCATAGGCAACTCGCCTCTTACGGCTCTGAGTTGATCTAAACGTGAATCAATAGTTTGAAGTTTATAAAGCTGTTCAAGTTTTTGTTCGATTGTTTTTACTGCCATTATATAAAATACTTTACTGGATTAGTGTTAACTGCCGTTTTAAGGACCGCAAAGGTAGTAAATTTTTCCCTTAAAATATCATATAAAAGGTCAATTGTAAACTTTTCACTTTCGTAGTGGCCAATGTCGCAAATCATAAGACTATCTTCTGCATCAAAAAACTCATGATACTTAAAGTCAGAAGTGACATAAACATCCGCTCCTACTGCCTTTGCATAGGGTAACAAAAATTGACCAGAGCCCCCACAAACAGCTACTTTTTTAATTGATTTACTAAAGTTCGTATACTTAATCACTTCCAAATTCATAGATAATTTAAGGTATGCTAAGAAATCATTTATTGACAATTCCTGCTGTAATTCACCGACCATGCCACTTCCGGTATTTTGATCCGTATTTAACAGAGCATACATCTCATAAGCCACTTCCTCATAGGGATGCGCTACTTGCAACGCCTCAAGCACCTTATTTAATTGATGCTTATAAAGTAGCACTTCAATCTTTTCCTCATTTTCGGTATGCCTTATCCCTATTTCACCAATAAATGGATTTGCCCCAACGCCCGCTTTGAAAGTGCCATTTCCCAAGCTAGAAAAGGAACATTCACTATACCTGCCTATATTCCCAGCACCATTCTTAAAAAGAGCTGCTTTTATTGCCTCTGCATTATCTAAAGGGCAATATGTAACTAACTTTACAAAATCTTCTTTACGCGGAGCTAAAACTCTTGTATTAACAAGACCTAGCCGTTCAGCAATTTTGCTATTTACTCCGTGGTTGTAAATATTATCTAAATTGGTGTGAATGGCATAAATAGCTACATCATTTTTGATAGCTAACTGAACAGTGCGTTGCACATAATTCGCATTATTAAAACGCTTTAAACCACTGAAGACAATCGGATGATGTGCAACGATGAGATTGCAATTTCGAGCTATTGCCTCAAGCACTGTTGCCTCAATGCAATCAAGGCTCACTAGTACCCCAGTTAATTCTGTTTCCTTCTCTCCTACAAGAAGTCCACTATTGTCATAGCTCTCCTGCAAACTCAATGGTGCAATTTCTTCTAGGTAGCTAATAACTTCGGAAATGAACATATGGCAAAGGTAATCTTTAAGCACACTATTTACCCCACGAAAAAATCAATAATATCCCTAAAATGGATGTTTTATAAAAAGGAGAAAAGATAGGATCTTACCCTGAGCATAAAATTAAACTATAGCAGAATAATAGCAAAGAAATTACGAAACCCACTTTCGAACACCCAAGTATTCGGTTTTAACTTTCTTTGCAGTCATTAAAACAATTCAAACCATATTATTTTCACCTATCACGATGCTCTATTGGGCTGGGACAACAGTGCGAAATATATTCTATGATTTGGGTGTATTGAAATCCATTTCATTTGAGGTGCCCATTTTATCCGTGGGCAATCTAGCCGTTGGGGGAAGCGGAAAAACGCCACTGGTCGAATTTTTAATTCGCGAACTAAAAAATGACTATCATATTGCTATATTAAGCCGTGGTTACGGTCGTAAGACTCGCGGATTTTTATGGGTAGAAACCAATATATCTCCGGAAAAAACGGGTGACGAACCACTCCAAATTAAGACAAAATTCAATGATGTAGCCGTAGCTGTTTGTGAAGACCGAGTGGCGGGTGCAAAGCGTATTTTAGCAGAAAAACCTGAAATTAATCTAGTCATTCTTGATGATGCCTTTCAACATCGAGCAATTAAACCATCTTTACAATTACTACTTTCTGTCTACTCAAAACCTTTTTTTTACGACCTGCTGCTTCCCGCCGGCAGACTTCGTGAGCGGAGAAATGGAGCGCAACGAGCTGATGCAATTATTTTCACCAAGTGCACTGACCAATACACGCCCTTAACTTGGGAAAATAAGACCATTTTTTATTCTAAAATAGTTTATCAAAATCCTATATTAGACGCACTTATCTATGGTTTTAGTGGGCTGGCAGACAATTCTCCTTTTAAAAATCACCTTGCTAAAACCTATAATCTCGTAGGATTTAAAGCATACTCAGACCACTTCTCTTTCAAGCAAAAAGATTTAGATGATTTAATCACGATAGCAGGAAGTGCCACGTTGGTTTGCACTGAAAAAGATTGGATTAAAATTAAGCATTTAAATGGCCAAGAGAAGGTTAAATACATCACTATTTGTCATACCATTGAAGGAACTTCAGACTTTATTCCTTGGGTAAAGAAACACCTACATTGAAAGCAAAAAAACACTTCGGACAACATTTTCTCACGAGCAATGAAACTGCACAAACCATTGTAAACGGTTTAGGTGATATCAGCACACAAGATGTGCTTGAGATAGGCCCAGGAATGGGTATTATTACCCAGTTTATGGTAACCGCTGCTAGGCAATTTAAGGCGGTGGAGATAGATCCAGAAGCCGCCACCTATTTAGAAGAACACTTCGAAAAGATTGAACTCATAAAAGCGGATTTTTTAAAAATTAACATCCGTGACCATTACCAAGACCAATTTAGCTTAATCGGAAATTTTCCGTACAATATTTCGTCTCAAATTGTGTTTAAAATAATTGAAAACACTTCCTTGATTGAACGTTGGGTAGGTATGTTTCAATTGGAGATGGGTATACGACTTGTTGCACTCCCTAAAGACAAGAAAGATTATGGCATATTGAGTGTTTTAGTCCCTTTTTATTATTCGGTAGAAACCATTATGACTTTGCCTCCTAGTGCTTTTAATCCGCCACCAAAAGTCAATAGTATTGTGGTAAAAGCTACCCGAAGAAACCATGAGTTTAGAGCAGATCCTGCACTTATCAAACACGTTGTAAAAACCGCGTTCGGGCAACGAAGAAAAACCCTAAGCAATAGTCTTTCCCAAATTATCCCGAAAGAAGTGTTTAAAACACATCCTTTTAGTACCTTGCGACCCGAAAACCTTACTCATCTTGAATTTGAAGAGTTATGCGTTTTTATAGCAGTAAATGTCATTAATTGAGATTACAAAGCAGTCTGTAGCTGAGCTCATTGAGTTAATAAATGCTAAAAATCAGGAAGAACTTCTGCCTGTATTGGAGAAGCTGTATCCACCAGACATTGCAGAGCTATTTGATGAACTGAGTTTAGATCAAGCCGTGTACGTTGCGTCATTACTCGAGCCACAAAAAAAAGTGGACGTCTTCACCGAGCTGGATGACGAGAATAAGTTAACCTTTCTGAAAGGATATGAGACGGAAGATATAGCCAACACCTTTTTTGCCTACATGGATTCTGATGACGCAGCAGACATTCTGAATGCCATGGACACCCAAAAAGGCAAGGAAATATTACGAAAAATAGCCGACAAAGAACACAGTAAAAATATAGCATCATTACTTAAATTTCCTGAGAATACGGCTGGATCTCTGATGGCTAAAGAGCTTATCAAAGTGCGTGAAAATTGGACCGTTAAGCAATGCACAGAGGAGATTAGAAAGCAAGCAGAGGAAGTTGATAATGTATACAGCGCCTATGTAGTAGATGAGTTTGACGAACTCATTGGATGGATATCCTTGAAACGGATACTGCTCTCTAAGGAAAGCCAAAAAATTACAGACATTTTTAACGACAATGTCATTAGCGAAACCACTTACACCTCAGGAGAAGAAGTTGCCGCTACCATGCAAAAATATGACCTAGTAGCATTGCCGATTGTGGACGCCTTTAACAGGCTTGTGGGTCGTGTAACGTTTGATGACGTTCTGGATTACGTAAAAGACGAAGCAGAAAAGGATTACCAGATGCTTTCAGGTATTTCTGAAAGTGTGGAAAGCACAGACTCTGTAATGCTGAATACCCGAGCCAGGTTACCTTGGCTTATTGTGGGATTAGCTGGAGGTATAGCCAGCTCATTGGTAATAGGAAACTTTGAAGCCGAGTTAGCAAAAAATGTTCAATTAGCTCTTTTTATGCCACTTATTATGGCAATGGCAGGCAACGTAGGCGTACAATCTAGTTCTATCATGGTTCAAGGACTTGCCAATAACTCTATCACCAATAGTGGACTTTGGTCTAAGCTCGCCAAAGAATTAGCTGTAGCGCTTATTAATGGTTTAGTTTGTTCTGCCTTACTTATGGGTTATGGATTTATTTCAGGGAATAATCACGAAATAATGATGACGGTAAGTTTAGCTTTAATAGCGGTAATTTTACTTGCTGCCATTGTTGGCACTAGTGTTCCGTTAGCCTTAGATCGGCTAAAAATTGATCCTGCTCTGGCCACAGGGCCATTTATCACGACGAGTAATGACCTTTTGGGGTTGCTCATGTATTTCCTTATTGGCTATGCCATTCTAGGATAACCATTTTTTTGTTATGAAAACACTTTCCTTTCTTTTTTTAGTTCTCAC
>JAFMCI010000080.1 GCA_017857855.1 Bacteroidia bacterium | reverse complement strand
ACTTTAGAAAACGGTCGAAACGAACCGAAAAACAGTGGAGAATATCGGAATCGAACCGATGACCTTTTGCATGCCATGCAAACGCTCTAGCCAACTGAGCTAATCCCCCATGTACAATCACAATATATCTTAAAACCTATTAGAAATTCTAAGCATCATAAGAGCACAAAAATAATCCTAATCTACAAACAACAAACTACTATCTCCGTAACTTAAAAAACGAAAATTATGCGACTGCGCTTCTTCATAGATATTTCGCCAGTTTTCTCCCACTACACTGGCTATTAGCATCAGTAACGTACTCTCTGGCAAGTGAAAATTCGTCACCAAACCAATACAACTTTTAGGTTTATAATGGGGTAAAATCAGTATTTCTGTTGCTGCCTGTAATGTATCAATGGCATTTAACTCCATATAGCGCTTAACTTCTTTGAGGGACTCGTTATAAGTTAAGTGGGCACTCGCGGCATACGGCTCCAACTTATCTACCATCATCTTGGTATCCCCTTTACTTAACTGAACACCAATCCAATAGATGCTTTCTAATACGCGCATAGAGGTAGTGCCCACACATACACGCTTGCTTTTTGACATGAGAAGATCTAGAGTAGCTTGTGTAATCTCAAAATGCTCTCTGTGCATATCATGATCCATTACATTATCCTCTTTTACGGGCAAAAATGTTCCTGCACCTACATGCAGCGTAACTTCTCCTAAAACTACACCTTTGGCCTTAAGGACACTTAGTACACGATTTGTAAAATGCAATCCCGCCGTGGGTGCTGCTACACTTCCGGCATTTTTAGCAAAAACCGTTTGATAGGTTTGTGCATCAGATGGTTCTGTATCCCGATTGAGATAAGGCGGCAAAGGCAACTCCCCAATAATATCCAACAAGTGTGTAAAGCTTTCTCCGCTAGTCCAGAATAACTCCACTATACGCTCGTCTCTGTCTATTAGCCTAGCACCCATTATGGATGGATTCTCAGCAAGCAAAATAACTTCGTTGTTCTTCCATTTTTTACTATTGCCAATTATACACTTCCATCTACAACTTAAAGTAGCATTAAAAATAGCCTCATAGCTCGCAGGGAAAATAGGCTCAAGAAGCAATACTTCAATGGTTGCTCCACTATCTCGCTTAAAATAAAGCCGAGCAGGTATTACCTTGGCATTATTCATCACTAGCAGCGTATCACTATCCAAAAAATCTCCTATATTTTTGAACACAGAATGCGTCGAGATACCTTTTTGATAGACTAGCAATTTGCTTTCATCTCTCTTAGCTAAAGGATATTTAGCTATTTGTTCATCTGCAAGAGGAAAATTAAAATCTGACTTTCTTATCATTTAGTAAATGGTTTGATATCGCTTACCTGGCAGCGAAGTTATACAGTTTTTCATTTCTAATTCTAATAAAGTCATGGCTAATACACTGGAGCTAAAACCCGCATGTGCCATTAATTGGTCTATTCCCATCTCTCTGTTCTCTCGAATCAAGGCAAGAATCATTTGCTCATTATCGGTAAGCTCTACAAATAACTGGCGCTGTGTTTGTTTCTCTATTTTTACATCCCAGTTTAATAATCTCACCAAATCGTCAATTCCTTCAATTACATTAGCTTTATGGCTCTTGATTAAATAATTACAGCCAGCAGAATATTTTGCACCAATATTTCCAGGAACAGCTAAAACATCTCGATTATACTGATTTGCAATTTCGGCCGTGATAAGCGAGCCTCCACTAATAGCCGATTCTACTACTATAACGGCATCTACCATCCCCGCCACAATTCTATTCCGTTTTGGAAAATTTTCTCTGTCTGGAGCTGTGCCTGAAATAAATTCGGTTATTACAGCTCCTTTTTGCGCTAGCATGTCTGTTGCAACGTTGGCATGCACTGAAGGATAAATCCTATCCAATCCATGCGCTACCACACCATAGGTATTGAGTCCCATCTTTAAACACTGCTTGTGTGCCCAAACATCTACACCATATGCTAATCCGCTTACTATAGTAGCATTATAGGGAAGCATGTCATCTATGAGCTGGTTAATAAATTGCTTGCCATAGGCTGTCATGTTACGTGTACCTACAATGGCAATACATTTTTCTGGAGATAAATTTCCATTTCCCTTTACATAGAGCAAAATAGGACAATCTGGAATATTTTTGAGCCTTACAGGATAGTTAGCATCTAAAAAAAAGATAGGTTTAATATCATTTCTAACTATAAATTGACACTCGATTTCCGCTTCAGTAAAATCACTAAATCCTTTAATATTCCCAGCTAATACATCGCCTACGCCTGGTATTTTCTTTAAAAAGGAAATAGATTTGTTGAAAATAGGTTCCACCCCGCCACAATACCCTATAAGGTTTTTTGCCAGTACACTTCCAATACCCGGAATTTGTGTGAGCGCTATTTTATAGACTAAATCTTTATCCACGTCAATAGTGACGAAAATATAGTAGTAAACGAGAAAGAAAAGAAAAATTTCTATTTTATCGTATTGGTATTAACCGTAGCTGCCCCAATTAACTCATCGTAACCGTAATAAATATTTTTGTGATAAATTAACAAGGTGTAATCATTTTCTGTTTCTTGATGATTCCCCTCAGTCATAGTATAATCTAAATGGCCATCGTTGTCTTTAAGAACCACGTGATAATTGTAGTAACTCTGCTTGAGCAGTCTAGACACGCTATACATCTTGTAATCTGGCCAGTATTTCATTTTAAACTCTTCCTTGAGCTGCCAGTCTGTGAGCTCACCATAAATATAAAGATCACCTAAATCCCTAAGATCATTACTTTTATAGTAAAAATGAATCATGGCGTAGTCGCCATCTTCCACTACATTAGTTCCGTCACTATTTGCAATCTCTCGTTTACCGTTATAATCAAGCCAACGTACATAGTTTAGGTGAAATCTAGGCTCATCTGGTCTCAATACGCAATTTTGAACAGTATCCGTATATTTTTTAATTACGTTATTACTAAAATTACGCAATGACCGTATATCAAAAAATCTAAATTCATTGGTCCCTGGAAATAAGTTCTTGTCTTCATAATTAAATGAAAGCTCATTATTATTAACAAATAATGGTTTTAAGTTATAAATAGCATTATTCCAGCTATTATTTTGGAGAACGGTTACGTTAACATCCAAAAAAGGATTGGGGATAGTGAATCCTTCATAATTAACTGAAAAATCAACTTCTTGATGCGTAAATCTATACTCTGGATCTGTAGCACTTCGTATATTCGTGCTTATACTCGTATGCCTGTCAAGCACCATAAACCTTCGAGTTAGCACGACATCTTCAAGGTCAAAATTTCGATAAATTTTTAAAATATAATTGCCAGACTTGGTAATTTCCATATCCTTTTCTGGAAAATTCAAGGCGTAATGGGTAAACCTCTGATAGGTGTTCGTTGAAAATTTAAAGTCAACGATATCTCCCATCAGTTTGCCACTGATATATTCCATCTGCTGGAGTGAAGATTCTTGCCAATTTCGATCACAGTGAATATAGGTGTAGTTAAAAAACTCATTGTTCGGACTTAAAATATCAAACGATAATCTCAGCCTTTCGCTGCTACCTAAAGCTATCAAAGGAAGTGGGTCGTAGATACTAATTGCCTTTTGTAAAATAACTGTGCGTATATCATCCCCATAACTGGTATTGTCATACGTCACAGACTGGGCGTTTGCCCCAAAAATGAGAACCAATAGGAATATTACTGTAAGTTTAAATTTCATGAATTATAGTATTATCAAATATAGGGACATTGTTTAGTTTACACAGAAAACTCCTACCGCAGAAATAAAGTATGGAGGCTATCCGCTTATTTTACAAATGATTTTTTTTTGCTTCGTTCCAGACTTCATCCATTTGCGCCAGTGACATTTCTTCCCATTTCAAGCTGTTTGTGTTAGCATATGCTTCAATAGCCTCAAAACGGAGTTTAAACTTCTTATTGGTCTTCTCTAAGGCATCATCAGGGTTTATTTTAAGCCAACGGGCATAGTTTACTAAGCTAAAAATAAGATCTCCAAATTCCGCTTCCTTCTCTTCGCCTTCGGCTTCTTTAAATTCCTGAAGCTCTTCTTCCACTTTTTCCCAAACGTCATCTTTGTTCGGCCAATCAAAACCAACTTGCGCTGCTTTGTCTTGCATACGCATGGCCTTTACAAGGCTGGGCATCGAGTTTGGAACTCCACCAAGTACAGTTTTATTAACCCCTTCTTTTAGTTTGAGTTGCTCCCAGTTTTGTTTCACCTCTTCATCATCCTTTACTTCTACATCTCCATAAATATGCGGATGACGATAGATCAGTTTTTCACATACGGAGTTTAAAACGTCTGTCACATCAAATTGCTGCTTCTCCTCCCCTATTTTAGCATAAAAGACAAGATGTAAAAACAAATCTCCAAGCTCTTTCTTTATTTCGTCACTATCATTCTCTAAAATAGCATCACTTAGTTCATAGGTTTCTTCAATGGTAAGATGACGTAGGGTCTCATTGGTTTGCTTGCGATCCCAAGGACATTTTTCACGCAAATCATCCATTATGTTTAGGAGCCTGCCAAAAGCTTCTAGCCTTTTATCCATTATAGTATTTTATTGTCTTTCATTAGACCGATAAAGTTCTCTTTGTAATTTTTGCCGATGGGAATTTTAATACCACTCACCTCACAAATGGAAGTAGAGAATGATGCGACTCGATTTCTATTTACTATGAAGGAACGATGCACCCTACTAAACAATTCTTCTGGCAATTTCTTCTCCATATTTTTCATGGTTTGGAGGGTCACTATCTTCTTGTCATTCTCTAAGTAAATTTTTACATAGTCAGCAAATGCTTCAATATAAAAAATATCATTATAGGCCAGTTTAATAAGCTTTTGATTTGCTTTCACAAAAATGAAATCATTTTCCATATCTGTCTCGGCAATATCTTCCGTCACTTGTATTTTTTGATACTCTTTAGCCTTTTCAATAGCACGTTCAAAGCGATCATAAGCTATCGGTTTCAATAAATAATCTAAGGCATTGAGATCAAAACCTTCAACAGCAAAATCTGGATGTGCAGTGGTAAAAACAAAAAGTGGTTTTGTTTCTAACGATTTAATAAAACTTAAACCATTAATTTCAGGCATCTGAATATCTAGAAACATTAAATCTACTTTTCTACTTTTTAATACTTCGCTCGCTTCAGCTGCATTATTGCAACGGGCTATTAAGGTAAGATCAGGATGTTTATTGACATAAGCTTCTATTATGTCTAATGCTAGAGGTTCATCATCTACGGCTATACAATTCATATTTTAATAATTTAAGTTAATTTTATATCTAAGGAAACCTTGAATTCTGTTTCTGTGCTGGTCACTTCTAACGCATGTTGGTTAGGGTAAAGTAAATTTAATCTTTTTTTAACGTTAATGAGGCCAATCCCACCTTGATACCCGATTTGCTGACTTATTTCGCTACCTGTACTTGGTTTACTATTGGTTATTTCGAAATGCAAATTATCTTCATGCGTTCCTACTGATACCTTTACATAGCCATTCAATCTATCTTTACCTAAGCCATGTTTAAAACTGTTTTCTACAAACGGAATAAGTAGCATTGGAGCTATCTCACATGAATCTGTTTCTCCTTGTATTTCAATTTGCAAATCCATACGAT
>JAFMCI010000079.1 GCA_017857855.1 Bacteroidia bacterium | reverse complement strand
TGGTTTGAATTTTGATTAGGATTGGGTCTTGGATTAGGCTTGGGGTTAGGGTTATTCGCTATTCTTTCCTCTCTGCTTATTTTTTCATTTTGAACCTCTTTTCCTCCTAAGTTAAGATTTTCATCTTTTCTAGGAGTTTCGTGTTTTTCTTTTCGAGGTCTTAAATTTTTAGAGGATGTATTATCAGTATTAACCTTTTCTGATTGTTGGGAAACAGGAGTAATTTCTGTATCCGAAATTTCAGGTTCTATATCTTGTTTTGGCTTCTTAATTGGAGCCGGCTTTTTAACTCTTACTTGTTTGGGAGCATCTGTTTCTGAAGACGTTGAAGTTTCAATCTTTGCAACCTTAGCATCTTTAAACTTTTCTGGGTTTACCGCTTGGTAATCAAGTATTTTATAAATCAAGTCCTCTTTTTTAAGACCTTTGTGTGGCACATCGTATGTGTCAGCAATTTTGCGTAGTTCTGGAAGAACCATCTCTCCTAATGAAAGAATATCGTACATGTATTTTTTAGAATAATAATTTAAACTGTTTCGAGAAAAATATTTGGAATATTTCTTGAGAATTGCCCGAAAGGCTGTGCAATTGTACGTTAAAGATTGTACATATACAAGCCCAGCGAACAGCGGTTCTCAAAAGAAGATTAAATCTGACGACGTATAGTTGCGTAGATAAGCCAGATATAAAATCTAAATAATTACGTTGAATACTTTATAGCAAAGGTAGATAACAGCTAAAACGGCAATTATCTAATACAAAAAACAGTGTGCTTAAACCAAAAGACGTACCGGCTCTTCTAGCAAGTCTTGAAAAGTTTGTAAAAACTTTGCTCCACTCACGCCATCTACCACTCGGTGATCGCAACTAAGGGTTACCTTCATCACGTGACCTGGTCTCATTACACCGTTTTCTACTATTACCGTCTCCTTGGAGCTTCCTACTGCTAAGATACAAGCATCTGGCATGTTAACGATTGCAGTAAACTCATCTATGCCAAACATGCCTAAATTAGAGATAGTAAATGTATTTCCTTCCCAGTCCTTAGGCTGTAATTCTTTGTTTTTTGCTTTACCCGCTAGGTCTTTTACTTCCGTTCCGATTTGTGATAGCGATTTGCTATCTGCAAATCTTACAACGGGCACGAGTAGACCGTCTTCCACAGCTACGGCTACACCTATGTGCACGTGGTGGTTTCTTCTTATTTTGTCACCCAGCCAAGCTGAGTTTATATTGGGGTGTTTTTTAAGCGCTAATGCAACTGCTTTTATTACCAAATCGTTTACTGATATTTTGGTTTCGCTATACTCATTCATTCGGCTACGTGCTTCCATTACAGCATCCATTTTTATCTCTTTGGTTAAGTAAAAATGAGGAGCAGTAAACTTACTTTCGGCAAGTCGTTTAGCAATGGTTTTACGCATTTGAGTGATAGGCAAGTCATCATAACTTTCAACCCCTACACTAGCATAGCTAGCTGCCGGAGAAGCTTTGTAGTTTTCTATATCTTTCTTAATAATACGGCCATTGTCACCGCTTCCGGCTACTGACTCAAGGCTAATTCCTTTGTCTTCTGCCATTTTTTTAGCAAGTGGCGAGACAAATACTCGTCCGTTATTGCTAGAGCTCGCTTGAACAGGTGCCGTAGTATTGTTTGTGCTTACTTCTTTCGCTGCTTCTGCTGTCGCAGTTGGCGCTTCAGGTTTCACCTCTTCAGAAGGAGCCGCTGGAGATTCATTAAGAAGGTGTGAAAAATCTTCTCCTTTTTGTCCAATAATCGCTATTGTTGTTTCTACAGGAACCGTTTCACCTTCTTGTACATTAAGGTGTAGCACTTCTCCTTTTTCAAAATTTTCCAATTCCATTGTAGCCTTATCGGTTTCTACGTCGGCGATCATTTGACTAGATTTTACGGTGTCACCTACTTTGACAAACCATGTTACGATGGTTCCTTCTTCCATCGTGTCACTCATTCTAGGTAATTTTATTGCTACAGCCATTTATTTTGTTTTATCTTAAAGCGTCGCAAAACTAAACAACCTAGTTAAAATATTGTTGGTAACGACGAATAATACTCGAAATATTTATCGATAATAAAAACTTGCTTTGCAATCAAATGAGTCAATACGAAGATTTTTTAAAATATGTGTACGAAAATGGTGCTACCAAAACAGATCGAACGGGCACCGGTACTGTAAGTGTATTGGGTGGTCAGTTGCGTTTTGATTTATCTAATTCTTTTCCTCTAATCACAACCAAAAAAGTTCATTGGAAGTCTGTGGTATATGAGCTTTTATGGTTTTTAAGAGGCGATACCAACATAAAATACCTTACAGATAATGGGGTTAAAATATGGAACGAATGGGCAGATGAAAACGGAGATCTTGGCCCTGTATACGGCAAGCAATGGAGAAGTTGGGAGGCTCCTAACGGCGATAAAATTGACCAAATACAAAATGTACTAGATACCTTAAAAAATAATCCTGACAGTCGCAGAATTATTGTAAATGCTTGGAACGTGGGAGAATTGAATGATATGGCGCTAACCCCTTGCCATTGTATGTTTCAGTTTTATGTTGCTAATGGGAAGTTAAGTTGCCAGCTTTACCAGCGCAGTGCCGACTTATTTCTAGGAGTGCCATTTAATATTCCTAGTTATGCGCTTCTTACCCTTATGATAGCGCAAGAATGCGGACTCGAACCCGGTGAATTTGTACATACTTTTGGTGATGCACATATATACAGTAATCATTTTGAACAGGTAAAA
The DNA here is from genome assembly GCA_017857855.1 of Bacteroidia bacterium. GTDB lineage: Bacteria > Bacteroidota > Bacteroidia > NS11-12g > UBA9320 > UBA9320. The sequence continues at coordinate 3,018 of JAFMCI010000079.1, read as the reverse complement.
GAGCAGTTAAGCAGAGAGGAAAGACCCTTTCCGACAGTAAGATTAAACCCGAACAAAAAATCTATTTTTGACTTTGACTTTAATGACTTTGAGCTTGTAGGTTATGACCCGCACGCCAGAATTAGTGCGCCTGTAGCAGTTTAAAACATCACTAATTTACTCAGCGTATTCTTGTCGCTTTTCATCACATTTTTATCTATGCGGCCCTGATAGCCATATAACCTTGCACTAGCAGTATGTTGCCATATATCCCAATTGTATCTGGGTGTATTCTTATAATCGCACAGCCATAATGGGTAGTTATCGAAGTTTCCCTTCAGGTATTTAGCGTATAAATGTGGATGCGTATAAATGATAGGCTTAACCCCATAATATTGCTCTATAATGGTACAAAAACTTCTGATTTCACTTATAACTTTGCGTTTATTAGGAAGGTGTCTACTGGTGTATTCTACATCTAACACAGGAACCATATTGCCTTTTTTAAGACCGGCATGCTTAATAAATCTATATGCTTGGCTTCTGCCACTACTTGTAAAACTCATAAAATGGTAGCCGCCATGAAGAATGTTATGCTTCTCCAAATTTCTTTTGTGCGTCTTGTACAATGGATCTAGAATCGTAGTTCCTTCGGACACCTTTACAAACACAAAATCTGGCTTGTTACGCCTTACCATGAGCGACCAGTTAATATTGCGCTGATACTTAGAAATGTCTATCCCCCAGAGCTTCTTTCCTGCAAGGGCGGTAAAAAAAGCATCTTTTAACTCTTCTTTCTTTTTTTGAGTAGCAAGTTGGATGATCGCATTAGTATCTACTTTGGATACTTCTAAGTCGATGGATGCTGTGACACATTCCAATCCTTGTGTATGACAAATTGCTTGCTCTTCTGGTTCTATTTTGAAAGACTCAAAAAACATAACAAGTGCCACCGCTCCCAAACACATGAGAGCTATCGATTTGATTATTTTCAACGTTCTATTTTGCACCAAACTTACCATTCCTTAGTTCACTGCAATCAACAACATCTTTATAGCCTTAAAAATTGTACAGAAAAGTGAATATATCTTTAAAAAGTATAGAAGGCTAGCTCAGCTTATTTAATATTCCTATTGCCGCTTCAGCTATAACAGTTCCGGGACCAAAAACAAAATCAACTCCATTTGCATATAAATACTCATAATCTTGCTCGGGTATCACACCTCCAGCTACGACTATGATGTCTTCCATTCCTTGTTTTTTAAGTTCACGTACTACTTCGGGCATAAGCGTCTTATGACCTGCAGCTAAGGAAGATACGCCTAAAATATGAACGTCGTTTTCCATGGCTTGTTTAGCAACCTCTGCCGGTGTTTGAAAAAGCGGTCCTATATCTACGTCAAAACCCAAATCTGCAAATGCAGTAGCAATAATCTTGGCACCTCTATCGTGACCATCTTGACCCATTTTAGCTACCAATATACGAGGTCTTCTCCCGTCTTTAACAGCAAAAATATCTGCAGCCTTGCGCGCTGCTATTACGGTTTCATTGTTTTGCACTTCTTTCAAATATACGCCACTTATGGTAGCATTATTCGCTTGGTATCTGCCAAACACTTTCTCCAAAGCAAATGACATCTCACCCAGCGTTACCCTTGCTTCCGCAGCATCAATACAAATTTCCAAGAGATTTTCATCCGTTGATGCAGCATTTTCCAGTTTCGTTAAAATACCTTCTACCTGTGCATTGTCTCTGGTAGACTTAACCTTATTAATTCTGTCGATTTGGCTAATGCGCACTGCCTGGTTATCTACTTCCAAAATATCAAAGTCCGCTTTTTCGTCTACTTTAAATTTATTGATTCCTACGATAACTTCCTTACCTGCATCTATATTGGCTTGCTTTATCGCTGCACATTCTTCTATTCTCATTTTGGGAATTCCGCTTTCTATAGCTTTCGCCATCCCTCCTAGTTCTTCAATTTCTAGAATGTATTCCCATGCTTTTTCTGCAAGTTCTTTGGTGTACGTCTCTATCACATCACTACCTCCCCAAGGGTCTATCACTTTAGTAATGTCGGTTTCTTCTTGGATTATTTTTTGGGTGTTTCGGGCAATCTTGGCGCTAAAATCGGTTGGCAAAGCCATAGCTTCATCAAAGCTATTGGTATGTAAACTTTGTGTCCCACCAAAAACTGCTGATAGGGCTTCGATAGTTGTTCGGGCAACATTGTTATACGGGTCTTGTTCGGTAAGACTCCATCCACTTGTTTGGCAATGTGTGCGAAGTGCCATCGATTTATCGTCCTTGGGATCAAATGTTTTAATAAGCTTAGCCCACAATAGTCGGCCTGCGCGCATTTTGGCAATTTCCTTGTAAAAATTCATTCCTATACCCCAAAAGAAACTAAGTCTAGGGGCAAAGTCATCTATTGCTAATCCTGCATTTATACCTGTTCTCACATAATCCAGTCCATCCGCAATGGTGTATGCTAACTCCAGTTCTGGCGTGGCACCGGCTTCTTGCATATGGTACCCGCTTATGCTTATGCTGTTAAACTTAGGCATATTGGCGCTGGTATATTTGAAAATATCTGATATAATGCGCATGCTCGGAGAAGGCGGATAGATATAGGTGTTGCGCACCATAAACTCCTTTAGAATATCGTTTTGAATAGTGCCAGCAAGTTGTGATTTATCAACTCCTTGTTCTTTAGCAGCTGCAATATAAAATGCCATGATGGGGAGCACTGCGCCATTCATCGTCATACTCACAGATATATCGCCCAATGGAATTTCATCAAACAATAATTTCATGTCTTCAATACTATCGATAGCAACACCTGCCATTCCAACATCACCGGTAACACGAGGATGGTCGCTGTCATAACCTCTGTGTGTAGCCAAATCGAACGCTACCGAAAGTCCTTTTTGTCCTGCAGCAAGATTACGTCTGTAAAAGGCATTGCTGGCTTCGGCTGTACTAAATCCTGCGTATTGTCTTATGGTCCATGGACGCACTGCATACATGGTTGAATA
>JAFMCI010000078.1 GCA_017857855.1 Bacteroidia bacterium | reverse complement strand
AAACGCGTAAAAATGGAGTCTAGTACCTCGTCATTGGTCACTTCACCGGTAATTAGGCCTAATTGATACAGGGCATTCCGAATATCTAACGCAACCATGTCGCTGGTAAGACCGTGGTCTATACCATGCAATACTTTTTGCAATGCATCACTGCTCTTGGCTAGAGCATCGGCATGACGCGCATTGTTTACCACGGTTTCATTGCCAAACTCATAATGGCTAGCAACGTGTTTTAATTCGCTTAAAAGAGCGTCTATGTCTTTGTTTTTGGCAGAGATAAAAACAGTGTTTTCTGGCCATTCAGAGGCGGTATAGGTATCTGTTTCTGCTTTATTTGCTACCAATAGCGTTTGTCCAAGCTTGGGCAGTAATCGTAATTCTTCGGCGAGGTCACTAGGGGAGGTGGTCCGCACATCAAATATATATACGAGTAACTCCGCTTTGAGCATACTTTCTTTGGTTTTGCCCACCCCAATTTGCTCAATAGTGTCATTGCTTTCGCGCAAACCTGCTGTATCTATAAGTCTAAACTGTATGCCGTTGAGGGTAAAAACTTCTTCGATAGTGTCTCGTGTAGTTCCTGCTATGTCCGAGACGATAGCTCGTTCTTCGTTGAGTAATGCATTGAGCAACGTGCTTTTGCCGGCATTGGGTTTTCCCGCAATAACCGTATTTATGCCGTTTTTAAGTACATTACCCGCAGCAAAGGAACTCCGTAGTTTTTCTATTTGGGTGAGCAGTTTTGCGATAAGTGATTTTAACCCTTCGCGATCTGCAAATTCTACATCTTCTTCCCCAAAATCATTCTCTAATTCTATAAGTGCGGCAAAATCAATTAACTCCTGGCGTAAGATGGATATATCTTTACTAAAGCCGCCACGCATTTGGTTGAGCGCCATTTGCAAGCTTGCTTCACTGTTGCTGCTTATCATATCGGCTACCGCTTCTGCCTGTGCTAAATCTAGCTTTTGATTGAGGAAAGCGCGCAGGGTAAACTCTCCAGGTTCAGCCATTCGAGCACCCTTTTTAAGCAGTGTTTCTATAATTCTTCGCGTAATGTAAGGCGAGCCGTGTCCCGATATTTCTACCGAATCTTCACCAGTATAGCTATGAGGATTTTTAAAAACACTCAATAATACCTCATCTATACGCACGTCACCATCTATAATATGACCGTAATGTATGGTGTAGCCTTCTGCATTTTCAATGTTTTTATCAAAACAGTTGTTGGCTATGGCAATAGCTTGTGGTCCAGAGACTCTGACTACCGCCAGTGCAGAAACGCCCGCAGGGGTAGCTGGAGCGGTTATGGTATCCTGTAAATTAGTCATTTAAGCGGATGATTACAGCGTAAAAAATGGGTGAGTGTTAATAGTAATTCGGTGTTGTTTAGAAGTTTATACTCATGCTGTATTTGCTGTAGAATTCGAAAATTTCGTTTACCGCTTCTTCTGCGGTATCTACAATGGTAAATAATTCAAGGTCTTTTTCGTTGATGTTATGCTCTTCTTCAAGCATGGTGCTTTTTATCCAATCTACTAAGCCTTTCCAGTAGGAAGAACCTACAAGAATAATAGGGAATTCAGCAGATTTTTGGGTTTGCACCAAGGTAAGCGCTTCAAACAATTCATCAAGGGTGCCAAAACCTCCTGGAAGTACAATAAATCCTTGAGCGTATTTCATAAACATAACCTTGCGCACAAAGAAAAATCTAAAATCAATGTTCTTATCGTGATCAATATAAGGATTGCTACTCTGCTCAAAAGGAAGATCAATATTTAAACCTACCGATGCACCTTTTTCCTTACTTGCGCCTTTATTGCCTGCTTCCATAATACCCGGGCCACCGCCTGTTATTACCCCCAGACCGGCTGCGGCTAGTTTTTGACCTATTTCAACGGCCATTTCATAATACTTGGTTCCGGGCTTCGTTCTGGCAGATCCAAAAACAGATACACATGGTCCAATTTTACTGAGCGATTCGTATCCTTCTACAAACTCAGACATGATTTTAAAAATGTTCCAACTGTCCGAACTTTTAATTTCTGGCCAATCTTTGTTTTCAAATGATTGCTTAATTCTATCGTGATTATTTTCTGTCATATTAGTTAATTAAAAGGTTTCGAATTCTTACGGTTGAGTTTTGAAAAAGGTACTATCCATAAACAGGAGTATAAAGGTCATTAGCCCATTCACTATGATAACTTCAAATCCCGGTTTAAATCCAGCAATGAGGGTTGGCAAGATATAACTATATCCCGCAGTAAGCAATATAGAAACGACTGTTATCAAAATAACGTGTTTATCATTGAAGTTTTTGGTGGTTAATATGCCAAAAGCAAAAAGTCCTAAGAGCGGGCCGTAGGTAAAGCCTGCGACTTTAAAAAGTTCATTGATGACAGAATCATTATTGAGTTCTTTAAAAATAAGAATTGTGAAAAATAAAATGACAGCAAATGAGATATGAACGGTTTTACGCATCTTCTTGTCTGTCACTTTACCGTTTCTTTCATACCCCAGAAAATCTACGCAAAAGCTAGTGGTTAGAGCCGTTAGTGCGCTATCTGCACTGCTATAGGCTGCAGCCACAAGTCCTATGATAAAGAATGCACCCACATACGGCGCTGAATGCCGCATGGCAATAGAGGTAAATAACTGATCGGGTTTTTCAAAGTCTGTAATTTGGAACGCAGCGGCATATTGGTATAGCAGCGCTCCAAGACTAAGAAAAACGATGTTCACAACTAGAAACATGGCCATTTGTACATAAATGTTTTTTTGTGCTTTCTTAATGTTGCTAATGCTCAGGTTTTTTTGCATCATATCTTGGTCCAAGCCAGTCATAGCCAGAGCAATAAAAGCCCCGCCTAAAAATTGTTTCCAAAACACATTACTTCCTTGTCCTTCAAAGTGCAATATTTGGGTGTTGGGGTCATTTGCCAGGTTAGTTAGCACTTCAGTCCAAGTCCAGTCTAGCTTATTGACGATAAAAATAATGGTAAATATTACAGAAGCAAGTAAGAAGAACGTTTGCAATACATCGGTGTAAACCACCGTTTTGATTCCACTTTTAGCCGTATAGGCAAAAATTAAGGAGATGGTAATAGCCACAGTAACCCAATAAGGGATTTCAAATGGCAAGTCTAATGCACCGAAAATAGCCAGGTGCAAAACACCTGCAATAAGGAATAATCTAAATGAGGCTCCAATAACACGGGAAATCAAAAAATAGGCAGCTCCTGTTTTATAGGTTTGTGGTCCAAATCGTCCTTCTAAATAGGTGTAAATGGAGGTTAGATTTAGTCTGTAATATAAAGGGAGTAAAACGAGTGCGATGAGCAGATAACCCACCATATATCCCAGGACCACTTGAAAATAACCAAAGTGCGTGCTGGCCACGGCTCCTGGTACGCTCAAGAAGGTAACGCCAGACAGCGAAGCGCCTATCATGCCAAACGCGACTAAAAACCAGTGTGATTGTCTATTGCCCGTATAAAAAGAGGCATCGTCTGCATCTTTGGAGGTAACCCACGAGACGATTATCAGCATAGCAAAGTAGGCTAATAATATAAGCAATGTAATCTCGGGTCTCATTCAGATACTTGTAGTTTTTGATCCAGTTGTATGTTAATGGTATCTAGGTTATTCCACTTCTTTAGTTGCTCTTCGGTTACGTTATACCGTTTACAGATATTGTAGAGTGTATCTCCTTTTACCACATGATGGAATACGGCACCATTAACGGTAATTTTTTCCGATATTTTTTTTACCTCTTCGTCCGAAAGCGATTCTACCGGTTTTGGAGGCGTGCTTTTGATGGTATTACTATCCATTTTTTTCAGATTAATTTTCTGTCCTATACGCATCGTATTAGGATTTAAGTCAGGATTCCAAGCTAAAATATCTTCTTCAAATATGTGGTATTTTTCAGCAATACGGTAGATATTATCGCCTTTTTCAACTACATGGTATTCGGGTATTTTAATATCTATTTTTTTAGGAGCGTCAGGTATTTTGGTGCTCGGGGTAGATTCAGTTTTTTTAGGAATAGAGTGCGGATTTACAAATACTTCTTTCTCTTCTTTGTCCCACAAAGGATCTTTTCTAGCTGTCTCCACTTCGTCATCGCTATCTCGCTTTTTTTGCATAAAAATAACTTCCCCTGCTTTGGGTTCTGCCCCGGTTTCCATGCGGTTTTTTCTATATAGTTGCTTTAGTTTTACGCCATATTTTTGAGAAATGTAGTGCATGTCTTCTCCTTTTGCTACAATATGTTTTTCTTCAGATCCTGATCTGCGTTTAGGCTTTAAGTAGACAATATCACCGGCTTTTATTTCCTCTCCGTCTTCAAGGTCATTCCATTTGCGGATATGTCTATCTCTTACATAATTATCATCTGCAATTGTGGTAACGGTTTCACCAGGCTTAGCAATTTTGACGGGCACTCCATTAATGGTTTCGCCTGCAGTTATTTTGGGTAATCCAGTTCCAGGCATTGAAGCGTCATCGTATTGATTTAGCTTGTATCGCTCTATTAAGCTTATTAATATAGCATCATATTGTGGGTTGGTAGCATAGCCTGCTTTACGTAAACCTTGACACCATCCTTGATAATCCGTTGTTTTTAGTTCAAAAAGGGGTTGATATCTCCAGTTTTTACGCAAAAAATCTGAATGGTCTTGATACGAAAGAAGCACACTTTCATAGGCCCTAAAACATTCATCTGGAGCATCGTCATTGGCATAAATCACATTGCCTTCCCAACTGCCCTTGCATTTTATCCCAAAATGGTTGTTGGCAAATTTAGCCAATCTACTATTACCACTGTTGCTTTCTAGTATTCCTTGAGCGAGCGTTATACTGGCAGGCACGCCGCTTCGATGCATTTCTATAATGGACAAATCTTTGTATAACTCAATGTATTCTTGAGGTGTTTGTTTCTGAGCAAAAACAGATTGTACTAAACCAAGTACTACTAGAATTACGGTATATCTCATTTTTTTTAAGTGTGTAACGACTTTCAAAGGTAAATCGCCTAAATTCAGTAAAAAGTAAGTTTTATACACTTATCTACATCTATTGCAATGAAATGTATTTGAAAGCGTTTTATTTGAAGTGATTAAACTAAAATTTATGAAGAAGTACTTAATCTTAGGGCTAACCTTATGTATATCCGCACTCGTATTTGGTCAAAAAATACCCGCTGCGAAATGGGGGAATACAATAAGCAAAACAGTAGTTAACGTTGGAGATGTAGTAGAGGTTATTTTTAAAACCGATGTACCCAAAGGATATCATATTTACTCTAATGATTATGGAGACTGTCCACCTCAAAAAGCAAAATTTAGTTGGGATAAAAATGCGTCATATACACTTTTGGGTGAGGCGAAACCGGTGGGTTCTCATCATTATACGGATGATGTTTTTGATTGCGAAGTAGCAGATTTTGAAGGGAAAGCAGAATTTCGTCAAAAACTAAAAATACTCACAGCGAGCCCCAAAATTTCGGGTATACTGGAGTATCAGATGTGTACAAATGACGGAATGTGTGTGCTTTTTGAATATGAGTATAATGTAAAGGGATTAACGGTAAGTGGAGGGAATACATCAGCACCAGAGAAAACAGATGTGAAGGATAAGCAGGAAGCAGCTCAAGAGACTGCTAATGCCACGGAAATTGAGGATAATCAACCCGCAGAACTTATAGAAGAAGGGGTGACAAGTGAAGTAGTATCGATAGCGTCAGAACAAGGGAACACGACTGGATTTACGAAATACGCAGGTATTATTCCCGCTAATTCAGTTAACTATTCTACCTACAAAGCAGCGTCCGAAAACGATACAACAACCTGTGAAATAAAGACATACGGCGGACAAGAAGGTCAAGAAAAGCAAAGTTTCTGGGGCCTATTTGTGGTTGCGTTTATATCAGGGTTAGTAGCGTTGCTTACTCCTTGCGTGTTCCC
>JAFMCI010000077.1 GCA_017857855.1 Bacteroidia bacterium | reverse complement strand
AGTATCGTTGCTTCAATGATATCGCAAGCAGCATGAAGCTCTGCTTCTGTGATTACTAAGGGAGGCGCAAAACGAATAATATGATCGTGCGTAGGTTTGGCCAGTAAGCCATTGTCTCTTAATTTTAAGCACACATCCATAGCCGTTTTGTTTTCTCCTTTAAACTCAAAGGGAGTAATAACTACGGCATTTAATAAGCCTTTACCTCTATAGGTTTCTAAAATAGGAGAGTTTATGTTTCCCATACGCTCTCTAAAAAGGATGCCTAATTGATAGGCGTTCTCTGCTAGTTTTTCTTCTTTTACAACCTGAAGTGCGGCTATAGCTACTTTATTGGCCAGAGGGTTCCCGCCAAAGGTGCTTCCGTGTTCTCCTGGTTTTATGCAGAGCATTATTTCATCATTGGCCAATACGGCGCTTACGGGCAATACCCCACCGCTCAATGCCTTGCCCAGTATTAAAATGTCAGGTTTTACTTCTGGGGTTCCAGAGCAGCTTTTGTCCTCACAGGTACAATTGCCACAGGTAGCGAGCAATCGGCCCGTTCTTGCTATCCCAGTTTGTACTTCGTCTGCTATAAATAGCGCATTGTGTTTTTTGCAAAGTTCCGATGCTTTTTTTAAGTACCCTTCGTCTGGCACCATTACGCCGGCTTCTCCTTGAATAGGTTCTACAATAAATCCTGCAATATTGGGGTTGGCGGCTAATGCTTGTGCTAAGGCATCGGCATCGTTATACGGTATTATCTGGATACCTGGCAAGTAGGGGCCAAATCCTTTGCGGCTATCCGGGTCGGTACTTGCAGAGATTATACCCAGGGTTCTGCCATGAAAATTTTCTGTAGCAAATAATATTACCGCTTCATTTTCTGCAATGCCTTTCTTTTCGTACGCCCATTTTCGGCACAGTTTCAGCGCCGTTTCTACGGCTTCTGCTCCAGTATTCATAGGCAATACCTTATCAAAACCAAAGTATTCGGTAATGTATTTCTCATACTCTCCAAGCGAATCATTGTAAAACGCTCTGGAGGTAAGGGTTAGTTTCTGCGCTTGATCGGTTAATGCTTTTATTATTTTTGGATGACAATGACCCTGGTTTACAGCGCTATAAGCACTCAAAAAGTCGTAGTAACGCTTCCCGTCAGTATCCCAAACATACACACCTTCGCCACGCTCTAGTACTACCGGTAAAGGGTGATAATTATGCGCGCCGTATTTATCTTCTAACCCGATGTAGTAGTCCTGTGATTGTGTCATTACAGCAAAACAAGACCTTTTAGTTGTAAATTCAGGTATGAATGGTTAAAAAATCCCATTAGAATGTTTCATTTAGGAATAATCTATTTTAATCAGTTACGGTTTTTTTAATACGTTGTGTAATGTCTATATTGCATTCGTTTTGATTAAAGTGAGGTTTATAGGGGTTTTACTTGGCGTAATGCTGTTTGGCTTTTCGCAGGGGCAGGAGTGGAACCAGCTGGTAAATCAAGACTTTGTTTACTATTTTAAACCAGATAATAGAAAGAATGTGGCGCCTGTAGACTCGGTGCTAAGCTCGCAATTAAAAAATGTACAGCGTACGCTTAATTATTATGCGAGCAATCCTATTGATATTTTTATAGTAGACAAAGATGTTGAGATGGCAACGGTAAACGTCAAGAAGCAACCCGGTAGCGTTTCGCTGCTTTCTGGCCAAATCGTAATTAACGTACATGCAAGTACACATGATATTGCGTCGCTCTTTCGCAAAGAGTGCAGTAAGATCCTGGTGGAAGAAATGATGTACGGCGGGACCTTTCAGGATAAAGTGAAAACCAATAATCTTATTAGTTTGCCTGAGTGGCTAATCCCTGGTCTGCAGCATTACCTTGCGTACGACTGGTCTGCCGAAACCGACAATACCATGCGGTACATACATGATCAATATGGCCTTACCGATTTTGATGCGATACCATCTATATACAATGATGTAAAGGGAGCTAGTTTTTGGAAATTTGTAGCTTACAAATACGGCCCCAATGCTATTCCTACAGTATTGTACATGGCGCGTGTTACCCGAAAATTCAATGCATCTGTTTACTATTCTTTTCAGGTTTCGGCAAAGGAACTTTTTGAAGATTGGCAAGAATTTTATGATTACGGTTATTCCCAAGATCAAAAGAAACCTAATCCGGTAAACGGAATTATGCTGTCGTTACCCCATATTTTAGATATTTATGTAGCTAGTATAGACACCTATTACACACTAGAAGAAAATTTTTGGGGGATTCATTGGTTTGAACATAAGTTACAAACAGCTTCCAAGCAGAAAATAATGACCTTGTCTAGGGGTGTGAAGCCATTGCCTCAGTTCTCAGGTGGGATATTTAAAGGTGAAAATGGCGTCTGCCTGATTGTAAATGCGGCTAAGCATGCCGTGCTGTATACACAAACAAAAGCGGGAGTAACAAAGCGGAAGTTAGATATCCCACAGGTGAATGGTGTAGGAGGCGGGGATGGTGTCTTCTTAATAGAATCACAACTAAGCCAAAGTTATGTTTATGCCTTAAAAAAAGAAGGTACGCCCCGTGTTTTAGCCCTAAAAGGATACGTAAATAGTATAGGAAGGTGGGATGGGGTTTATTATTACATAAGAGAAGAAGGCCAACAAAACTATATCGTATCGCGCAGTGATGACAAAGAGGATATTCTGCTGGCGTCCAACACAAGAATGCGCCAATTGCTCTATGCCGGCGATGCTACATTGCTTTACAATGCAGATGAAAACGGGATTTGGAATGGGAAGATACTTTATACTAACCAACGTAAAAGTAAAACACTCACCAACTACCGCTCAAATATTATCTTTCATCAATATACACCAGAGGTATTTGTAGAGTTTTTAGACAGAGGAATAAATTCTTCACTTTCCATAACCGACCATATTAAGTCTACCGAGTTTTATAGTTACACAGATATTACTCCCGCGTACTTCAGCGATTTAGAAGTGCCTGTATTGGCCAAGGAAGAAACTAAGCAAAATTTCAACCAAGATTCACTGAAGTCGTACACATTTCAAAATGAGGTTTATCCTTCTACCGATTTCACAATTTCCAATTACGACTCATTGGTAGATGCTAAAAGTGCCGCAGCTGAAACATTTTTAACCCCTTCGTTAGCAGTAGACTATTATAGTCCTTCGCTTTTTACCCTTGCGCTGGTTAACCAACCCGAAAAAGCAGCGTATTCCATTTTTGAAAATAGTTACCGAACATTATTGCCTAGCCATTTAAATATTAAAGCCGGAATAGCATACACAAATCAATTTAACACCAAACGTATTCAAGCTTACTATTTGGGTGCCATGCAAGTGGGAGCAAGAGATATTTCACTGAAATACCTTTCAACTAAAAAACTAAAGTACAGTTTTGATGTAATGAGCAGGCAGCGCATAACCAATGATGAGCTGGGTAAATACCGCTATCTCACTAATATGGGTGAGTTTACCACCTATCACCATTTTCATTTCCACGGCGATGTAATGCAGTATCTTAGATTTTGGCAAGCATTAGAAGTTCCACTAGCGGTGAATAGTGAAACCCTTTTTAAAAAACGGAGTAGTAATTATCTTGCAGCGTATTCGCTTCACTATACATTTAAGAATGAAACCCCCAGAAATCAGCTAGCGGTAGACGTCAAAGTAACGCCTATGCTAGAGTTATCGCAATCAAAAAAGAGTGTAACTGCACAGATTACATCCAATCATAAGTGGTCCCTAGGCCAATTCACCCAATGGATTAATAAATCAGAAGCAGGAATTTCTTTAGGTCCTAATCCCGTGGTCTTTCTTCTAGGTGGCAATGCAACTGATTTTTTAAACGTGGATAAGCAACGTGAATTTTCGCCGGATAAAGCACCAGTCATGTATCAAAACGTTTTTGGGATTAGAGGATTTCAGAGCAATTATAGGAACGGCACTACCTATGCAATGCATAGTTCCGAAATTCAATTTAAATTAGCCACGTGGTTAAGGCGCAAACCCGTTACCTCAGAACTGTTTTCCCATCTTTCTACTAATTTTTTCGTAGATATGGGCTTATCTTATTACGGTCAAAGTATATATGACCCTGCCAATATTTTAAATACACGCTATATAGTATCGTCAACAGGTGCCGTCACAACAAAGGTTATTGCATTTAAGAATCCATTTATAATTTCTTCAGGAGTTGGGGTTTCTACTCAAATTTATGGGTACAAAGTAAACTTTGCCTATGCGGTGGGCCTTGAAGACCAAGTAGTAAAGTTAGGTGTCTTTCATCTAAGCTTAGGAACTACTTTTTAGTTAAGGCAGCAAGAGGAAGGGTCGCCCGGCCTTATCTACGCGACTAGTGTTCACAATTTGTAGGCACAATTAAATCCATAAAGCATTCAAGGTAAATTGTTATTCTACTTTTGTGTTAACTTATATCTAAATGACAATCAAATCAGCATTAATCTCGGTTTACAGCAAAGACGGAATTGACGAGTTAGCTCTATCGCTAGCCAAAAATGGAGTTATACTTTATTCTACAGGTGGTACAAAAAAGTACTTGGAAGGTTTAGGCCTCACTGTTTTAGCGGTGGAAGATTTTACCAATTACCCCGAAGTATTTGGGGGTAGAGTAAAAACATTGCATCCTGCCATTTTTGGCGGAATACTGTACCGAAGAGAAAATGAGAGTGATCTAGTAGAATTAGCACAGCACCAGATTCCGGCTATCGATTTAGTAATCGTAGATCTATATCCTTTTGAAGATACGGTGGCTTCCGGAGCGAGTCATTCAGAAATAATTGAAAAAATTGATATCGGAGGGATATCGCTTATTCGTGCCACAGCTAAAAACTATCAATATACCTCCATCATAAGTCATCAGTCTCAATACGCCGATTTTGCGACGCATTATAACGCGAATAATGCCAATACTACCCTAGAATACAGAAAAGAGTTAGCGTTAAAGGCATTTGAAGTAACTAAAAATTACGACAGTGCCATACATAACTATTTTGCAGGAGGTCAAGTTATGCCGCTTCGTTATGGGGAAAATCCTCATCAAACCGCAAGATTTGAAGGAGATATAAATGACTTATTCCAAAAGCTAAGCGGGAAGGAGCTGTCCTACAACAATCTTTTAGATGTAGATGCTGCTGTTTCTCTTATTACCGACGTTTCAACTGCAGGTTCCGCCTCGTTTGCGATTTTAAAACACAATAATGCGTGTGGTTGTGCTATAAGAAGCACGGTGAAAGAAGCTTTTGACGCGGCCTTAGCTGCAGATCCAGTAAGTGCTTTTGGAGGAATACTAATTTCGGATACCGAAATTGATTTAGAAACGGCTAAATCCATCGATACTATTTTTTACGAAGTATGCATAGCGCCATCGTTTACCGAGGATGCTGAAGCCTTGTTAACCAAAAAGGCCAATAGGATATTACTCAAGTGGAGTATGAAGCCGTATAAGCAAGATGTAGTAAGATCATGTTTAAATGGAGTCTTGGTACAACAACGAGATCTTGTGAATGTGATTGCATCAGAACTAAAGGAAGTGACCATACTAAAACCTACGGAGCAACAGGTAAGTGATTTGTTGTTTGCTGATAAACTTGTTAAGAACACAAAGTCTAATGCAATCATATTTGTAAAAGACAATCAACTATTAGCTAGCGGCACCGGACAGACGTCAAGAGTAGACGCATTGCAGCAAGCCATAGTGAAGGCAAAGGCTTTTGGTTTTGAGCTAAAAGGTTCGGTAATGGCCTCAGATGCATTCTTCCCATTCCCGGATTGTGTAGAAATAGCGGCGGAAGCAGGCGTGTCTGCAGTTATCCAACCAGGAGGGAGTATCAAGGATAATTTATCTATAGACAAAGCCAATGAGTTAGGTTTGGCTATGGTTACAACCGGGATCAGACATTTCAAGCACTAGCTTAAACCTCCTTAAAATTATAAAAGTTTTCTTTTTACAT
>JAFMCI010000025.1 GCA_017857855.1 Bacteroidia bacterium | reverse complement strand
AGTGACCTCGTCAGGATTCAAACCTGAGACCTCCTGAGCCGTAATCAGGTGCTCTATTCAGCTGAGCTACGAAGCCATTTCCCTTTCGGGGCTGCAAATATAATAACCTTGGTATATCTAAGCGACAAAAAAATTATATTCGTGCCACTATTTTGAAATTATACAAATTCGCCTCAATTGACGTAGGATCTAATGCTATTAGATTGCTTTTTACCAACGTTTTTGAAACCCCAGAAGGTCCCGTTTTTAGAAAACTTTCTTTAGTTAGGGTGCCGATACGACTTGGTGAAGATGCATTTATTCATGGGAAAATAGGTGCCGAAAAAACCGATCAATTGATAAAAACAATGCGGTCATTTAAACATTTGATGAACGTGCACCAAGTGCTAGATTACCGAGCTTATGCTACCAGCGCCATGCGCGAAGCCAGCAATAACCTAGAAATAATTCAAGAAATTAAACGATTCGCAGATATTAACTTGGAAATTATTGGTGGTGACCAAGAGGCCGACACCATCTCTTTTGAAGACCTACCCGAATTTATGCCCCACATAGAAGGTGCCGTATTTATAGACGTAGGCGGCGGAAGTACCGAGCTTACTTACCTCAAAAATGCGAAGAAAGTAGATTCTATTTCTTTACAAATAGGTACCGTTAGACTTCTACATAGCACTGTGAATCCAGCACTTTGGGATGAAATGAAATCATGGTTTCATAAAAACAACTTGTTTCACTCTCAAACCCCTATTATAGGTACCGGAGGAAATATCAACAAACTTCTTAAGGTCTTGCGTAAACAAACAAATGACTATTTTATTAGCGTAACAGATTTGGCTACTTTTAAAGAAGAACTAGAACTCGTTGATTACGACGATAGAATTAGCAAATTTGTGTTAAACCCAGACCGAGCAGACGTTATAATTCCCGCTTCACAGATATACCTTACCGCTGCAGAATGGCTTGGTTCAACACATATTTACATCCCTAAAGTAGGTCTATCAGATGGCATCGCCCGCGACTTGTATCGCAGTTATAAAAAACTGGAAAAAGAGAAAAAACCTTTAATTTAAGCTTTACAAAATATTATTTCCGAATTCGATTTTCATATTCAGGTTCTTCTACTTTACCAATAACACGTATGTTATTAACAAGTGCTTCCAAAGCACATACCATTTTTAAAATTACTGATTTTACTTTTCTGATGACTAAGCGTTTGTAATTTCGAGTTGGTGTTTTGGGAACTATTTTTTTATTGGACCTATTTCTATGATTGTTCTCTGGCATTCTTTGTTGTTCAGAGGTAGACTTTACATCGTTATAAAGACTAGCATTTGTAAAATCATCAACATCAAAATCTAGCATAAAAAGATATAAAGCCTTACGTAAATTCTTAAACTGGGCTTCCCATTTTGTGCTTTGAATTCTTTTCTGTTTCAAAAAGGCTATTAATACTCCTGAGGTGTCGACCACCTCAACACCTAAATACTGCTCTACATTACTCACTGTTGTCATTCTACTTAATTATTTAGTTTTGTATACACTTGAATACCCTTTGTTTTCGCAGCAAAAATATATAACTATATCATTGAATTATAGATATTTAAGCAATATTTAACCGCCTTTATTTTAGCTTCAAAACACTTAAACAAAGTCCTTTATAAAACTTAATTTCACTTTATTATTTACTTAACTCTATTACATTTGCTACTTCGTGTTATTAAGCATAAACATACCTGAGCAAGAGCTAATAGTAAATTTTATTCAAAATTCACTGCCACAAACTCCTCAGCTATTTTGCATTGCCCACTACCCGAATGGTGCTATTTACGTACAAACAAAAACTGGCGAACACACTGACGCAGAAGCAGATAGTCTGCTACAATTCATTACCAAAGGAACATCTGGATGGTACGCATTAAGTGAAACACCATTTAGCACAATGCAACAAATTGGTCAAACATCACTCGAAATGGAATTGGAACGAGATTACCTCCTAATAAAGGGTATTACAGGAACCAACTGCAACTTACACCTACTTATTCAACTTAAACCTTACGGTATTACAAAAGAGAAATACTTGCTTGCTGGTCAAAAGAAACAGTTTGAAGTAAGTATTAAAGGTTTTATCACATCCCTACTAGCACTTATGAATACCGATCGAGCCATCTTGAAAAACATAGCCAAAGGTGGGATAATTAGTAAAAATGAATTACGTGATACCAAAGCGCAACTTTTACAACAAAATCAAAACTACGAAACTGCTATAAAACAATTTATTCAACTGATTATAAATAAATTACAAGATAAGTACAGCATTGCCATACACATGAGTCAAGACTTTATTGTGTCTCTAAAGCATTACAATCTACCCTTTGAAGATTTAGAAGAAAATCTTGAAAAACATATACAGATAGAGCTTAACCTGGCATTACTCCAAGACGATACCGAAATCACGCTCACGCAACATCACCTTAGTAGTCTAAAGAATACGTCTTCGATAAATAGTAATAATGCAGAAAACGAGCTCCAATTAGGCAGACACGCCAAGACCCATAAATTACTTGATAGATACGAGACCGCGGCAACTGCAGCATATCAAAAGGGAATTGCCATCATAGGTAAAAATATAGGATTGCACTGCATTCCAGCGGTAACCAACGCCAGTATTACTGATGCGCTAAACAAACAGTCTAAAAAGATTTACGATCTATTTGACAAATACCCAAAGAAGTGGCCCATCATTCGCGCTGAATTTCGTTCAATTGCTAATATTGTTGAAAAAGAGAATATACGAAGAAGAGATACAGCTTAATCTGTTTTAAGAAGATACAACCAAATCGCTATCAACAGTTTAACTCACTTTAAACTGTTATAAAAACATAATACATAGTGTGCTCCTTAACCAATCCACATGTACTAAAGACTGATTTACAGAAGCTTTCAAACGAGAGTTCGGTGTGGAATTAAATTTGAACTTATATTCGCCAAAATCAAACAACATAGATGAGAATTAACGGACATTCACACTTATTACCTTATCCCAGTCAAATTCCTAAATTTATGAAGGATAAGGAAATATTTTGGATTGATCAAGATCGCAAATTCATGCGACAAAAAAACTGGTCTCGACCCATTACGGCAGATAGCTTTTTCCTCGATGAAAAACTCGCATGGATGGAGGATAACAAGATAGATCACGCCGTAGTACTCAACCTTTCTCAGCTGTATGGTAACGGCCTAACACAGAGTGATATGAAGCAAGCACTTCGTTTTCAAAATGATTTTAATGCGCAGATACAAGCAGAAAACGAAAAGAAATTCACTACAGGTTTTGTAATACACGCTGGATTTGTGGATGGCGCACTTTGGGAAATAGAACGTTGTGTAGAGAAGCTAAACATGCAGGTATTATGCCTTCCTACACATTATCTTAACACCGCAGGTGAATGGAAGGTGATTTTTAATGAAGAAACAGAACCCATATTAGAGCTGGCCAATAAATACAACTTAGCTATTGAGGTACATCCTTATGATGGTGAAAAATTTATAAAGTTAGAAGACTCTGCATGGCGCTTTCATTTGATTTGGATGTTAGCTCAATGTGCTGATTCTTATCACTTTTACACCTTAAATGGTTACTACGATAAGTATCCTAATATTCGAACTGCTTTTGCTCACGGAGGTCAGCTTAATCATATTAATATTGGCAGAAGAACACAAGGATTTGATGGTAGACCAGATCTGTTTGAGGGCAAATCCAGACCCCGCGCTGCCGTGGGACATCCCAATATTTATTTTGACACACTAGTGCACGACACTATTAGTTTTGAGGTGATGCTAAAACGACAACAATCTACCAATCAGATAATTATGGGCTTAGACGACCCCTATCCGTTGGGAGAAATGGAAAGCGAATTGCAAAGTAGCTACCCTGGTAAACTGCTCGACCTTGTGCTAGAGCAAGGACTTATTACCCAAAAACAACATCAAGAGATATGGAAAGATAACGTGGCTAGATGGCTGTATGGTCGTGATGCCGAAAAGTTCTTGACACGAATTAGTCCATAGAGTAATACAACACCGCACGATAACGTGCATAAAGTGCCTCTAGTCTTTGTTTATTTTGCACCATACAATTTGAAAATCATGTCCATCAAAACGGCAGCAATCATATACGGTGGTAAATCTACCGAACACGAAGTATCTATTCGATCTGCTAGAAACATAGCAAAAGCGATAGATAGCAATCAGTTTAACACCGTGCTTATTGCCATTGGCAAAAGCGGTAAATGGTTTTTAAAAACACAGGATGAACTGAATCACGAAAATGTAGTAGTGGAAAGTAGCACTCAGTTGGTTTTAATACCCGGAGCAATCCAAGATCAAATAATTTCCCTTTCTGATCAAAAAAGCATCGGCAATATTGATGTGGTTTTTCCTATAGTACACGGCACGGGTGGCGAAGACGGTAGCCTTCAAGGCCTATTAAAAACAATGAATATTGCCTTTGTGGGTCCAGGGGTAATTGGCTCTGCACTGTGTATAGACAAAGAAGTAACAAAGCGTATATTAAATGAAGCTGGCATTGCCAATAGCGCTTTCTCAAGCTACTTAAAATCTGAAAGACATCTAATAGACTTTGAAACTACCAAAGCAAAACTGGGAATACCTATGTACATTAAGCCCCCAAACTTAGGCTCATCAGTAGGCATTAGTAAAGTAACCACCGAAGCTGAATTTTACCAAGCAATAGATTTAGCACTACAATTTGATAGAAAAGTACTTATCGAACAAAATATTGTAGGAAGAGAGATAGAATGTGCCGTAATGGGAAATGGAGATGTAAAAGCCTCTCCTATGGGTGAAGTAGTTACCAACCAAGATAGCCATAACTTTTATGACTACTCAGCAAAATATACTGATTCAAATGGTTCGGTTACTGTAATACCTGCAGAACTAGATGCTGTTACGCAAGACAAAATTCGTGAAATAGCCATAAAAACCTACCAAGCTCTCTGTTGTGAGGGGATGTCACGTGTAGATGTTTTTTTAACCCCTAATGGCGATATCTATGTCAACGAGGTAAATACACTTCCCGGATTTACCGACATCAGTATGTATCCCAAGCTTTGGGGAGCTGCGGGAATATCTTACTCCGCTGTTATCAGTCAACTTTTACAATTGGCATTAGACAGACACGAAGAAGAAAACGAGGTAAAAACAACATTTTAGGCGTACATAATTCACCTATTGCGGTGATAAAGAGTTTAAACTAAGACGTCTCAGTAAGACTAATTATTTTTTTTGGATTACATGTTACTTCATCCACATGCGGCTATATGGATGAAGTACTATTTGTGATACTTCTAGAATGAATGTAGAGAAAACAGAGGTTATGATATCATCAGAATCTCAAAAAGCGTCTACATATATAGGAATATCAATGTCTAGGTGTTTATAAGTGAATAGCGCAAACTTTACCAGGTCATACATTTGCAACCAACACTTTTAATAAAACAAATGAAAAAGTCAATAAAAATAGTAGCAGCCGTAGTCATGTGCTCATTAATCGCTTGTGTTCCTGCGAGAAAGCTAGAAGAATTACAGGTAAAGTATGACAACTTACAAGGTAGTTATGACGGGCTAAAGACACTCAAAGAATTTAACGATACCACGCTTGCTGATTTAAAAGCAGAATATGACGCTCTTCAACAACAGTATGAGGCAACCGTAGTGGATTGTGATCAACAAAAAGCAGATTTTGAAAAAATTCAAAACTCTTATAAAATATTAGGAGAGAATTACAAAAGCCTCATAAGCAGTAATGAAACAACTAAGAAAGATTTAAGATATGAGTTGCAACGACTTGATATTCAACTAGACGAGAAAAAAAGCGAACTATATGCCAAAGAGTTAAAGCTTACCGCCAAAGAAGAAGAGTCCAATAAACTTAAAAAGAATCTTGACGCTTTAGCTCTCTCTCTAAAAGAAAGAGAAAAAAGAGTTAATGAGCTAGAATCTAAGCTGGCCTCCCAAGAAAAAGCAGTAAAAGACCTCAAAAATAAACTTACAGAATCTCTAATTGGATATAAAAACAGCGGTATTTCTGTTATAGAAAAAGACGGAAAAGTATACGTATCGTTAGACAATAGTTTGCTTTTTCAATCCGGTAAAACTGATATTGATTGGAAAGGTAAAACAGCTTTACTCAAAGTAGCAGAGAGTTTAATGGACCTAGAAGATTTTGATATTATGGTTGAAGGTCATACCGATAATGTTCCTATGAAATCAGCTACTATTAAAGACAACTGGGATCTTAGTGTTTTAAGAGCAACCTCCGTTGTGCGTTACCTTACCACAGAGGGTAAAATGGATCCGATTAAAATCATCCCAAGTGGACGCAATAAGTATGTTCCGATTAATACTGACAATACCCCTGAGGCATTAGCACAAAACAGACGTATTGAGATTATTCTTACCCCTAAGCTAGATCAGCTAATGAAAATATTAAAATAAATGTTAACGTTTAAAAAAAAGAGCGGGGCAAATCAAAATTTCGCCCCGCTCTTTTTTTAATAATGTCTTTGATTACTTCTTTTGTCCGAGCAAATATGCTTTGTGAAATGCCGCTAGATCTCCGTCCATTACTGCTTGCACATTACTGGTTTCCTCACCTGTACGCACATCTTTAACCAGTTTGTATGGATGCATTACGTAGTTTCTGATCTGACTGCCCCACTCTATTTTCATCTTGCCATTTTCGATCTCTGCTCTTGCGTCGTTTTGCTTACGAAGTTCTATATCATAAAGCTGTGATTTAAGCATCTTCATTGCTTCTTCTTTGTTCGCTAATTGGGAACGGGCTTGTTGGCACACTACCATTATACCAGACGGTTTATGTGTAAGCTGCACCTTTGTTTCCACCTTGTTTACGTTCTGTCCTCCTGCTCCCCCACTGCGTGAAGTTTGCATATCTATATCTGCCCAATTGAGTTCTATTTGAATACTATCATCTACCACCGGATAAATGTAGGCGGATGCAAAACTGGTATGTCTACGTGCACTGCTATCAAAAGGACTTATCCGAACTAACCTGTGCACTCCATTATCACCTTTCAGATAACCAAAGGCAAAATCCCCTGAAATTTGGATACTTATGGACTTAATCCCAGCCACATCTCCATCTACTTGATCTAATACCTCTACTTTGTAACCGTTATTTTGCCCCCACATGATATACATTCTACTGAGCATACTCGCCCAATCATTACTTTCTGTACCACCAGCGCCAGCATTAATTTCTAGAATAGCATCAAGTTGATCTTCCTCACCGCTAAGCATATTCTTCAACTCAAGATCTTGGAGTTTGGCCACAGTTTCTTGATATTTCGCTTCCATTTCAGCATCAACGTCCTCCCCCATCTCTTTAAATTCTTGAAGTACTTCTATTTCTTCTACCCCTGCATTTACAGTTGCCCAAGCATCAGTCCATATTTTCTTTTTCTTGATGTTTTTAAGGTGAAGTTCTGCTTTTTTAGGATCATCCCAAAAACTGGGGTCTTGTGTTTGTTGCTCTTCATCTTCAATAAGAGCTAGATTCTTGGCTAAGTCAAAGATAGTCCGCCAGTTTTGCTGTACGGCCTTTAGTATCGTTAAATTGATCGGTTGTCATTTGGTGGGGCAATATTAATAAATACTCTGCTAAAGGCATAAAAAAAACGCCAATCGAAAAACCGATTGGCGTTTTGCTTTATACAAGCCTTCAACAGTAGCACTTAAATATGGTTTTAAACTTAAAACCTTAAGTGATCTGTATTAGCGTAATTTCATAGTAAAGACTAATATAATTCCCCTTTTATTTTATCTCTAATTTCTTGAATTTCTTCACGATTTGCAGGCTTATCTATTTTTAGCATTAGCTCCAAAAGATATTCCATATCAGACATATCACCTATTTCTTCTTCTGCCACATAACCTATATCAAAATTACCCTTAGCTTCTATAAATTCACTCGCTAATCTGCATATTTTTACAATTGTAGGGTCTGCTTCTTCCAATGCCATGGTTCTAATTTCCGCTAATTGAGCGACAGTATTATTGGCATCAAATTTAGTAGTAACTTCTTTCAGGAGATTATTTAAGGCTAAATTGGCTTTTGCTTCTTTCATTCTATTCTAATATTTGCTGCGAAAATAATTTTTATACCACCAATATCCATATTCTTTTTTAATACCCTCAGTAAGAGGTGCTATACCCTTTTAAAAAACAATATAAATCATAGGTCTAAGTAATTGTAGACTAGATAGTTAAATTTGCAACCCTAAAAAGGAAAATAACTTTCATATAAAACCATTGTTCTATAAGCATGCTGGCAGAAATAATAACCATAGGTGATGAGATACTAATTGGTCAAACCGTAGATACCAATTCGGCTTGGCTAGGAGAACACCTAAATACTTACGGTATCGAGGTAATTCAAATAACATCCATTAACGACAAAAAAGAAAGTATTGTCGCTGCAATTAAAAGTGCTGAAAACCGTGCAGATATTATTCTGATTACCGGAGGATTAGGTCCGACAAAGGACGACATTACTAAAAAAGTACTGGCCGACTATTTTGGGGCTAGTTTAATAATGCACGAAGGCACTTTACAACGCATCAAACATATTTTTGAAAGCAGAGGTAGATCTTTGATACAAGCCAACATTGACCAAGCATTAGTTCCGGATTCTTGCGAAGTAATACCCAACACGAAAGGCACTGCCCCAGGAATGTATTTTGAGAAAAATGGAAAAATATATGTAAGTATGCCCGGCGTGCCTTACGAAATGAAGGCAATGATGGAAAATGTGGTCTTTGAAAAGCTCAACAAACAAGGGGATAATTATGCCATAGTGCACAAAACCATCACTGTAGTTGGCGTACCTGAGTCTCACTTGGCGCAAATTATTGAGTCTGTAGAAGATAGATTACCCTCAGACATTAAATTGGCCTATTTACCTCATCTTAATTTAGTTAGACTTAGATTATCGGGCAAGTCAATCTTGCGAAGCGAAGTCGAATTAATGACCGATATTGATACTAATTTTGAAAAAATAAAGGAACTTATCGGAAATGTATGGTTTAAAGGCGACCAAGGAATTGCAGAAATTATAGGTACTATGCTCAAGGCCAATAAACAAACCATTGGAACCATTGAATCATGTTCAGGCGGATTTGTGGCACATAGCATAACAGCCAATGCGGGAAGTTCTGCCTATTACAAAGGAAGTTTACTTACCTACGCCTACGAAACAAAAGTGCGACTGGCAGACATTAATCAAGATGTGCTCAATAATGTAGGTGCCGTAAGTGAGGAAGTGTGTGAAGCAATGGCAAAGAATGCCAAACAAAAACTTGATGTAGACTATTGTATATCAACTACAGGAATAGCTGGCCCTGATGGTGGCACTGCTGATAAACCAGTAGGATTAGTCTATATAGGTCTGGCAAAACCTGACGGGTCTGTAGAGGTGAAAAAATGCGAGTTTCACGGCACACGTCTTCAAATAATCGAGAGAACTGCCTATACTTCTTTGGATATGGTGAGACAAGCTATAGATGCTGCGCGTTAAAAACTTTCTGTTTACTAAACATAAAAATCAATTTTAGGATTCAATTTCCTTTATCGCTTTAACCACTCTAATACCATCTAATCCTGCACTAATTATGCCTCCGGCGTAACCTGCACCTTCTCCACATGGATAGAGATTGGTTATTTCTGTATGATGTAAATCAACCGTTCTTGGAATCCGAACCGGCGCACTTGTTCTGCTTTCTGGAGCCGTTACCACAGCATCTTGGTGATCAAACCCTTTCAGTTTTTTGGTCATTGCACGTAAGCCTTCTCTCAATCTGAAATTAATAGCTTCCGGATACAGATTATTCAAATCTACCGATGTTTTTCCTGGGTGATAACTACTGGCATTTAACGCATTACTCTGTTTTTCCTCTAAATAATCCAATAAATTTTGTGCCGGCACTTTAAACTGTCCACCTCCCATTTCATACGCTTTTTGTTCTATATACTTCTGAAACTCTAATCCTGCCAAAGGACCATGATGTTTAAAATCTACCCACTCCTCTTCTCCTATTTCGGTAACCCAACCACTGTTGGCATAATTTCCATTGCGTTTACTCGGACTCCATCCGTTCACCACTACTTCACCGTTATCTGTTGCTGCAGGTGCTATAATTCCGCCTGGACACATGCAAAAAGAAAAAGCACCTTTACCCGCGACCTGTGTTACAAGACTGTATGCCGCAGGTGGAAGAATGGCAGCATTCTTTTCATTGTGATATTGTATATTATTGATAAGGCTCTGGGGATGTTCTATCCTAAAACCCATTGCAAAAGGCTTTGCCTCTAAAGCTATTTGGTTCTGGTGTAATAAATAATAAATGTCACGAGCACTGTGTCCTGTTGCCAAAACTACATTTTGACACGATTCCCACTGACCATTTATCGCTATTTCTTTTACTTGTTGACCTATAATGTTTAAATCTGTCAGCTTTGCTCCAAATCTTACTTCTCCACCATTATCACGTATGGTCTCTCTAAGATTTTCAATAATTTCAGGAAGCTTATTGGTCCCTATATGAGGGTGAGCTTCATAAAGAATATTTTCATCTGCACCGTGCAGAACCAGTAATTCTAGTATTTCTTGAATTTTACCTCTCTTCATGGAACGGGTATACAACTTTCCGTCTGAAAATGTTCCGGCACCGCCCTCACCATAGCAATAGTTGGATTCAGTATTCATCTCTCCAGATCTATTTAGCTTAGCTACGTCCCTTCTTCTTTCCTTTACCGCTTGCCCACGTTCCACAACAATGGGCTTAATTCCCAGTTGTAAACATTTTAATGCGGCAAAAACACCTGCTGGTCCGAATCCAATAATATGAACGGTTTCTTCTTTACGAAGTGGAGGAAAATCTGGCATGCTAATCGTTTCAGGCCAATCCTTTCCTGAAAATAACTCAAGCCTTAAGTTGTATTTTATATCCGTTTTACGAGCATCTAAAGACTTTTTCAGTATTTTAATGACGTTCAAATCACCTTGTATCTCTCTAATTTTTGATTTGAAAAATGGTTGTAATTTTTCCTCTTGAGCATGATACTCATGAATGGGAACGCTTATCTCAATAATATCTCTAGCCACTTTACTTTTCCAAGAAATGTCCACAAAGATTTTATAAAAGTTTAATATAACCCACCTTTGTTCTCAACATAATGACAAAATCAATCGAAGAGCTTAAAGAATACGTTGCGCAAACACGCAGAGATATAGTGAGAATGGTGCATGGAGTACAATCTGGACACCCAGGAGGATCTCTAGGCTGTACCGAGTTGCTAACGGTATTATACCAAAATGTACTTCGCCACAACCCGTCTGATTTTAAAATGGATGGAAATGACGAAGATATTTTCATTTTATCTAACGGACATATTTCTCCTGTATATTACAGTGCATTAGCGCACAGCGGATATTTTCCTGTAGCTGAATTAGGTAGCTTTCGTAAGCTAAATACTAGACTTCAAGGTCACCCAACTACCCATGATGGTTTACCAGGAGTTAGGATAGCTTCTGGCTCACTAGGACAAGGTTTATCTGTAGCCTGCGGTATTGCACAAGCTAAAAAACTTAATGGTGACGATAAGCTAGTTTACGTGCTTATGGGTGACGGAGAGTTACAAGAAGGTCAGGTTTGGGAAGCGGTAATGTACGCCGCTCACAATAAAATGGATAACATCATTGCGACGGTTGACGTAAACGGACGTCAAATAGACGGTGACACTAAAGACATTATGGGCTTTACAGATCTTAGATCAAAATTTGAAGCATTTGGCTGGAATGTTATATCAATGAACGGAAATGACCTAGCCGATGTGGAAGATACATTAAGTAAAGCAGGAGTATTAAGCGGAAATAACCAACCAATTTGTATTTTAATGAATACTGAAATGGGAAATGGTGTGGACTTTATGATGGGGAGTCATGAATGGCACGGAATCGCGCCAAACGATGAACAACTCGCTGCTGCTCTAGCCCAAAACCCTTCGGTAATTGGTGATTACTAACTAGCACGGTTTTTGAATAATACTGCGTAAAATATGGCAATACACAAAAAAATATGGGTAATTATACTGGTAATTCTAGCAGTAAACAGTTATGCCCAACAGCCAAAAACACGCATATTATTTGTACTTGACGGCAGCGGTAGCATGTACGC
Organism: Bacteroidia bacterium; assembly: GCA_017857855.1. GTDB lineage: Bacteria > Bacteroidota > Bacteroidia > NS11-12g > UBA9320 > UBA9320. The sequence continues at coordinate 17,664 of JAFMCI010000025.1, read as the reverse complement.
CAAGATGGGAAACGATAACAGAATAACCGTAGCTAAACGCCTTTTAACAAGATTAGTTGACAGCCTCCAAGGGCAAACAGATCTTGAGCTAGCGCTGCGTATTTATGGACATCAATCTCAAAAAACAGAGAGAAATTGCAAAGACACTAAACTAGAAGTGCCCTTTGGCCCAAGAAATCATCAATCTATAAAAGATAAAATTAGGGATTTAAGACCTAAGGGAACTACCTTAATTGCATACTCATTACAAGAAGCAGCTTACGATTTCCCTAAAAGTACGGGTGTTCGGAATATCATTATTTTGATTACAGACGGATTGGAAGAATGCGATGGTGATCCGTGTGCGGTTTCTTTGGCTCTTCAAAAACAAGGTGTTGTGCTTCGACCATTTGTTATCGGACTAGGTTTAAATTCAGAATTCAGAACTCAATTTGAATGTGTCGGACGTTATTTTGAAGCAGAAACAGAAAACGATTTTGAAAATGTACTAAATGTCGTAATTAGTCAAGCTATAAATAACACATCTGCCCAAATAAATTTAATGGACAGTTACGGCAGGCCCACTGAAACTGGTGTAAATATGACTTTTACAGACTCTAAAACGGGAAAAGAAATAGCAAATATGTATCATACATTAAATGATCGCGATGTGCCTGATACCATCTATATGGATCCAGGCTATTTGTATGACATTAAGGTACATACCATTCCTCCGGTTTATAAAAGAAAAGTAGAAATTATTGCTGGACGACACAATACGATTGCCATTGATGCTCCTCAAGGATTACTTAGTCTGAAAATTGATGGAGTCACTAATTATAAAAATTTACAAGCTCTCATTATAGACAAACAGTCGGGAGAGATAATACAAGTTCAAGATTTTAATGAACAACAAAAATATATTGTAAATGACTACAAAGTCGAACTGCTTACTTTACCTCGTATTACCCAAGAAAGTGTTCAAGTAGAGCAAAATAAAACTACAACTCTTCAGGTTCAGCAACCTGGAAAGCTAAATGTAGTAACCCGTAAAAAGCTTGAAATGGGCATTTATTACAGACATAATGGCGAGTTGGAACTTATTAAAAACATTTATAATGTAAATGGTCAAGACATTACAGTACTCCAACCTGGAGATTATAAATTAATTTACAAAGAGTCTGTGATAAAAGAGTCTGAAAGCACCAAAATACAAGATTTCACCATTAGAAGTGGAGAAATGAAACATATAACCATACAATAAAATAAAAAAGAATTATACCTCAATGGAAAAAAAAGATACAAGATCAGGATTTGGAGATGGCTTATACGAGCTGGGGCTCAAAAATAAAAATGTAGTTGGGCTTTGTGCTGATCTTACTGGATCACTCAAAATGAACAAATTTCAAAATGAATTTCCAGATAGATTTTTCCAAGTAGGTATTGCAGAAGCAAATATGATGAGTATGGCTGCGGGACTAGCAACAGCAGGTAAAATTCCATTTACAGGCACGTTTGCTAATTTCTCGACAGGCAGAGTTTATGATCAAATCCGTCAATCAATTGCGTATAGCCATAAAAACGTAAAAATATGTGCATCACATGCAGGACTAACGCTTGGTGAAGATGGAGCGACTCACCAAATACTAGAGGATATAGGTCTTATGAAAATGCTTCCAGGGATGACAGTTATTAACCCATGCGATTATGCACAAACCAAGGCAGCTACCATCGCTATTGCAGATCATGAAGGACCGGTATATTTACGTTTTGGTAGACCTAGTTGGCCCATATTTACCACTGATTTAGAGTTTACTATTGGTAAAGCACTGCACATGAGAAAAGGAACGGATGTTACCATATTTGCCACAGGACATTTAGTATGGAATTCTTTAGAAGCGGCCAAAGCACTGGCAGAAGAAGGTATTTCTGCTGAGGTAATCAACATACATACAATCAAACCATTAGATAATAAAGCGATTCTCGATGCGGTTGCAAATACTAAATGTGCAGTTACTGCGGAAGAACACCAAATGAATGGCGGATTAGGTGACAGCATTTGTCAATTATTGGCAAGACACACCCCGCTTCCTGTGGAAATGGTAGCCGTTAACGACAGTTTTGGTGAGAGTGGCACTCCTATGGAGCTGCTCGATAAATACGGCTTAGGAATAAAAGATGTAGTGGCCGCAGCTAAACGTGCCATCGCTCGTAAATAATACAGTGAAAATACTATTCGTTTACAACAAAAAAGCTGGCAAGAAATACGAGCCCTCCGTTGTAAAGGAAATTACTTCGAGACTGCCAAATAGTGTAGAAGGTACCTTTATAGATATCCGGGATTTTGCGGATTGCAAAACCAAAAAATTTGATATGCTTGTAGCCATAGGTGGTGACGGAACTGTGAACACCGTAGCTAAACGATGCACAAAACAAAAGCTAATTCTAGGTATTATTCCCAAAGGATCTGGAGATGGATTAGCCCGTTTTTTAGAAATACCACGTGATGTGAATGGAGCACTAAGCACGATATTTAGCGGTAAAACAATCGAAATTGATACTGCCAAAGTAGATAAGAACTTTTTTATTAATGTAGCAGGCGCTGGTTTTGAAGCTTACGTAGCGCACAAATTTGGTGCCAGTGGAATAAGGGGATTAAGAGGATATGCAAATACTATCTTGGATTCTTTTTCTACTCAAGAAGAGCAAGAAGTAACACTCACACTTAATGGAAAAAAAACAACCCTCCCATTTTTCAGTTTAAGCGTGGCTAATGGAAGCCAATGGGGTAATAACTTTGAAATAGCAAGTGAAGCAGATATACAAGACGGAATGCTTGACGTTGCGGTTATGAGAAAACCAAAATGGCCACAAATATTAAGTCTGATCATTTATCTAAAGAGTAAGAAACAAGAAAACAACTCTCTTTTTACTTACTATAAGGCTTCAGAAATCGATTTAAAAAGGAGCGGAAAGCTTTGGCATATCGATGGCGAACCCATAGTTTTGAAAAACAAAAAAAGAATTATTGTATACCCTAAAAGCCTAAAAGTTAATGTTAGCTCATGACCAAAAAAAAAATGGAGAAGTTAGATTTATCTAACTTCTTTTTAAACAGCCAAGAAGATAGCGGATTTAAATTGCTCACCGATGACGAGGTGGTAGAGCCGGAATCACCCCATCTTGATATCAATGCGCAAAAATTACTAGTTCGTAAAGAGAAAAAAGGTCGTGGTGGAAAAACAGTTACCGTTATTGAAGGATATCAAGGAAATCCACAAACCTTGGAGGCGCTTTGTAAAAAAGTAAAACAACATTGTGGTGTTGGTGGCGCAGTAGAACACAAAACATTTATAATACAAGGAGACAAGTGCGACCAAGTAGTAAAAATCCTAATAAAAGAAGGATATAACGCTCGCAAAACCACCATGTAGCTCATAAGTAAACACAGGACTTCTAAACTTAAAAAATATCCCTTTGCACCATCTTTACAAATGGTATAAACAATTCATTATGAGTATTTTAAATAATTATAGTACATTATACTATAACCAATAGCTAATCTAAAACGTATATAATTAAGACACTTTTGATCGAATATAATGTTCGATTTTGACATCTTTAAAGCTTATCAAAGTTAAATTCGCAGTCTAATTAGTTATGAAGTCACATCCAATTACTGATCGTGTTTTTGATATCGCATCCAAAACCAACAAGAATTTAAGCTTAGACCAATTAATCAAAGCTGCGGTTGCTCGAAATGAAGGCAGAATCACCAGCACTGGAGCCCTAGCAGGAGACACCGGTAAATTTACAGGCAGATCCCCAAAAGACAAATACAGCGTTTTAGACGATACCACCAGAGATGAAGTATGGTGGGGAAATATTAACCAACCCTTTGAGCCTGAAAAGTTTGATGCTTTGCTTGAGCGGGTTATTCAACATTACAAAGGAAAAGAAATATTCGTAAGAGATGCGTATGCATGTGCCGATCCTGAATATAAAATAAATGTACGTGTAGTAAACGAAACTGCATACCAAAATTTATTTGTTCATCACATGTTTATTCGTCCTGAAGAAAGCGAGCTTGATACTATTGATCCAGAGTGGATTATACTGGCTGCTCCAAGTTTTATGGCCATACCAGAGCGAGATGGAACGCGCCAAGAAAATTTTTCAATAATTAACTTTACCAAGAAAATTTACATCATTGGAGGAAGTGGATACACTGGAGAAATCAAAAAAGGAATTTTTACTGTACTTAATTTTACCTTACCGGTGGAACATGACGTACTGAGTATGCATTGCTCAGCAAATATTGGCAACAATGGTGATTCTGCTGTTTTCTTTGGCCTTTCTGGGACAGGAAAAACAACACTTTCTGCAGATCCAAATAGAAAACTAATTGGGGATGATGAACATGGTTGGAGTAAAAATGGTATCTTCAACTTTGAAGGAGGATGCTATGCAAAAACCATTAATCTTACCAAAGAAAATGAGCCTACTATTTGGAAAGCAATTACAAACGGAGCACTCGTAGAGAACGTTCGTTTCTTCCCTGATTCTGATGTAGTAAATTATGATGACATAAGTGTTACGGAAAATACCAGATGCGCGTATCCTATTGAATATATTGACAATATCGCCGTGCCAAGTGTTGGACCACAGCCCAAAAATATTTTCTTTCTTACCGCAGATGCATTTGGTGTGCTTCCTCCTATTTCTAAACTTACTCCAGGTCAAGCTGGATATCATTTTATAAGTGGATACACCGCTAAAGTTGCAGGTACAGAAGAAGGTGTTACCGAGCCACAAGCAACATTCTCTGCTTGCTTTGGAGCCGCATTTATACCACTACACCCAGGAAGATACGCTGACATGCTCGGCACAAAAATGACCGAGAACAATGTAAATGTTTGGTTAATAAACACAGGTTGGAGTGGCGGCGCATATGGTGTAGGAAGCCGCATGAAATTAAAATATACCCGAGCAATGCTCAATGCTGCAATGGATGGTAAATTAGATAATGTAGCATTTGAAATACATCCTGTTTTTGGCGTTTCTATGCCTACTGAATGCCCTGAAGTACCTTCAGAACTTCTAAATCCGCGAAACACCTGGGAAGATAAAGCTGGCTATGATACATCTGCAAATGAACTTGCTCAATTATTCAACGCTAATTTTGAAAAATATGCAGCAGGTGTTTCTGACGAAATCCTTGAAGCAGCTCCTAAAGGTACTCTTTCCATATAACGAAATTCACACATAATACGATAACCTTTTGAGGTTATTGTATTATTTTATCTATACCTGTTCTGCATTCTCCTAAGATAGACGATTACAATCTTCTTAAAGGAGATTGGGTAGTATAATTCTCTTAATTGACTATTACAGAATCTCAATATAATACTTTTGGTACTGAAAATTTACTTTTTCTGTGAATTTATCCACTTTGTTGTTTATAAAAAATTCAAGGAAAACGTCTGCAAAACGCCTATCCATGCTACATTTGGGCTTTTCACATAAGATAATTAATTTACCAAAGCTAAATGGCTGAAAATCAATACGACGAAGATAGCATACGCTCCTTAGACTGGAAGGAACACATACGGCTCCGCCCAGGCATGTATATTGGTAAGCTTGGAAACGGTTCTTCTGCTGAGGATGGAATCTACATTCTTATGAAGGAAGTAATAGACAACTCTATTGACGAGTTTATGATGGGCAATGGACGGCGTATTGATATAAAACTAGCTGAAAATATAGTTTCCGTTCGTGATTTTGGTCGAGGAATACCGCTTGGAAAAGTAGTAGACGTTGTAAGTAAGATTAACACTGGAGCTAAATACGACAGTAATGTCTTTCAAAAATCTGTGGGACTTAACGGGGTTGGAACAAAGGCAGTGAACGCGCTTTCTTCCTATTTTATGGTAACCAGTTATAGAGAAGGAAAATATAAAACAGCCATTTTTGAGCGCGGAAATTTAGTAAAAGAAGAAGACGGTCCTACCTCTGAAGGCAATGGCACCTATGTGGAATATGCCGCAGATATTGACATATTCAAAACACATAAATACATCACAGAGTACATTGATAACCAAATGTGGAATTATGTGTACCTAAATGCTGGACTCACCGTAAACTTCAATAGCAATAAATACTTTTCAAAAAATGGACTTTTTGATTTATTAGAAAGAAAGACGGTCGCTGAAGAAATAAAATATCCCATTATTCACCTTAAAGAGGGTGATATTGAGATTGCAATTACCCATGACAATCACTACGGTGAAGAATATTATTCTTTTGTTAACGGACAAAACACAACACAAGGAGGAACACACGTTGCCGCATTTAAAGAGGCTTTGGTCCGAACAATACGTGATTTTTACAATAAAAGTTTTGAGCCAAGTGATATTAGGGCGTCGTTAATCTGTGCTGTTTCTGTTCGTATTCAAGAGCCCGTTTTTGAATCTCAAACGAAAACCAAACTAGGCAGTACCGAGATCGCCCCAGATGGTCCCTCTCTTAAAACTGAAATAAATCAGTTTGTAAAGTCTCAGTTGGATAACTATTTACATAAAAACCCAGAGACTGCCGATGCCTTACTGCGCAAGATACAACAAAGTGAGCGTGAACGAAAGGATATGGCTGGTGTACGAAAAATAGCACGTGACAGGGCTAAAAAAGCAAGTGTTCACAATAAAAAACTACGCGACTGCCGTGTACATTTTACAGATGAGAAGTCAGAAAGAGCTCTGGATACAACCTTATTTATAACAGAGGGTGATTCTGCCTCCGGAAGCATAACCAAAGCCAGAGACGTTCAAACGCAAGCCGTTTTTAGCTTAAGAGGTAAGCCTCTAAACTGCTATGGTCTTAAGAAAAAAATTGTGTACGAAAACGAAGAATTTAACTTGCTCCAACATGCTCTTAATATCGAAGAAAGTGTCGATGATTTGCGCTACAATAAAATTGTAATTGCAACAGACGCTGATGTAGACGGTATGCATATTCGATTACTTATCCTGACTTTTTTCTTGCAATTTTTCCCGGATTTAGTAAGAAAGGGACACGTATATATATTAGAAACACCCCTATTTAGAGTTCGGAACAAAAAGGAAACATTTTACTGCTACACAGATCAAGAGCGTTTTGATGCGATTAAAAAAATAGGCAAAACCGCAGAAATTACACGATTTAAAGGTTTAGGAGAAATATCACCGGACGAATTTGGTGGTTTTATAGGTGAAGATATTCGCTTAGAACCCGTATTACTGACAGAGGATTCAAGCATTAACAAAATACTAGAATATTACATGGGGAAAAACACCCCGGACAGACAAGATTTCATTATTGATAATCTTAGGATAGAGATAGACGAATCAAGCGATGAAGAACCTGAATTAACTGAAGAACTAATAGAAACGGAATCGGTATAATAGATTATGGACGAAAACGAAGAGTTAGAAGATAATTTGGAAACTAATCCCCAAGAAAAAGTCATAAAAATTGACCTTGCTAATGGTCAACGTGCCGTTAAAGGGATGTATGAAGACTGGTTCTTGGATTACGCAAGTTACGTAATTTTAGAGCGAGCAGTTCCTCATATCAACGATGGATTAAAACCTGTACAACGACGATTCCTTCATGCAATGAAGGAAATGGATGATGGTCGTTACAATAAAGTGGCCAATGTTATCGGCAGCACCATGCAGTATCACCCTCATGGCGATATGGCAATTGGTGGAGCAATCATTAACATGGGTCAAAAAGACCTTCTTATCGATTGTCAAGGAAACTGGGGCGACGTTAGAACGGGTGACAGCGCAGCTGCTTCCAGGTATATAGAAGCTCGACTTAATAAGTTTGCCTTAGAAATAGCATTTAACAAACAAACTACCGAATGGCAAAAAAGTTATGACGGTCGTAAAAATGAGCCCATTACGCTACCTGTTAAATTCCCGCTTTTGTTGGCACAAGGAGTAGAAGGTATTGCAGTTGGACTTAGTACCAAGATAATGCCTCACAATTTTATTGAGTTGATAAAAGGAAGCATTAAAATATTAGAAGGAAAAACACCTACACTTTACCCTGATTTCCTTACTGGTGGACAGGTAGATGTAACAGATTATCAAGATGGAAAACGCGGAGGTAGAATAAAAGTACGTGCTACCATAATAGAAAAAGATAAAAATACACTTGCTATTACCGACGTACCTTATGGAATTACAACCGGCGGATTGATTGATAGCATACTAAAGGCAAACGATAACGGAAAGATAAAAATAAAGAAAGTTGTCGATAATACTGCCAAAGATGTAGAAGTTGAGATACAATTACCCAACGGTATTTCTGCGGATAAAACAATAGATGCATTGTATGCATTCACAGCATGCGAAAGCTCTATTTCTCCTAATGCCTGTGTCATTGTAGAGAATAAACCTATGTTCTTGGGTGTGTCGGATATACTCAAGATTAACACCGAAAATACGGTAACCCTCCTCAAAGCAGAACTAGAGATAAAAAGAGGCGAACTGGAAGAAAAATGGCATTTCAGCTCACTCGAAAAGATATTCATTGAAGAACGTATTTACCGTGACATAGAAGAAGAAGAAACCTGGGAAGGTGTTCTGTCTGCTATTGATAAGGGCTTGAAACCCTTTACAAAGCATCTAAGACGGAAAGTAACAGAAGATGACATTGTACGCCTTACAGAAATAAAAATTAAACGTATATCTAAATTTGATGCGTTTAAAGCTGACGAACTCTTAAAAGGTATCGAAGATGCTCTATTGGAAGTAAATAATTACTTAGAGAACTTAGTAGAATATGCAATTGCTTACTACCAGAATTTATTAGATAAATATAGCAAAGGCAAAGAACGTAAGACCGAAATAAAAGGATTTGAGGAAATAAATACCAAAGTAGTTGCAGTAGCCAACGAAAAGCTCTACGCGAATTTCGCAGAAGGGTTTGTCGGAACAGGTATTAAAAAAGATGAATACATATGTGATTGTTCCGATATTGATGATATTATCGTTTTTAGGAAAGATGGAACTTACTCTGTAAGTAAAGTAAGTGCCAAAGCATTTTTTGGTAAAAATATTATACACGTAGGGATATTTCGTAAAAATGAAGAACGACTTACCTATAACGCAATTTATACAGATGGTGATTCCAAAAGAACCATGGCTAAGCGTTTTAACGTAACCAGCGTAACACGAGACAAAGAGTATAATGTAACCAAAGGCTCTGCAGACAGTAAACTTCAATATTTTAGTGTAAATCCAAACGGTGAAGCGGAAATTGTCAATATTTATCTTCACTCAGCAGCCAAAGCAAGAATAAAGTTATTTGACTTTAACTTCTCAGATATCGCCATAAAAGGGCGCAGTAGCCAAGGTAACATGGTAACCAAACAGCCTGTACGTAAGGTAGACCTTAAAGTAAAAGGGGTCTCTACTATTGGGGGAAGAGATATTTGGTACGAATCGAATATAGGTAGATTAAACGTACATGAACGTGGTCAATACTTAGGTAGTTTCCAAACAGATGATTTAATTCTAGTGATTTTTGATAGTGGTGAGTACGAATTAACCAATCATGAGTTAACTAATCATTATGCAAATAAAGAAATTGCATTGATTGAGAAGTTTGACCCTAATTGTGTAATTAGTGTACTGCACTATGATGGTAATGGAAAAAACTACTGCGTTAAGCGATTTAACGTAGAAACCCGTTCTACAGGAAAGCGTTTCAGCTTCATTACTGAAGGCTGGGGCAGTAAAATGATTCTTGCTGCAACTCATAAATCACCTTTATTGGAACTTACCGTAAAAACAGCCAGTGGAGAGAAAAGAATTAGTCAAGTTAATCTAACCACATTTATTGATGTTAAAGGTTGGAAGAGCATCGGAAATAAGTTATGCGGCAAAGAATTTATTAAAGCTAAATTACTCCCACCGCCACCACCAGACAATGATGACGAAGATGAATTACCTCCTAGTAGTTCTGGCGGAGATAAAGGATCTGATAATGCGAAGGAATATAAGGTCGAGAGCGAATCTTTAGACACGACGATTATTGATACAATAGAAGGTCAAGAAGAAATACCGCCCCCTATGCCTAAAAAAGTTATTGAGCGGATAATTATAGAAGAATCCAAAAAAGAACTAAAAGAAATTCCGGATGACGCTATACCAGAACTACCTTCTAAGGAAAAGAAAGATGGTAATCAATCATTTACTACTGGAGATCAAATTAGCTTATTATGAGTAAAACAACACCACAATCAGTCTTTAAGCAGACATCATCACTTCACCTAACCATAAGTATATTTACTACGATAATTGTTGGAATATGCTATACACTTAGAATGCAAGCTAACGGTGGCGTAGAACCACGAACAGTGCTAAATATATTTGAATTACTTGTCCCCGTTTTGGCAATAGCCAGTTTTGCCGCGGCATATTACGTCGGTAAAAACAGATATAAGAAACTAAGCACAAACGCTAATCTGATAGACAAAATGAACATCTACAGAGACAATAATATACTGATTTGGAGCTCTTTAACTGGGTCTGCTTTTTTTGCAGGTATCTCGTTTTATATCACTGGTCAAAATAACTTATTGCTTTACGGGCTCATGACGGGAGTTATGTTACTTTACTTTCGTCCTTTAAAATCAAGAGCCAAAGAAGAGTTAAATTTAAACGAAAAGGAAAGTGACCTATTAGACCAAACCGAATGAAACATCTTGTTTTTAGGCAGAAAGCTTTAGGGCCTTATTTTTGGTTTTTCTTACTCAAAAAATTACCATTAGCATTTTTTGCAGGAGTTAAACTCATCAATATTGATGACCAAGGCAGTTCAACCTCCTTAAAATTCAAGTGGATAAATCAAAATCCTTTTCATTCTATATACTTTGCTGCCATGCAGATGGCTGCTGAGCTTGCGACGGGATTATTGCTTTTTCAATACCGTTCTTCAGCTACGCCATTTTCGATGTTACTTTTACGCGTGGAGGCCGAATACCATAAAAAAGCGGTAGGAAAAATTACTTTCTCATGCAATGAAGGCAATAATGTACAATCCTATATAAATATAATATTTAGCGGCAACGAAGGGCAAGTAATATCGATGCCCGTAATGGCGCACAATGAAAACGGTGATTTGGTTGCCGATTTTATTTTTTCGTGGTCTTGTAAAAATACATCCTCTGCTAACTAGTCTAGTACTTTAGACATTATCCATGTCCAATTCCCATAGCATTCTCAACTATTTTCTAGTTTGGTTGGTCTACATTGTGAATTGTTCAATTGATAAAACTGAAATTACGCTTTTATTTCTCATTTTAGTTTTGACTATGTAATATGATGAGAGTTTTATTGGAATATTGCAGTCAATTACAGAAATGAAAAACCGTACAATGCATCCCTACATATCTCTTGGTATTCTTGCCCTTATTTGGGGGAGCTCTTTTATTCTAATGAAAGAAGGATTAAAGATTTTTTCAAGCTATCAAGTAGCCGCAATGCGTATCTCATTTGCAGGCCTAGCCCTACTCCCATTTGTCAATTGGAAAAAAGTACAACTTAAAAAAGGAGACCTCAAGTATTTTGCAATAAGCGGTTTTACTGGGAGTGCTATCCCTGCCTTTTTATTTACCGCAGCTCAAACTAAGATATCCAGCTCATTGGCTGGTGCATTAAACGGACTTACGCCCTTATTTGCTTTACTTGTGGGTGTTATATTTTTAAAGGTAGAATTCAACAAGAAAAAGTTCTTAGGTGTTATTTTTGGTTTAGTAGGTGCACTGTTTCTGGTATACAGACAAGACATGAACTATAACATAGGCTATACCTTACTCGTAGTGCTCGCAACCTTATTGTACGGTATTAATGTGAATATCATTAAACACAAGCTTTCTGACTATCCGCCACTTTTGGTATCTGCGCTGCCCTTAGCTATTATTGGTCTATTCGGTGGTATTGTTTTGCTGTACACCGGTCTTCACATTGAGCTTGCTGAAAGTCAAAATGTTAGATCACTTCTAGCTGTTATCATTCTTGCCATAGTGGGCACCGCGTTTAGCTTAATTTTATTTAATAAACTTATACATCAAACTAATGCGGTTTTTGCCACTTCCGTAACCTACCTCATTCCGATAGTGGCTTTATACTGGGGTTTTTTAGCCAACGAAGTGATTTCACTCAATCAAATTGGTGGATTATTATTTATCATTATTGCTATTTGGATGATCAGAAATGATAAGACATAAAACGTTTACGATTTTAAATAACACTATTCCTAATTTATCCTTTAGCGTTCAACTTTAATGAAATTTAACTACAATTTAGAAGGTAGAAATAGTTATACCTACAAAACGTACAGAGAATATATCGATACTCTTCACGCTCAAAATAAAACAACTGGAAATGACCATTCAGAGGCCATGCTAACGTATTCTAATATGAATGTTACTCGGATGAAGCGTTTGGATAAAACTGCATTAATACGCCAAGATTTAGTTCAAGTAATTCAGGCCTTACCTCCTCAAAAATGGCTAGTTTTATCGGAGGCTTGGTGCGGTGATGCAGCTCAAAACATCCCATGGCTTAATAAGATGGCCGAGTTAAATAGCGGTATTCAAGTTCAGCTTATCCTCAGAGATGAAAACGCAGATATTATGGATGATTTTATGACCAATGGAGGTAAAAGTATTCCCAAACTAATTGCACTCGATAAACATGATCAAGTACTTTTTACCTGGGGACCAAGACCAAGATTAATGCAAGAAAAATATCTACAAATGAAGAAAGACGGAATTGAATACGCTGAAGTATCAAAAGCTATCCATTCTCTTTATGCTAAAGACAAAGGCAATGCGCTTCAGGAAGAATTTTATTTAATTTTGAAATAATCTCACCCTCAAAGATTTATTTGGGTAAAAGTTTATCTCTTGTATTGATAAGTTTTAATGATTTATTTTATCTTAAATCATACTTTTGGATTTAATTTGACAACTTCAAAAAAATCATAAATCTGAAATGAAATTTATTGTAAACACAAACCAACTTCTAAACAAACTATTAGGTGTAAGTGGCACTATTGTATCTAAGCCCGTTATACCTATACTAGATCACTTCTTGTTTGATATAAAAGATGGCAAGCTGACCATTACAGCTACAGATTTAGAGACATCTATGAGTACATCTTTAGACGTACAGTCTGACGAAGATATTCGCATGGCTGTTCCATCAAAAATGTGCATTGAAATGCTAAAAGCTCTTCCTAATCAACCTGTCACGTTTACACTTCAAGCTGACACCAATATCATAGAGTTAAAATCAGAATTTGGTAGATATAAACTAATAGGACAAAATGCGGATGATTTCCCAAGGATTCCGGAAGCAACCTCTGAAAATAGTTTTAATATGGCTTCTGGTGCTTTATCGAGTAGCATTGTACAAACCATTTTTGCATCAGGCAACGATGAGCTTAGACTAAGTCTTACTGGTGTTTATGTTCAACTTTACAAAGACAATGTAGTGTTTGTAGCTACAGATGCTAATAGATTAGTAAAAATAGAAAGAACAGATGTAAAACCTGGTGTAGAAGCTAGCTTCATACTGCCCAAAAAAGCTTTGAACTTACTTAAGTCTAGTTTACCTCAAGATGACAGCGAGTGTCATGTTGATTTTAACGATAGCAATGCATTCTTCACCTTCGGTGATGTAAGACTAATATGTAGATTGATAGACGAGCGTTACCCTGATTATAGGGCAGTTATCCCTACCGAAAACCCAAATAAACTTACGGTAAACAGAACAGATTTTTTAAACTCAGTGAAACGTATTAGTATTTTTGGTAATAAGTCTACGAACCAAATCAATATTAAAATAACGGGAAGTGAACTTACTATTTCGGCAGAAGACATTGATATGAGCAATGAAGCTGTTGAACGATTAGGCTGCGATTTTGCCGGAGAAGACATGGAAATAGGCTTCAATTCTAAGTTACTTATTGAGCTACTTCAAAACATTAGTACTCCTGACATCATTATCGAATTATCAACACCAAATAGAGCAGGAATAATACTTCCAAACCAAAATATGGATGATGAGCATTTACTTATGCTAATAATGCCAATGATGATTGCTAGCGCTTCATAAGCTCATTATTGTCATTTGATTGTCAGATTGATTTTACTAAATCTTCTTCACTGCAAAATAGATTTATATTTGATTTGACTTAATAGTCAAAAGCCAATCTAAAGCCTCAGTACTAGGTACTGGGGCTTTTACTTTTTAAAGTTTTGTGTACCAGAATCGAGTCGTGTTGTCCAGATAAATCGAATGATGAAAGGCACAAAATACATACTCCTCTGTAAGTTAAAATAGAATTTAAATACAACTTTATTAGTAGCTAAGAGTTATACCAAGTTTTGAAGACGATTTGGTCCGTTAGTTGCGTTTGTAGGTATATACGAAAGGAGGATTTAAATTATGAAATATTTCAAAGCTACATTATTAACTATTCTTTGCTCAGTATTATTAAACTTTGAAGCTGGCTCTTCTTATACCCATATTATTGATTTTTATGGCCACCCGTTAACGGTATCTTATGATCCGCAGCTTAGTACTTTGAAATTCAGGAAAGGTGATCAGGCAGAAATAAGCCAAAATTTAAGCATTTTCCGCAATTCAAACCTATCCATAAGTGTAAATAATCTAAAGCGTCACATTGCAATTTTCGACTTAGACGGAACCGCCACAACACTTCTTATTGATAAATATGCACGACAAATCTCAAGAGCAAATGATAAGAACACAACTACCTTTATCAAATACCTTTTTTTAAAAGAACTTAACTACGATGTTATTTTAACTAAAACAGGCACTGACCTTAATTGTATGGGAAACTTAAACTTTACGCCTGGACGTTATATTTTCATTAAATATGCCCAAAAAACTTATAAAGATTTGGATTATTCTAACCGAAAACACAAAGGAAAGCATCTTATTTTTATGGATAAAAAAATAACTACAAAAAGAATTTCCCATAACATACTCAGCCTACCTCTTGTGAATGCAAAACTTAAAAGTAGAGATATTTCTTTCATAGTGGCAGGCGATACATTTATGATCGAGGTTAAATCCAATGGCTCCATGACAGAATTCTTAGGAGACTTACCCATGTTTGAAGTTGGCAAATATTTTACCGATGTACCATTATCTGCAGAGATGGATTCTTCGCTCATGAAATACCTAAAACAACAGGTAAAAGGTCGTGACATAATTGATCAGGTAAAATTATTACTCGCCTTTGTGCAGCAAGTGGTACCGTATGGTAGCGATTATGATAAATACGGAGAAGAAAGGTTTTACTACCCCGAAGAAACCATCATGTCCACTACTTCAGATTGCGAAGATAAGGCCATGCTAATGTCTTACCTTACGCACAACATCCTTGGACTTAAATCCATTGGATTATTCTATAAGCAAGACGAACATCTCAGTTTAGGAATTGAAATTCCTGGATACGCTCCGCATGGTTCCTTTAAATATTCAGGTAAAACCTACGTTAGCTGTGAACCTACAGCTCCTACACCGCGCATCCCACAATCTCAATTCAGCCTGCAAAGAGTGGATGAGGTAATTGAGTTTTAAATAATAATCACTCAAGTAGAGTAATTATGCCCTTTTATAAAGAGTTTAAGTTTAAGAGAGATGAGCCGTGATTTATTGTAAATCACGGCTTACACTCATACTAATTACATTTAAAATTTTTGTTCGATTAGTACCCAAATAACTGCTCTAAAGAAACCTCCTTTACAGGACCGAATTGCTTCATATAATCTAGGTCTATTTTAGCTCTATCTCCTACTATTATGTAGGTAAAATCACCTTTAATCTTATTTGAATGAAAATTCTTAACATCTTGAATTGTCAATTTCTCTAAACGGTCCAAAGTCATTTTACGACTATCTTCTGTTAAGCCTAATTTGATAGCGTTGTCATAGTTAAATAAAATAGCTGTTTTGAGTATTCTGCTCGTTTCCAATCCTTGCTTTAGCGCTTGTTTTCCATTATCAAACGTTTTCTGATCCTCTGGTAAATCATTGAGTAGAATATTCATTGCCTCTATTCCCTCTTTCATCTTGTCTGATTGCGTACCTACATAAGCCAAAACAGAATTGGTTTCACCTAATTTACTAGCCGCAGCGTAATAGCTATAAGTAGAATAAGCAAGGGCTTTAGCTTCTCTGATTTCTTGAAAGACGATACTACTCATGCCGCCACCAAAGTATTCATTAAACATGCTAATCTCTGCAGCTTCATTCACCATGAATTCTGTAGATTTTTTCAACCACATGATTTCTGATTGAACCATATCGTAGTGTGCGAATAAAGTACCTCCTTTATTTTCCAGCATCTTGAATTCTTTAATTTCAGGAGTAGCTAAAAATGCTTCAGGTGTCTTGTGCACTTCTGTTAGCTTGCCAGTTAGTTCGTTCATCGTTAATGGTCCACTGTACCAAATTTTATGGTTATAGGACGTTAAACTGTGAATATAATTTGAGAGTTCTGTTCCTTTCACACTTTTAAGTTGATCTGCCGATAAGATAAAGTTACTTGGATTTTCAGCTCCATATAAAGCATAATTTCTTAGGTTACGCATGATTACACCTTTATTCAGTTTGGCATCCTCTCTACTTTTTAATTTTTGCGCGATCATTTGATCTAATTTACTATCGTCAGCAACAGCATTGGCCAACAGATGCTCAAATAGTTCAAGAGCTTTATCAAAACTTGTTGCTAGACCATTCAGGTAAACGTAGCTTTGGTCTGTACCTGTAGAAACTCCAAAGTCACAAGCTAGCTTGTAAAACTCTGTACTAATTTCATCTGCTGAATATTGATTGGTTCCTAAATATTCTAAGTATTCAACAGCCAACGCCAATTTTTGGTCGTGTCTAGATCCCATATCCAATACATAGTACAATGAGAAGAGTTGCTCATCTCCATTCACTACTTTCCATACCGGAATTCCTCCATTCAGTTTAGCAAATTCAATTTCTTTAGAATAGTCTATTAATTGCGGTGTAATGGAATTAGATTTTGTTGCTAAGATTTTAGCAACAAATGGGGAAGTCTTACCTCTATTTACTTCTACTTTAGTTATTTCAGGTTTATCTACTTTTTGAACTTCTTCCTTTTCTCCTTTTCTTTTATAAACGACAATGTGTCCATCTACATAGTATTTGTTGGCAAAATCTATTACATCTTGCTTGGTATACTTCTGCATATTATCTAGTGCTGCAAGCTCTTTGCTCCAGGTATTTTCCATAACAAAAGCATCCATAAGCGCATATGCAGTCCCTTGGTATGATTCAAATTGTCTTATCTCGTCAACCTTCTTATTCAACACAATACTCTTCACCAAGTCCATATCAAAATCACCAGACTTTAATAAGTCTAGCTGCGCATAAAATAATGATTCTAATTCTTCTAAACTTTGTCCTTCATTAGGCGAACCACCGAAATAATGTAAGCCTCTTTCTTTTAATAATTCTGGAGAACAATAGGCTTGAATACATTTTTGGGCTTTCACCATATTGAGATCTATAAGTCCAGCAGAGGAATTAGCAAGAATAAGATCTACCAGCTTTACCAAATCAGC
>JAFMCI010000076.1 GCA_017857855.1 Bacteroidia bacterium | reverse complement strand
AGCGCATAGCTATAAAACCCCACTTTATTTCCGATGTTACCAAAGAGTTCAACTCCGCGGCTATTGCGGTAGGTAGTTGAACTATCATACTTGTCTTTTCCGCCAGCAAATCCAAGTAAAGGATTCATTACCAGTTTAAATCGATCTTCATTTACGTAAAATAAGGCGCGCTGATTAGGGTAAAAGTAGCGCAGAATAGATTTCTGACTAAACTGATCGGGGTTGTTTGCAAAGATGATGTTGTCTAGCAACAGATAATTTTGGTTAAAGGAATCAACCTTTTTATGAACGTTAAGCTTAGACGCAAATGCTGCCACGTAGTCTCTTCGATACGGTTTTATCCCCGTAAAAAAATCAGTAGTCATGCTATCACTCAAGATTTCATATCTATCGGTTAGATGGTAATTAAAAAAACCGGATGTAAGCGGACTTTGCGCACGAGATAAAGAAGGTAGAAGCAACAGCAGAGCAGGCAGTATGTGTTTCATTTGATGTTGCAAATGTAGCATGACAAAGCTAACATTAGAATGATTTGAGATTTTTGAGGTAGTCAAGGTAACGCTCAGAGATTTATAGCCTACGTCCAGATTATTTAATGCTCAATGGTGCTTTAGGTAGGTAAGTGTGAAATTACATTAGCGTCAAGTTAGAAGTTCTTCTCTTCAGACTATGAAACAGATTACCGATTTTATTGACTATGAAAACCTTACCTTAATCGGGTGAGTTAATTAAAAAACCGCGAAAGCGGTTTTTTTGTTATATTTAAATTATTTTCGTTTTTTCAAGGACATAGAAATATCTCCTAGTAAAAACAGACTATGAAAGTTAAACACTCCAAGAATATAAAAATTTTCTAGAATTCCGTTTAATACACGTACAGGTTTAAGAGTATTTATATCCATGGTCCCGAACTACGGATTAAATGCTGATAAAAAGGGAAAAGTTTTAATTGATTAATGAAAATGAATAAGATAAAGGCCATTCATATAGATGATGAGCAAGATAGCTTAGAGGTGATGAAACTACTATTGGACAGATATTGTCCCAATGTAGATTTAGTGGCATCGGCTGATACGGTGGATAAGGGGATTGAACTTGTAAAAATACATCATCCTCATCTTGTTTTTTTAGATGTTGAAATGCCAGGTAAAAATGGATTTGAATTGCTAGAAGCAATACCAACAGTAAATTTTCACACTATAATGGTTACGGGATATTCTAATTACGCCCTACAGGCCATAAAATATTCAGCTATTGAATTTTTATTGAAACCAATAGACTCCGAAGAGTTAATAAATGCAATTAATAAGTTGGATCCTAAAAATTTACTGGAGGACCCCAGATTAGCAAATTTCTCTGGGCTTGTTCAAAAATACGCAACCGACTATTCTTCTTTGATTATAGCATCATCATCTGGCTATAAAAAAATATTATTAGAAGACATTAGCCATATTATTTCTGAAACAGGAAATTATACTATTTTTTATATGCTAAATGGTCAAAAAGAGGTAGTAACCAAGCCACTTAGTTATTTTGAAGATTTATTGCCCTCGCCTCAATTCTGCAGAATACATCGTTCACATATGGTTAATATGGCTAGAGTGTTAGGTTATAATATTACTTCTGGTGTGGTGATTTTGCCAAACGGGATTGAGCTAATAGTATCCTCCCGAAAACGAGGTGATTTCAGAAGAATATTAAACGTAAATTAGTAGTATAACTTAGAAATCCTTTGTTAAACACAAATGTGGTTTTTCTGATAATATCTTGCGGGTAATCTAGGTTCAATGTTCTACGTGAAATTGTACCTTCGCAACAGTGAGTACCCAAGCTAAAATACAAGAACTAACCGCAGCGCTCAAAGAGCATAATTACAACTACTACGTATTAGCCAATCCGAGCATCTCTGACCGCGAGTTTGATATGAAGCTCAAAGAACTGGAAAAACTGGAAGCTGCGTTTCCTCAATTTGCAGATCCCAATAGCCCTACACAACAAGTAGGGGGTGATATCACCAAAAATTTTAATACTGTACCCCATAGTACGCGAATGCTAAGCTTGGGCAACACCTATAACAAAGAAGAATTACTTGATTTTGATACCCGAGTAGCTAAACTAATAGGTGGTATTGCCTATCAATATACGGCAGAGCTCAAGTTCGATGGTTTTGCTATTGCACTTCGCTATACCGACGGAAAACTAAGTCAAGCAATTACCCGTGGCGATGGCACACAAGGCGATGATGTAACCGCCAACGTGAAAACCATACGAAGTATTCCGCACCAGTTAAAAGGAAACTATCCGGCCCATCTGGAAGTGCGTGGCGAGATATTTATGCATAAAGCTGCCTTTCAAAGGTTAAATGAGGAACGTGCCAAAAATGGCGAAGAAATGTATAAAAACCCCCGCAATACCGCCGCAGGAACCATCAAGCAGCAAGACAGTGCCGAAGTGGCCAAGCGGCCGCTAGACGGATTTTTGTATCAGCTGGCAGAGCACGGCAAAGAAGAGCTAGACCACTGGGATAGCCTGCAGCGTATGCGCGAGTATGGGCTGCCTACAAACGATGCTACTCAGTTGTGCAACAGCATAGAAGAGGTGTGGACGTTTATTGAGCATTGGGAAAGTGCACGTAAGAAACTCAGTTTTGAGATAGACGGGGTAGTTATAAAAGTGAATAGCCGTTTGCAACAGCAAGAAATGGGTTTTACCAGTAAGTTTCCCCGATGGGCGATGAGTTACAAGTTTGAAACTGAGCGTGCAGAAAGTAAACTACTCAGCATAAGCTATCAAGTAGGCAGAACAGGTGCGGTAACACCCGTAGCCAACCTAGAACCCATGCAGTTGCTGGGCACTACCGTAAAAAGAGCCAGTTTGCACAATGCAGATTTTATTGCGCAACTGGATGTGCGTGTAGGCGATACTGTTTTTGTAGAAAAGGGAGGCGAAATAATACCCAAAATAGTAGAAGTAGATACGAGCAATCGTAGTGATGAAAGTGTGCCAACCCATTTTGCAAGTGTATGCCCAGAATGTAGCACGGCATTGGTAAGAGAAGAAGGTGAAGCGGCGTACAGATGCCTTAACACGATGGGCTGCCCACCACAAATAAAAGGTAGAATAGAGCATTTTATAGGCCGCAAGGCTATGGATGTAGATAGCTTGGGTGAGGGAAAAATAGATGTGCTTTATCAAGCGGGATTAGTACGCAGAGTAGCTGATTTGTACCAGTTAGACAAAGAGCAAATCCTAGGATTAAGTAAGGCTATCGTAAATGAAGCAACGGGCGATGAGAGAATAATTAGCTTTCAAGAGAAGACCGTAGATAATATTTTAACCGGCATAGCCTTGTCAAAAAGTCAACCGTTTGAAAAAGTGCTGTTTGGATTAGGAATACGCTTTGTAGGGGAAACGGTAGCCAAAAAATTAGCCTTTCATTTTAAAACAATGGACGCAGTGATGGCAGCGGATTTTGAAACCTTAAATGCTGTGAGCGAAATTGGCGGTGTAATAGCAAAAAGTGTAATAGACTATTTTATGATCACTGAAAATAGAGCAGAAATAGAATTGCTTAAAAATGCGGGACTGGTGTTTGAAGTGGTCGAAAAACAGCTGACTAGCAATGTGTTAAACGGAGCTAAAATTGTGGTGAGCGGTGTGTTTGCGCGTTTTAGTCGTGACGAACTAAAAAAGTGCATTGAAGACAATGGAGGAATAAATGTAAGTGCGATTTCTAAAGCAACGGATTTTGTGATAGTAGGCGATAGCATGGGGCCTGCCAAAAAAGAAAAAGCAGAAAAACTGGGAGTGAAAATGATAAGCGAGGACGATTTTGCAGATATGATAGGCGAGTAGTGCAATAGAGAATACGATAGTCATACCTTTTTTCACCCCTAAAATAAAACAGAATTTAAAATAGCTACCTTTGTTCCATTGGCAAATTTTAGAGAAAAAATAGCACTCCGTATGCTTGTAAAATACAAGCAAATCACAAAGCCCGAAAGGCTGCAATCACTAGGCAATGCAAGAGAGATAGGAATTGTGTACGATGTAAAAAGCACCGAAATCCAGTCGTTAAATGCTATCGTTCACTACTTTGAGTCGTTGGGTAAAAATGTAATGTCTCTAGGCTTCTATAATGAGAAAGAGTTAAACAACTTAGTTTCAGATGCCAAAACCCTTTATTTTAACCAGAAGGATCTTAATTTTTGGAAGATTCCCAAACAAGAGCAGGTGTCCGTATTCACCAATAAAGAGTTTGATTTCTTGTTGAATTTAGACACCCTAGGCAGCATTTCCCTGCAAGCTATTTCTACGTTTTCGAAAGCGAGAACGCGCATGGGGAAGCACTTCGATCAGTATAATTTTGCACACGATTTTATGGTAAAAAGTGACGTAACCAGTACGGACGATCTTTTTGCCAGTATCCAAAAATACCTTAAATAATATGAACAAATTCAAAGGCTTGGGTGTAGCCATGATTACCCCTTTTCATGCGGACGGTTCGCCACAACGCATAGATTTTGAAAGTTTAGAAAGACTAACCAACCATCTTATAGACGGCGGTGTAAGCTACCTAGTGGTGATGGGAACAACGGGCGAAAACCCAACCATTAGTGGGGAAGAACAACAGCAAATACTTCAAAAAGTTAAGGAGGTAAATGCAGGCAGAAGACCCATTGTTTTTGGTATTGGGGGCAACAGCACCGAGGCTGTGGTATCGCGTCTTACTACCGAAAACCTAGATGGGGTAGATGGTATACTTAGCGTGAGCCCGTATTACAATAAACCAAGCCAAGAGGGTATTTATCAGCACTTTAAAGCCATAAATGACGCGACCCCTCTGCCGGTAATTATGTATAATGTGCCTGGCAGAACAGGTTCTTTGATAAGCGCAGAAACCACCTTACGTATAGCACAACTGCCTAATATTGTTGCGACCAAAGAAGCAAGTGGGAGTTTTGACGTATGCATGGATGTGCTGAAAGATGCACCTGAAAATTTTGGGGTGATAAGCGGCGACGACAATTATACCCTAAGTTATATTGCGGCAGGCATGCAAGGAGTTATCTCCGTAATTGGAAATCTCTATCCGCGTGAGTTTAGCCAAATGGTAAACTATGCGTTAGATGGGGATTTTAAAAATGCTCGCCATCTTCATTATAAGCTATTGCCTATGATGAAAGCTATATTTATGGACGGTAACCCAGGAGGTGTGAAGTATGCTCTTGAAAAATTAGGTATCTGTGGTAATCATTTTAGACTTCCCGTTGTGCCAGTAAACGAGGCTACCCGAAAAGCGATAGATGCAGCTATGCTCTAAGGTAATTCTTAGTTTAGTAGAGTCCTATATCGTTGCAATCACCTTGAGCTCAATGGCAATAGGTGTAGGCAAGCAATTTATTTCTAGCGTGGTCCGGCATGGCTGATTATCTTTAAAATATTCAGCATACAAGCGATTGTACGTTTTGAAATCATCTTTCATATTCGTTAAAAAAACAGTCACATCTACGATGTTGGCCCAGCTGCTTCCGGAGTCTTCCAGAATATTTTTGATATTGTTGAACACGGATCGACATTGCTTTTCTATATCGTAACTCACGATATTCCCTTCGGCATCTAGCTCTACTCCGGGTATTATTTTGGTTCCGCGCTCGCGGGGCCCTACACCACTCAGAAATAAAAGGTTTCCTACTTTACGGGCATGTGGATATGCGCCTACTGGTTCGGGTGCTTTGCTGCTGTTTAAAATCTCGTTACTCACTGTTTATCTTCTATGCGTATTTCTACTTGTTCTGTTTTTTGTATGACCTTACTATTCGTTTTTGCGGCAGGGGTAGTCTGTTTTACAGGAGACTTAGTTGATTTGCTGCCTGTAACGGCGGTACTATTTTTAGTGGGTTTTTTGGTTTCTTTCTTTTTCTGTACGGTATACGGCGGTGGTAAGATAATCTTACGAGCAGGGATATAGGTTTGTATTTTGAAAAATCCTGCGGGGTTAGAAACGCCTGTCTTTTGTGCTGCAGCTACGATGCTAGTGTAATCAGGAGAAATAGCAACGGCATTTACTTTGTACCCGCTAAACTCTTGGGTACGAATTAACTTCC
>JAFMCI010000075.1 GCA_017857855.1 Bacteroidia bacterium | reverse complement strand
CCCTCATCAGGATACACCAATAAGCTTTGTTTGGCTACAATAAAAGACCGGTCGCGTTCACCTTTACGCGCTAAAGCATCAGACAAATATTTAACCGGCTCAAGTAAGTTAGGCTGCATAGCAATAGCTTTTCTGAAATACTCAGCAGCCTTGCCGTAATATTCCATGGCATAGTAAGAATCTCCTATATAAAGCAGCGCCCGGTAATTATTGGTATCTTCATCAAATGCTTTTTGATAGTATTCCGAAGCTTTCTGGTAGTTTTTAGCCCGAAATTCACCGTCGGCTTTGTCAAAAAATGCTTTTGACTTAAAACTAATATTCATGTCTGAATAATACAGACCGTCTACATATATACTTCTCAACTCACTGGATACTCTAGTGGCGTAGGGAATAGCCAAGGATGTGTAATATAAAGCATTATAATACTCATATTTAGGAAATTGAGATTTATAATCCATGAGTTCTTGTAAACTGGAAGCAAGTGAATCGTTCGCATTTTTACCGCTTACAGAAACGGTAAAGGTCGATGCAGTTTTGGCATGTTCACGATAGTTTTGAAAGGTTATTTCTTGATACATTTTCCATAAACTTTCATTAATAGGGTATTTATTAAGCACCTCTTTCATGACTTCTGCTGCTTTTGAATATTTTTTTGCACCGTAATATTTTTCTATTTTATTAAGCTGCTTCTTAGTAGTCCCGTCAATCTGAGCATAGCTAACAGTTACCATGCTCAGGAAAATAATAAGGAGAACTTGCTTGAAGAAAATCATTTGGTCTATGAAATTGTATTATTAATTCCAAAAATAAGCAATTTGAGGTACAACTACATATTTTTGAAGCTGTTTTGAGAGGAATAAAAAAACTTCATTGGTTATTTGTAAAGTCGTTCATAGGACCCTTTATAGGTACATTTTTTATTTCCTTATTCCTGCTACTCATGCAGACCATTTGGAAGTACCTTGAAGACCTTGTAGGGAAAGGACTTGAGATTTCTGTCATACTGGAATTTATCTTTTATTTTGCCATACATCTTATCCCGATGGCTTTACCCTTAGCAATTTTGTTATCAAGTATTATGGTGTTTGGTAATCTCGCTGAACGGTATGAACTTGTGGCCATAAAATCTGCAGGAGTTTCTCTACTCAAAGCTATGAGACCCATGTTTATCATTAGCTTTCTAATGGCTGTAGGTGCATTTTATACCGCTAATAATCTTATCCCAAAAGCCAATCTTAGCTGGGGCGCTTTATTGTATGATGTTACCCAAAAGAAACCCGCAATGAATATTATAGCTAATGTTTTTTTTAAAGATATTGAAGGATACGCTATTCGGGTTGGTAAAAAATACGAAGACAATCAAACTATCGAGGATATCATAATCTACGTAGATGACCGAAATAACTCAGGAAACAACAACATTCTGATAGCTAAGAGGGGTAAAATGACTATTTCAGATGACAAGCAGTTTATGACGCTTTATTTGGAGGATGGCCGACGTTACGAAGAAATGGTAAACGACCCCAAATATGTAAATACGATGCCGCACAATACAATGGAATTTTCGTCGTATAATCTTACCATTGACTTAAGCGAACTGGCATTTAACCGCACGGATAAAGAACGATTTTCGGAAGATCATAGAATGATGAATTTGACGCAGCTTGGTGAGAGAATAGACTCCTTAAATACCTTTATCGAACACAAAAAAGGAGATTTATACCGCTATATCAAGCCCTATTTTCATCAGATGGATACGTCTATTGCACTTACGGACACTTCGGTAAATGAGCGCTTGGCGTATTTATGGTCTCGCAGGATAACCACGAGTCGTGGCGGAGTCAACATAAACGAAATACGGAATTATAAAAATACGAGAGACTCATCACGCAACGATAGCGCGGCGTTAGACACGCTTCAAACGCTAGTAATGACCATGCTTCAAAAGGAAGACATCATTGAACGTGCGTTGCAAAATGCCAACAATATAAAACGTATTTCTACCAATAATGTAGATGATGCTGGATCTCAACGCGAACTTAGAAATAAATACCTCGTAGAATGGCACCGTAAATTTACACTTGCAGCTTCTTGCATCTTACTTTTCTTCATAGGAGCACCGCTAGGTGCTATTATCAAAAAAGGTGGATTTGGTTTACCACTAGTAATATCCATTTTGCTATTTATTCTGTATTATGTGATTGGTATTTTTGGCGAAAAATTAGTCTTTCAAGGCACACTTCCTGCTGCGCTTGGCATGTGGCTAAGTATGCTTATTCTGCTGCCTTTGGCTATCTTTTTAACCTACAAAGCCAGCAGAGACAGTCAGTTATTTGATGCGGACTCGTACAAACGAGTAATTCGTAAAATAACACCTAAATGGGCTAAAGGTGGGATGCTTGACGTAGACAAATGAAAATTTTACAAGTATCTAATCGTGTCCCATGGCCTTTAAATGAAGGAGGAACCATAGGTATATACAACTTTACTCGTGCCTATGCTGAATTAGGGCATGAAGTTGTAATATATTGTCTAGACGGTAAAAAACACAAGACACCCGTTACTGAAGCCCAAAAGGAATTAAGCAAATACGCCCGTGTGTTTATCCAGCCTTTAAATACGGATGTGGTTGCCAAGGACGCTTTACTTGATTTACTTCAAAATAAGTCGTACAACGTAAGTAGGTTTTACAATGCTGATTTTGAATCTAAAATCATTGAGCTACTTAAATCCGAAAAATTTGATGTTATCCAAGTAGAAGGAACCTTCGTCGGACCTTATATTCACACCATACGCAAGTACCATGAAGGCGTAATTGCTCTGCGAATGCATAATGTAGAGTATGAAATATGGGAGCGCTTGGCTACTAATGAGCGTAATCCATTAAAAAAATACTACCAACGCATACTTGCCAAACAGTTAAAAAAATACGAAGCCTCACTCCTACCCATGGTTGATATCACTGCCACTGTCACGGATGATGACGGACTCAAATTTAAAGCATTACACCCGACGGGCGAATATTGTACCATACCCGCGGGCATCGATTTGGACGTATGGAAGTATACACCTTCGTATCGCTTTAAGCGGTTTTATCATATTGGATCCATGCAATGGCATGCCAATGCAGAAGCCGTAAACTGGTACATGGATAAGGTGCATTCCTTAATCTGCCAGGAAGATAAAGAATACTCGCTTCACCTCGCCGGGAAAGGCATCCAAACTGCGGCATTCGCTTCTCATGCGCAACTATCGGTACACGCTAATGTGCCAGACGCTTATGCATTTGTGGCCCAACACGACGTGTGCGTAGTGCCATTGTGGAGTGGCAGTGGCATTAGGTTAAAAATACTGGAAGCATTGGCTGCAGGAAAGCTGGTTATCTCTACCACCATAGGCGCACAAGGCATTCAATACACAGACGGCGTACATTTGGTAATCGCCGATACGCCCTTAGCCTTTTTGGAAGTATACCAACGTCTGCGCTCAGGAGAATTGGATTACAAGCGCATTATTCAGAATGGGCGGTTACTGATAGAAAATCAATATTCTACCATTGCACTAGCCGAAAAGCAATTAGCTAAGTATAGCACTTTATCCAAACAAAAAATATAAAAAAAGGCTTCCCAAAATGGGAAGCCTTTTTAATTTATGAGCAGATTAGGGCTTAATCTACCGTAATCTCTTTTATCTTTCCGTAACCGAGGTTATTTAAACCATCACGTATTTTATACGCATGTCCCACAACGATAATAACCGTTTTCTCTGGTTTTAATTGTGCCTTAGCGACTGCATTAATATCCGCAATGCTCATTCCTTTTATCATCGCTGCTTGCTGCACGGTATAATCTTTAGGAAGGTTATTTTCTGCAATCGAACTTAAGAAATTTAACTTATCAAAAGGAGTTTCGTAATCCAAGGCTTCACTTAGCGTGATAGAGCTTTTGGTAAAATCCAATTCTTCTTGTGTGATACCGTTGGCTTTAAAATTAGTGATTTCAAACATTAATTCTTTGATAGCACTATCTGTAGCTTCTTTCTTGATTTCAGAAGAGAACTTATACGTTCCGTAGTCTTTGCTAGCTCCAAAACGAGAACGAGCACCGTAGGTGTATCCTTTGTCTTCTCTCAAATTAAGATTAATACGGCTGTTAAAAGCACCACCTAATGAGAAATTCATAACGCCTGCTTTGAAGTACTCTCCGTTATAATCAAACTTAGGTCCTGGGTGACCAGCGTATACTGTAGACTGAGAAGCATAAGGCTTATCAATTAAGTAAACCGTTGTTTGAGCTGGCATTTTCAATTCTGGCAAAGCAGGCACTGTGGCATTGGTGTTTTTCCATGATTTGAAGAAACCCAATTTAGACATGGCTTGTTCTTTTGTAATATCTCCTGAGATAACCAGTGTGCTTAAATTAGGTGAGTAATATGTATTGTAAAATGCTTTAACGTCATCTAACGATATTTTACTTAGTGTTTTGTAATCTCCGTAGTAGTAGTCGGCTAGGATAGTTCCTTCGTATACGATTTTACACCAAGCTTTTTCAGCCATCACATTAGGATTACTTTTTTGGCTTTGTAGGTTTTCTATAATTTGCTCTTTGATACGTTTAAAATCAGCCGGATCAAAACGAGGCTCGAATAAGGCTTCTTTTAACAAAGTAAGTGTTGCATCTACATTTTTTGATAATGAAGTTACAAAAACAGATGAACCTGTAGTACTTGAATTGAAGCTGATATTACTTCCCAGCTTTTCTAGTTCTCTAGAAAACTCTTCTGTAGTTAATCGCTTAGTACCTTCTCCCATCATAGAGGCGGTCATCATGGCGGTACCTGTGCCTATTTTTTTATCGCCTTCTAGTAAATGTCCACCATTTATGTCTACGTAAAAATAAACCAATGGCGACTCATTAGACTCATTGCCAATTACGGTCAAGCCATTTTCAAATTTTTCGGTGTAAAAATCAGGAACTGTAAATGCTTTAGCTGCAGGTTTAGCAGGTCTAGCACTTCTATCAAAATTATCTTTGGGAGCCACATAGGTTAAGCCCATGTACTGTGCATCCGTTTTCTTAGGCACACTTGCGTATGGATTAACACTTTTAGGAGTATCATCATCTTCTTTTCTGTTTTGCTCACGCTCCACACGAATGATAACTGCTTTCCTGTTTTTGATGTACTTGTTGTACACATTCATGATATCCTCTTTAGTTACGGCATTGTATCTATCGATATCATTTTGTAGGTTATAATTATCACCTCTCATCATAGCATAATGACTTAATACCTCTGATTTACCATTAATACTGTTTAAAGAGCTATAGGTGGAAGCTAGCACATTGGTTTTCGTAATTTCCAAATCTTCATCGGTAACACCACGTGTTTCAAACTCAGCAATGGCTTCTCTTATTTTGGCTTCTACCTCTTTAAAACTTAAGCCTCCTGCAAGTTCTGGCTTGGTAACAACCTGTATACCAAACATACCTGCTAGCTCTAACGTGCTATGGAAAGCACCTGTTTGTAAGGCTAATTCGGTTTTTTCTAAGTTCTTGTATAAAATAGAGTTATTACCACCACCTAATATTTCAGCTAGGATCTCAATAGCCGCTTCATCTTTATGAAACTCGGGTACTGTTGGAAAAGCAAACATGGTAAGTGGCGCAAAAATGTTATCGTAGGTAGTTACATATTGATCCATAGAAATAGTAGGTTTCTTAGGATACATATTGGTTACTGTAGGGCATTTTTGAATAGTACCGAAGTACTTCTCAGCCCATACTTTCACTTCTTCTGGATTAACATCTCCCGAAACCACTAAGGTTGCATTATTAGGACCGTACCATCTCAAAAAGAAGTTTCTTAAGTCATC
Source organism: Bacteroidia bacterium (assembly GCA_017857855.1). Classification (GTDB taxonomy): domain Bacteria; phylum Bacteroidota; class Bacteroidia; order NS11-12g; family UBA9320; genus UBA9320. Next base: position 525 of record JAFMCI010000075.1, on the reverse strand, counting down.
ATAGGTAGCTATATCTAAATCGTCTACGTAACCTATTGGAGTCCAATTGTACGGATGATCTGCGAAAAGCGTTTTAAATAAAATTTCATTTACCATGCCGTATGGCTGGTTATCGTAGCGTTGTCTTTTTTCGTTTTTTACCGCATCTCGCTGGGTTTCAAATTTTGCTTGGGTAAAACCTTCTAAGTGGGTTCCCATTCTATCCGCTTCAAGCCATAGCAGACTCTCGGTCATGTTACTTGGAGCAGTTTGGTGATAAACCGTTTTATCAAAAGAGGTGTAGGCATTATTGGTTCCTCCCGATTCACTTATGATTTTAAAATGCTCTTCATCGGCTACGTTCTTAGAACCTTGAAACATCATGTGCTCAAAGAAGTGAGCAAAACCACTGTTTCTTACACTTTCTCTAGCGCTGCCTACGTGATATGCCACTTGTACATGCACAATGGGATCTGAGTGATCCTCGTGTATAATTAGAGTTAGCTCATTAGCAGGAAGTTTAAATTTAGTGTACGGAATAATTAC
>JAFMCI010000074.1 GCA_017857855.1 Bacteroidia bacterium | reverse complement strand
TGGAGTATTCCATGCCAAACGCCCAGCTTCTTCCATTTGATATATAGAATGAACCTTTCCGGTAAGTTTTACATTATTTTGGTTTACTTCCACTTTAATATCGTGTCCGTTGATGGACCAATTCCGGTCTAATGCTCTAGTAATATCTTCCTTTTCAACAGTGTCTTTAGATTCAGATTTAAGTGTTATACCATTCGTCACTCCTTTAACTCCTGTAAGATTAGTAATTGCATTTTTTGCTGCTTGCTTTTGAAACATCCAAATAACCTCGCCCTCTAGATTTACCCAGCCGTTTTCTACCCTTACTTTTATTTGTCTGTCAGGTACTTCCCAATCGTTTTTCCAGGCACTTAATACCTCAGAGGCTACTTCTGTATCGTTTTTTATGAATGTGTTTCCATAGTGAATGTTTATGTCTTCAGCGACGGCTCTCACACCAATCACATTTTTAGTGGCTCTTTCGGCTGCTAGTTTCTTAGAATAGCTATCTACTGTGCCTGATAGAGTTACCACGCCATCTCTAACTGCAACACCAATTTCTGATGAGTTAATAGATGGTTCCCATTTGATCGCATTTTGCACATCTTCCTGTAATTCTAAATTATTTTTCATGTTCTTCTTATTACATAGTAAAATCGTTTTCACTATGCTACAAAGGTGCTTTGGCCGTGCGCCAGAAGTCTTACACAATAAGAAATGAAACTTATATAATTAACAATAACATGGCTAGTCGAGCACATTTTTCTGGGTTGGTGTTCGACCATTGTTTTGTGTTTTTCTTGTTTAATAAATTTTATAATGTTTTGACTTATTCCTAAACATTAAGTAGGTATTTTGAAAATCGGGCTCATTTTTAGTCTAATTTTGTTTAATAATTCTAACCTAAATAAATAAAAAAAATAGACAACGATTATCGGATAACTTTTAACCTCTTCACCTTTAACCATACTGAAATGGCACTAAAAATAAAGGGCTTGTTAAAGGAGAATTAGGGAATTGTAAATCTTAAAAACGGACCAATCTAAAATGAAATATTTTAATGATCTAAAAAGAAAAGCACATAAAGGGCATACCCTTAAAAGCCTCTCATTTATCTTTTTATTCTCCATTCCTTTCTCTGCAATAAGTCAGGACAGTGCTTACTACTCGTCTGCTTTTAATCGAAAGTCGGATGATTTAAAGATGCAACTGCACATCCTTATTAGGAATCATAAGGAGTATCCATATACCAGTACGTCCACAGATGTGTGGGATATTCTTAAAGAAACAGACAAGGATCCTGCTAATCCCAATAACGTGATACTGCTTTATTCTGGACGTTCGGTAGATGCTGCGCAAGAATACAATGGTGGAGCAGGATGGACGAGAGAGCATGTATGGGCAAAATCACGTGGTAATTTCGGAACGGATGCCGGTGCTGGAACTGATGTACACCATCTTAGACCGCTGGACAATTCGGTAAATAGTACACGAAATAACCGGGCTTTTGACAACTGCAAAGATTGTAAAGATGTTATTGATAATGGCTTTAATACAGGGTCTAAAACAGATGCTACGTTGTATACTTTTGAGCCAAGAGATGATGTGAAAGGCGATGTAGCTCGTATGATTTTTTACATGGCAGTGCGCTACGAAGGAGAAGGAGCGGAGCCTGATTTAGAACTTACCGAAAACATAATGAGTAATACCGATCAAAGCCCAGTGCATGGCGTAAAATCAACATTGTTGGAATGGAATCGTTTGGATCCTGTAAATGATTGGGAACGTAGCCGAAACTCGATTATTCATGAAAAGTTTCAAGGTAATCGAAATCCGTTTATTGATTATCCGGAGCTGGCAGATTATGTTTTTGGAGATTCTACCAGTTATGTGTGGAAACCAGAGGCTATAAGCGGTATTAAAAAGCTGTCTAAGCAGTTAAAGGTGTATCCTAACCCAACGCTTAACGTCATTCATGTGTTGGTTGATGCTGAATTTGCAACTGCGAATTATACTGTTTTCGATAGTTCAGGGGTAACGTTTATTACGGGCAAACTATCTGGCAAAAACACCACGGTAGATCTTCATAACCTAGCAGAAGGCACATACTATATTAAGGTAGATGGTGACCTCTTACAGACATTTAAAGTAGTTAAAAAATAGATTAACCATAGCTCAGTTTTAAGCTAATTGCAACTATAGTTACAAAAAAAAGGCTCAGCATATGCTGAGCCTTTTTTGTTTAGGTCATTCGTGTAAAGAATAGTTATTATTCTTCTTCAAGTTCAATTATTTGTTTTGGATTTTCAAAGTTGTCGATCTCTATTAACTTGTCCCTGCACTCGTTCAGTAAACCATCTTCTTCGTTGGAGTAATTATCCATAATACTTTGGATAGTAGCCTTTGCTTGAAAGTAATCTTTTTCTTTAACGTAAATATCGCTTAGTAAGATAAATCCTTTAACCACCCAATACTCATAGGCAGAAAAATCATCGTTTAATCTATAAATATCAGCTCGGGCACTATCCAAATCCATTTGAATAAATAGGATGGACGCTCTTTGATAAAGCGCCTCTGCGGTAAGCTCGTTTCGGCTTCCATTTATAACATAATCAAAATGGTATTTAGCCGTACGTAATTTATTATCTTTTAGTTGAATTCTACCTAAGTACATATTAGCCTCAACCAAGTATTCTTTCGGCGCCTCTTCTATGGGTAAAAGTTGAACAGCTTTTTGTTTCGCTTCTTCCAATTTTCCCAGCGCGTAGTCACATCTCATTTGGCCCACTATGGCCTCTATATAAGTGCTTTTTGACGAAGCAATAGGCTCCATACGTGCGAAATGCTCTCTCGCTTTCTCATAATTTTTATTGTAGAAATAAGTGCTAGAAAGTTTAATCAATGCTTTTTCTAAAAACTCATTGTGGTCTTGTGAAGCGACATATTCATAATGCTTCATGGCCTCATTTTCATTGTCAGTATAGTAATCTGCTTCCGCTTTATAATAATTGGCAGGAAGTATGAAATAGCCTTTTTCTCCAAATTTAGTTATGTAAGATCCCAATTCGCTAGAAGCACCTTTAAAGTTTTTAGATGTATAGGTCTGCATCGCTCGGTTATAAAACACGCTGTCTTGGTAAGATAGTCTAACGCCAGCGCCTACTTGTTCTGCATATTTAAAGTATTCTTCAGGCTTATTTTGGGTAGTGTAGATGATTTCGATAAATGACAATGCCTCCTGGCTTGAGGTAGTTTTAGGAAAACGCTCTACTACTGTTTTATAGTAACGTAATGCAAAATCATCCTTGTTTTGATTGTAATTGATCAGCCCTAACTTAAGATAACTATCTGCTAAATAAGGAGAATAATCATGTTGAGATATGATCAGTTTAAAGAAGTTTTCTGCGGTATTGTTATTGCCTAGCGAAAGATATTCGCGGCCTATTTGGTATAGCGCATCATCAAAATAAATACTTTTGGTAAAATCACTTTGAATACGTTTCAGTACATTTATTTTTTCGGCGTGTCGTTCTTGCAATCCGTACAACATACCTTGTTGAAAAATGGCGTAATCTGCATTTTTGTAATTATTTTTAATGATAAAACCATACTCTGCTATTGCTTTAGTATACTGCTTATTTAGAAAGTAACAGTCAGCTAGTCGTTGTGAATTGTCTAAGTAAGTTGCCTTATTTAGTTCACTGAAAGTCTCATTCTGCTTGTATTTTTCAAAATAATTTTGAGCCTTTGGGTAATCTTTTTTCTTAAGATAGTTATACCCCATGCTGTAGTATCCATAGGTCTTATTCTTACTTTTACTGGATTCTCCGTTACTCATAAATCGGTTCATTAAGTTGAGACTCTCATCGTAGTCATCTACTTTAAATGCGATTTCAGCCATCCAGAAATAAGCCAGCGCTTCTGTTCTTGGATTCTTAGGGTATTTTAGTGATTTTTTGAAAAAGAGCTGTGCATCTTGATACTCATTGTTCAAAAAAAGCTCCTCACCGCGATGAAACGTAAGCTCTTGATAAGCTAATTTAGTCTCGCTGGTTAACTCATCAATATCTTCCAAGACTTCAATAGCAGCTTTATAGTTTTTGGTACTCAAAAAAATGTCAGCCATAATCGACTTCGCCTGATTGCTATATGCAGATTTAGGAAATTCTTGTAAAAAGTCTTTGATAGCGTTTACGGCAGTAGAGCTTTGTTGTAAGTCAGCTGCAAGTTTGGCATAGTTAAAGGCTGCAGACTCGGTTATTTTTTTATCAAAATTCTTTCGTTTAGCTTCTCCAAAAGCGTTAAATGCTCTTTCCTTATGATTAGACTTAACATCAGAAACGCCTAGACAATAGTTTGATGCTTGACCAAGTGCAGAGTTTTCATTGGCAATAAGTAGGAAATAAGCAGTAGATTTTTCGTATCGGTCAGCCTCATAATTGGCATTTGCAAATTGAAAAATCTCTTGAGGATCTAGCTTACTTACATCACCGTTATACTTGTCAAAGTGAATTAGGGCAACACTTCTATTGCCTAATTGGTATTGTATTTTTCCGGTAAGCAGCTCAATTTCGTCTTGTTGTTTAGCTAAGTTTACATTTTTTATGACATCAAAAGCTTTATTGTATTCCTCTTGCTCGTAATAGATTTGAGCAATATAAAGCTGCATGGTTTTTGGTCCTTTATCACCTATTTTATTAAATGTAGCAAGTGCACAAGCGTAATCTTTGAGGATGTAACATTGGTAACCATAATAATAATTTGCTTCAACGGCATACTCGCTTTCACCGTTCATCACTTTAGTGAATTCTTTTTTAGCTTTCTCGTATTCGTTGGTTTTAAAATAACAGTAACCTAGTTTAAAGGCTAACTCATCTCTTTGGGCCTTGTTAATATCTGTTGCATTAAGCGTGTCTAGGTACTTTATTGCGCGACTGTACTTTGCATCATTAAAATAAAACATTCCAAGCTCGAAGTTCATTTCGCTTGTAAGCGCATGTCCAGGGTGATTACGGATAATTTGTGCAAGGTCTCTCGCAGCATTTTGTTTCTCCAGCTTAAGTCTACAAAGATTTAGGTAGGCATTCGTTTCATACTCAAAGTTAGGTCCTGGTTTTAAAGCTAAAAAAGTCTTAAATTCTTGGATTGCAGGAACATATAGCTTTTTGGCATACAGCGTTTTGCCGTGCTCAAAATGGGTGATAGCATCGGTGTATTCTTTCGTTTTTTGACTAAAGGCTTGCAGGGACAAACAAAGAATGGCTGCTGATATAACGAACTTTACTATTTTTCTCATTAATGTTACTTAAATGCACTTCAAAATAACGGTTAATTAAGGTAGAACAGTATTCAAATTGCCCACATTGTATTAAGGAAAGTGGACGTTTTATTAATTTTATAAATATCTAAATATTATCTTTTAAATATTTAGTGTAATAGTATATTTGCACCCGCTTAAGGAATATGAAATTATTTTCGTTTTCCATAAAGTATAATGGTGGTTGTAGCTCAGCTGGTTAGAGCATCGGTTTGTGGTACCGAGGGTCGTGGGTTCGAGCCCCATCTTCCACCCAAAAAAGGCTTGTCTTCGGACTAGCCTTTTTTTTTGGTCTATAATTTTAACTTCAAGATGCTTGGCACATATTTAGGTTGATTTGTAGACTAGTACAAAAAAAGCCCCTTCTATTCCATACGATGTATTAAGTTTGTAGTATGAACAAATTTTGGATTTTAGCAGTAACAGTATCTTTTTTTTCATGTACACAAACCAGTAACGATTCGTCAACCGAAACGGTTGAAAATGAGGTAAGTGAAGTTGTACAAGAGGGCGTATCTTTTGGTAACATCCAGGATGGCGATGAACTAACTTCACCTATTGTACTTAATATGGAAGTAAATGGCATGATCGTAGAGCCTAAAGGAGCACCCAGAGCAGGATATGGCCACCATCACTTACTTGTAAATGATGGAGCAATAGCAGAAGGGCTAATTATCGTAGCCGATGAAACGCATATACATTATGGCGGTGGCCAAATGACAGATACCCTAAATCTGGAGCCAGGAGATTACAAGCTAACACTTCAGTTTGCAGACGGTATGCATGTTTCATATGGAGAAAAATGGGCTAAGACTATTGCGGTAACCGTAAAATAATACTTCCCAGTAGCTACATAAATAATATCAATAGGTGTACGTTATGTGCGCCTATTGGTGTTTAAAAATAGTAGTAGTTTGTATGTTATGATGGTATTGATAAAGGTAGCGTCAACTGAGTAAGTCAGAAAAGCCCTTTGCAATTGTGGTGAGGTTTAATTATTTTTGGATATACGAATATGACACGTACAGCCAACTCACTAGATGCACTACACACCGTTTTAATGCCATCCGTTTTCTTATGTGTACATAATGGAAATATGCCCAATAGGAGGTTC
>JAFMCI010000073.1 GCA_017857855.1 Bacteroidia bacterium | reverse complement strand
CTCATACTAAGTCAAAATAACTATCTTTGCTTCGCACAAATGATTAAAGAATCACTTTTCTATAGTAAAATACTTCTCTTTGGAGAATATGGCATTATTCAAGATGCAATGGGACTGTCTATTCCTTATAACTTTTACAAGGGTAAATTTCACTTTGCAGAAGACCGATATTCAGAGTCAAACGAGCATTTGCGCACCTATTACACCTACTTGTCGTATCTAGATACTTCAGGTGAGGCGGTTGCAAAACTCGATTTACAAGCATTCAAAAAAGACATTCAACTAGGTATCTCATTTGATTCCAGCATACCTCAAGGTTTTGGTGTAGGCAGTAGTGGAGCGCTTGTCGCAGCTATTTATGATAAATATGCAGTCAATAAGATAGATCCTGAAAACGTCAACAAAGGGGAACTTTCAGTATTGAAAGCCATTTTTGGTCAGATGGAATCTCATTTTCATGGCAAAAGTTCAGGATTAGATCCTCTTATATGTTACTTAAACCTTCCTGTGGTAATTAAAAGCAAAGAAGATTTAGACACCGTAGGCTTGCCGATGCAAACTGCAGAAAGTAAAGGTGCTATCTTTTTATTAAACACCCAATCTCCAGGAGAAACGCAACCAATGGTTCAAATTTTTATGGAGAAAATGAAAGAGCAAGGTTTCCGTAATATGATGAAAACCGAGCTTAGAAAGTATAACGACGAGTGCATTAAGTCTTTCTTAAAAGGAGATTTTAATCCGTTGTTTGGTAATTTGAAACATCTTTCAGCATTGCTACTTCAAAATTTTAGTCCTATGATTCCGCCTGCATTCAGAGAAGTGTGGAGAACAGGAATCGAAACGGGCGATTACTACCTTAAACTATGCGGAAGTGGTGGCGGGGGCTATATTTTGGGTTTCACCCGAGATTACGAAAAAGCACAAAAACAACTAAGTAGCTACGAGCTAGAGTTGGTACACCGTATATAAACGCTAGTGTATGAGCGCGATTATATCTCAAAAACGCGATTCTATTTATCTTAAAATTATAGCTTTACTTGCTTCTGTTCGTTGGAAGAACGTACTGTTTACGGCTATTGCACAATACATAAGTTTTCTTTTTGCATTCAATGTGAAAGAAGATATTTTTCATTCGTTACTAGAAGTTAAGGTTCATCTTATCATCCTATCAACGGCCTTAATCTTGGCCGGAGGTTATATCATCAATAATTTTTATGACATCGAGAAAGACTTAATCAATAGACCGCATCGTACTCGTTTTCAAAATTTAATAAGTCGTGGATTTAAGCTCAACTTCTATTTAGTACTTAATTTTTTGGGCTTGAGTATTGCCCTTTATGCTTCTTGGAGAATTTTTTTATTTTTTGCTTTCTACACATTTGCGCTTTGGTTTTATTCCCATAAGCTAAGCAAGGTAGTATTGATTAGGGAATTGGCGGCTAGTTTCTTAACGGTATTCGCTTTCTTTAGTTTGGTATTTTACTATCAGAGTTTAAGCCTGATATTTTTTGTATATGGAGCCAATTTATTTTTTGTCCTCTTTGCAAGAGAGATTTATAAAGATATTATTTGGGTAAAGGGTGATGTAATAACGGGTTATGAAAGTATAGTAACCAAGATCGGGATTGAAACCAGTAAGCGAATCTTTCAGGTAATACTTATCGTTAGCTATGCGATAGATGCCATTTTTTTGATGGTGAATACCAAGCCAGAGTTCTTTTTTATATTAGGCGGTATTGCCATTTTAAAACTACTGATGATTTGGCTTATCGAAAAAAATAAAAAGCCCATACACCGAATTCTGCAGTTAACATTATTGCTTTTTATTATTGGGATTATCTGGTTGTAGTCAATACTACAACTGCTCCATTAATACACCAATTCCTTGTTCAAAGGAATGTGGCTCATAGCCCAGTACTTTTCTGCTTTTGGTTAAGTCAAAACCGGTGAGTGGCGGACGTTTAGCAGGTTGATTTAACGATTCACTGCTTACTACACGTAATACGCTCGCATCTAAATCAAAGTAATTAGCTACGCGTTGCACAAGTTCTAGTATGCTCATTTGATCTTTCCCGCTGATATTATAAATACCTTCTGCTTGTTTATGTTCTATTAATTGGCATCCTTTGGCAAGATCTTCTGCCAAGGTAGGTGTTCTAAATTGGTCATCCACCACATTGATGGGTTGCCCTTTTTCCAAAGCCCCTTTAGCCCACAAAACGATATTGCTTCGGCTCATGTCATTCACCACACCATACACCAAAACAGTACGCGCAATACTCCACTTCGTACAATACTCACGCACCATGTTTTCGGCAAGTAGCTTACTGTGGCCATAGTAGCTCAGTGGGTTTGCCTCATCGTCTTCTTTATACGGCCCTTTTTTACCATCAAAAATAAAATCGGTGCTTAAGTGTATAAGGTGAGCGCCTGCGGTATTTGCGGCCGCAATAAGGTAGGCAACAGCATCTACATTCAGTTTATCGCAACCTTCTTTATCGGTTTCACAGCTATCTACGTTGGTCATGGCAGCTGTATTAATAATACAATCTGGAGCATGTTGTGCGATAACCTGTTGTACTTCTTTTTCATTAGTGATGTCTAGACTGGCATAGGTATACCCTTCCTTACGCGGATATCTGTTTTCACCACGAGCGGTGGCAATGAGTTCTATATCTTCTATAGTTAGGTATAGATCCAATAGTTTTTGGCCTAGCAATCCATTGCTTCCCGTTATAAGTACTTTTTTCATTTGATCTTTAAAAATGGGTATGTAAGCTGTAAGGTATTTCGTTTTTCTGCAACTTTCTGTACGTGCTCATTGGCAGAGTGAATGGGCCGATGTGCTGCAAATAAATTGTATTTTTTGACGTGTTCGATGATATCACGTGTAGTTGCGGTAAAGTAGGTTTCACAAAAGCGATCCCAGATATAGGTTTCTGCCTGTGGTGTAGGATGTGTCATGTCCTCTTTGGCAAATCTATAGTCACGAAGTTCATCTATAAATAATTCATAAGAAGGGAAATAAGTGACATTGGTAAAGCTGGGCAAGACTTCATGCAGCGCTGCTAGTAAAACCGCTTTACTTCTACTGTTTTCTATGATTCCACTGCGCAAATGCCGAACCGGACTTACCGTAATAATGATAGATGCCGTTGGGTTTAGCTGTTTAATTAAAGAAACTGATTGTTCAATACTGGTTTTAGTTTCGTCAAACGTCAACTGCTTTTGTTCAAATTCGTGGTTTGCAATTTTGTGGCAATTGGCAACGGGGATGTCGTTGTGCGTATGCACGAAGGAAGTTCCTAAAGTAAGCAAGATAACATCTGCTTTTTGTGCAGCCTGGCGAGCCGTAGTTAGTATTACATTAGACGTTTCAACAGCAGGCGTCACGCCGGAGTACTTAAAATCGCCATGATGTTCCCACGAAAAAACGGTGTTTCGCTGGTTAAAATCGGTTTCGGTATACGCCGTATTGTTACTTATTCGTTGAAGTAGATTTTGTATACTTACAGGATTATAGATGATCCCAAAGGGATTGCTCACCACGTCAAAACCTAGTTGAGCCATTCGTTCGGCCTGATTTTGCGCAAAACAGGATCCAAGCATAAAAAAGCTAGGCCACGTTTGAGCCAATTCATTTTGAGCTATTTCGAAGTCTATCTTTAATTTCAAGCGCAGGCAAATTTAACCAAAATAAAAAAAGCAGGGCTCTTTCCTATGGGGCGCTTCCAGCGGGTTTATTTCTTCTGTATCCTAGAAGATATCTCAGCAGCATTTATTTTTTTGTGACTATCATAACCTAGTCATTACTTCTGTCGCTACATTTGCATCGCTTTGGCAGTAATACAAGAGAATACGGAGAAAAGAAAGCTGTTTATAGAGAGCTACGGGTGTGCAATGAACTTTGCAGACAGTGAGGTAGTAGCATCTATCATGTCAGAAATAGGGGTAGAAACCACCAATGATGAGATGGAAGCGGATATTATTTTCATTAATACGTGTTCTATCCGTGATAATGCAGAGCAGAAAATCCGCCATAGGCTAAAGCACTTACGGCATAATAAAAAACAGAACAAGAACTTGACCATTGGCATACTTGGCTGTATGGCAGAGCGACTTAAAAAGCAATTGCTTGAAGAAGAAAAGCTCGTAGACATAGTAGCTGGGCCCGATGCGTATAAGGAATTACCTATTTTACTTCGTGAGGTAGAAGACGGGCATAAGGCCATTAACGTATTATTAAGCCTAGAAGAAACCTATGCCGAAATTCAGCCTACGCGACTCAATAGCAATGGAGTTACAGCGTATATCAGTATAACAAGAGGTTGCGACAATATGTGTAGTTTTTGTGTGGTCCCATTTACCCGTGGAAGAGAGCGCAGCAGAAACCCCGAAAGTATTGTAGCCGAAGCACAAGATTTGGTAAGCAAAGGGTATAAAGAAGTAACGTTATTGGGCCAAAACGTAGATTCATACCTTTGGTATGGTGGCGGAGCGCGAAAAGATTTTGATAAATTAACCGAAGATGAAAAAGCAAGCAGTGTAAGCTTCGCCAACTTGCTCGAAAAAGTAGCGCAAGTAGACCCTACTTTACGGGTGCGTTTTTCTACGTCGCATCCCAAAGACATACACGACGAAGTACTTTTTGTAATGAAAAAGTATGATAACGTGGCCAAACATATTCATTTTCCTGCCCAAAGTGGAAGTACGCGTATACTCGAAAAGATGAACCGAACCTACACCCGGGAGTGGTATGAGATGAAATACAATCGGATAAAAGAAGTGCTCCCCAACTGTGGTGTGAGTTGTGATATTATTACTGGTTTTTGTTCAGAAACAGAAGAAGATCATCAGGCAACGTTAGACTTAATGCGCACCTGTGAGTTTGAGTTTAGCTATATGTATTTTTACAGTGAACGGCCCGGCACACTGGCTGCACGCAAGTACGAAGATGATGTACCTGAAGATATGAAGCGAAGACGACTTTCTGAAGTTATAGAAGCGCAGCATGAAGTATCTCGCAAATTAAATGCGGCCCAATTGGGTAAAATACACCGTGTGCTGGTAGAGGCGCAAAGTAAGAAAAACGCAGACGAGTGGATGGGGCGCAATGAGCAAAACCTGAAAGTGATTTTTCCGCGATCTACCTATGCGATAGGTGATTATGTAGATGTACGCATAGAAAAAACCACCACTGCTAGTTTAATTGGCGTAGGAGTGAGTTAGCCTAACGTTTTCGGGCTTTGCGTCGGGCGTGGTTTAACAGTTAGCAAATTGGACTGAATTGTCAAAACAGCACCGAGTCCACGCCTGTGGCAAAGCCTTGCTGTTATGTGCAGTTTTACTTTCAATCAAATGCGTGTCGTTCAATGTTGCACGATAAATTTTTTGATGGAGGAATTTTTTGTGTCCGTGTACTTTAACAAATAAATTCCGTTTGTCAATTGTCGAGTGTTAATTGGTTCTCCAATGAAATCTGAGTTGTCGTAAAGAACTTGTCCTGTGTAATTAAGAATTTGAATTCTTGAATTGTTGCTGACTTTTGTTCTGTGAATTATTAATTCATCAGAAGTTGGATTAGGAGAAATTGAAATCAACCTGTTGTTTTGAACTTCTTGAATTCCCTCAGTCCAATCTTCAAAGTGTAGGTTATCAAACATAAGTCCGTCTTTATTTGTTTGAACGCTGTCACTGATAAATGTGAAGCGATATAAAATAGTGTCGCCATTAGCAACAGGAAACGGAACTTGCAAACAATAATAAAAGTGTTTCCACCCGTTAGAGTTACCGGTAAATGTTGGTAGCTCTTGAACTGCCCCAAAAGAACAATAACCATTATTTATAGAAGTATCAGCACGATACCATGTGCCTCCTTTGTCTGGAGAGAAGTCAATGTAACCGTAATCTGTCAAGGTATCGGAGTTCACATAATACCATCCTTCAATATCAACTTTCGGATATTCCCGTGCCCATCCCATAGAAGCAATATGAATTATTGTAAAGGAAGAAGTATCGTTTGTTGGGTAAGGATTTATAGTGTCCGTTACAATGACATTAGAATTAGAGTATGCAGTATTGAAAATTGATTTGTTCGGAGGTCCGATTTGCCAAATGTTATTCGGATAAGAAACGGTGTCAATGAGAACTTTATGCAAAGTTGTTGTGTCCTCAAAGTTGATATCCCAATCGCTTTGTCCGAATGAGGTCGCTACGATTAGTGTCAGCGAAATTGAAAGTAGAATTTTTTTCATTGCTTAAAATTTTAAGTTAGCACTACTGTTTGTTTTCACGAACTTAATCAATTTCTGTAATGTATCAAATGGACTTTTCGTTTGTCAATGTTTTATGCTTACAGGGGTGTAAATCTCAGTTGTTTTACTACTGTTATGGACTAAAAGTTCTTGGACGTAAAGTAAGTCTGTCCAACTTTTCTAACTAAACTAACCTACATGTCCAAAGGAC
>JAFMCI010000024.1 GCA_017857855.1 Bacteroidia bacterium | reverse complement strand
TTAAAGTAATAATAACTTATCTTACAGATCACCTAATCATAATCTTCTTACAAGTATTCGGTAATATGATGAAGTGATACTTGTAATCATGATACGCGTATTAACTTATCTATTGTTTTTGAACTTCATTCCAGTGTTTCGCAGATGAAACGCCGTGCGCTAGAAGTGGCGGTTCTTTCTGATATTCATTTGGGCACATATGGCTGTCGTGCTGACGAAGTATTGAATTACCTCAGGTCTATAAAGCCTAAAAAATTAATCTTGAACGGTGATATTGTGGACGGATGGCAATTCAAAAAAAAGTACTGGCCTGCTAGCCACACTAAGGTATTAAAGGAAGTCCTTCACTTAGCTTCTAAAGGTTGTAAGGTGTATTACTTGCCAGGCAATCATGATGAAGTGTTTCGTCGGTTTGTGGGGTATAAGCTGGGTAACATTAAGGTAGAAAATAAAGTAGTTCTAGACTTAGATGGCAAACTAGCGTGGTTTTTTCATGGGGACGTATTTGATGTAACTATGCAGCACAGTAGGTGGCTAACGCGCCTGGGGTCCGAAGGATATGATTTTCTTATTTGGCTAAATTACCACGTGAATAGATGGTTGGATTTTATGGGTAAAGAAAAAAAATCATTTTCTAAGCAAATAAAAAATGGGGTAAAAGGCGCAGTGAAATATATCAACCAGTTTGAAGATATGTGTGCAGATATTGCGATTCAGAAAAACTACGATTACGTTGTTTGCGGACATATTCATCAACCTGAAATACGTGAAATTATACGCAACAATAAATCGGTACTTTATCTCAATAGTGGAGACTGGATCGAAAACTTAACGGCGCTGGAATATGATAGAGAGACTTGGAATATTTATACCTACGAACCCAGTGAATTTGGTGAACGATTAGAAGAGGTTGATAAAAATGCGAAGGAAATGTTTGACGACATGTTAGTGGAGTTTCAGTTAAATGCTCTTCATCAATGAAAGTTTTATACGGCATACAATGCACAGGGAACGGTCATATTACCCGTTCCATTGATATGATCAATGAACTTCGCAAATATGTTCACGTGGATGTATTAACTAGTGGGTCTCATTCAGAAGTTAAGTTGCCTTTTGACGTTAAATTCAAACAAAAAGGGCTTTCCTATTTTTTTGGGAAGAATGGGAGTATTGATGTGTTAAGAACGATAAGAGATAACAACCCACTTCGATTTTTACAGGAAATAAAGGAAGTGCCTACGCATTTGTACGATATGGTTATTTCTGATTTTGAACCAGTAACCGCATGGAGCGCAAAACGCAATTGGGTGTATTCTGTCGCCTTGAGCAATCAAGCGGCTTTGTTAGATGCAGATGTTCCCAAACCCAATATTATCAGCCCTATTTCACAACTTATCATAAATAATTTTTGTCCAGCGAACAAACATTATGGCTTGTTTTATCAAAAACTAAATTCTAAACTCTACTATCCACCTGTGCGCGATGTGATTAAAAAACTAAAACCAACAGATGGCGTTCATTATGTCGTTTATCTCCCATTTTACAGTACAGAAAAGATTGTAAGACACTTACAAATCTTTGAGGGCGCCCAATGGCTCGTCTTTTCAAAACATGCAACGCAAAGCTATAGCAACGGGAATGTTCATGTACAACCCATCGATGAGCACAAATTTATTCTGGCATTGGAAAATTGTAAAGGCGTAATGTGTAGTGCTGGTTTTGGAACCACTAGCGAAGCGTTGTTTCTACGCAAAAAGTTGCTTGTAATTCCAATGAAAAACCAGTATGAGCAGCAATGTAATGCCCATAATCTTGGTCTATTAGGTGTGCCTGTTATACGCTCGCTAAAGAAGAAATTTCACTCGGTAATAGCAGATTGGATAGCCTCTGAAGAGAAGCCTTTGGTCGAAATAAAAGACGAAAACAATAAACTCGTGCGCACTATTTTGGAGGATTATGTGGCAAACGATATTCTCAAAAATGTACCGTGATAAAAGAAGATCTGAGTTCAAACTTAAAGACAATTGTCTCACCTGATTTTGTTTGGGGTGCAGGTATATCTGCCTATCAAACGGAAGGAGCTCGAGACATCGACGGAAGCGGGAAGTCTATTTGGGAAAATTTCGAACAAGGAAGGAGAATAAAAGATAGATCTACCGCAGCACAAGCGTGTAACTTTTATAACTCATTTCCAAGTGATTTGAGTTTGATGAATTGGTTGGGTTTAGACCATTTTAAAACATCTATAAGTTGGCCAAGAATAATGCCTAATGGGAGCGGAGCAATTAATCCCAAAGGGCTAGCGTACTATGATAGACTTACCGATGAGATGCTAAACAAAGGAATAACTCCCTGGTATGTAGCCTATCATTGGGATTTACCACAGGTACTTCAGGATAAGGGCGGTTGGGTTAATAGAGACATTGTTTCCTATTTTTTAAACTACTTAGAAGTATGTCATAAACATCTGGGTGATAGAGTAGACAACTGGATTGTAATGAATGAACCTATTGTGTTTGCAGGTGCTGGCTATTTTTTAGGCATACATGCTCCTGGGAAAGTGGGTTTAAAAAACTTCTTACCTGCCATGCATCATATTAATTTAGCGAATGCAGAAGGGATAAATTTTTTACAAGCAGAAGGAGCGAAAAATGTAGGAACAGCGCTTTCTTTCGCCAGTATTCAAGCCGTTGATGATAGCCCTAAAAACGAGGAAGCTGCGCAACGTGTACATGCTACCATTAATCAAACTTTTCTAGACCCCATGCTAGGCAATTGGTATCCTACAACCATTGCTCCTTTTCTACGAAAAATAGATAAGTATGTGCGGTCAAGTGATATGACTAAAATAAGAGCAACACCAGATTTCTTGGGTGTGCAGGTGTATACCAGAGAAGTGATAAAGCATAGCTACCTAATGCCTTATTTACAAGCAAAAATATTGAGTGCTAAAAAACGAAATATGCCGGTAACAAGCTTGGGTCAAGAGTTGTACTACCCAGCACTCAATGAAATATTGGAATGGCTTATTCCCCATATGGGAAGTAAAAAAGTCCCGGTTTACATAACCGAGTGCGGTGTAAGTATGCCGGAAAGTAACATAATCCATCCCTTTGAAGACAGCTATAGGATAAATTATTACCAAGAGGTTTTGGAGACCTTAATCCCGCATATTCAGTCTGAAGATGTGCGTGGTTTATTCTATTGGAGTTTGATGGATAATTTTGAGTGGGCAGAAGGGTATACTGCTCCATTCGGGTTGTTTCATATTGATTTTATCACGTTGGAAAGAAATCCAAAGCAGAGTGCATATTGGGTAAAAGAATTTGCTGAGCGCCTTAAAAGCGGCTAAAGATTGTTTTTTATGTTTTGTTAACAATTATGTGGCAGGTTGCTATTGTGAGATAGTAGCCTGTTTTTGTAAAACGGTGTTTCCTATTTACATCCTCTCAGGAACGGTTATACCCAAAAGTCCAAAGCCGTGTTTGATGGTTTCTCCTACAGCTTGAGACAAGGTAATCCTGAAGTTTCTCTCATTTTCTTTGGTAGCGCCAAGTATACTGTGCTCGTGGTAAAATTTATTAAATGCCTTTGCTAATTCGTAAACGGAATTTGCTATTTCACTAGGATTATAGTGATTTGCTGAAGCATTTACAGCTTCAGGATACGCATTCATTAATACAATCAGTTCTTTTTCTTCTGGCGCCAATTGGTTTGGTAATTCAAATTTTACAGTAAGTCCCGTTTCACTCGCTGCACGAAGAATTGAGTTAATTCGGGTATAAGTATATTGAATAAATGGTGCAGTATTTCCTTGAAAATCGATAGATTCTTTTGGATCGTATAGCATACGCTTTTTAGCATCCACTTTCAGTAAGTAGTACTTAAGAGCCCCCATTCCTAGTGTTTCATACAACGTCTCAAGTTGCTCGGCAGACATTCCTTCTGTTTTGCCTAACTCTTCTGTTTGTTTTTGTGCTGTGTTTACCACTTCTTCCATCAGCTCGTCGGCATCTACTACAGTCCCTTCCCGACTTTTCATTTTACCTTCGGGTAAGTCAACCATGCCATAGCTTAAATGAAAAAGACCATCTGCATAAGGCTTATTGAGTTTCTTTAAGATTAGTTGCAATACCTTAAAATGGTAATCTTGTTCATTCCCAACAACGTATATGAACTTATCCATCTTAAAATCTTGATACTTCAAATCAGCCGTTCCAATATCTTGGGTTATGTAAACAGAAGTACCATCGGAGCGCTGCACAATTTTTTCATCAAGGCCATCTGCGGTTAAATCTACCCATACACTATTGTCCTCTTTTTGGTAAAAAGCGCCAGAAGCAAGACCTTCTTGCACCATTGCTTTTCCCAGTAAATAGGTGTTTGATTCGTAATATATTTTATCAAAGCTAACGCCTAATCGTTTATAAGTTACGTCAAAACCGGCATATACCCATGCATTCATCTTCTTCCAAAGAGCCAAAACCGTTTCATCTCCATCTTCCCATTTTTGAAGCATTTGACGCGTTTCCTGCATCAAGGAGGCTTCATTTTTAGCCGTTTCTTCTGCTAGTCCTTTTTCAACTAAGGCTTTTACTTCTGCTCTATAATGCTTGTCAAACTCAACATAATATTTGCCTACCAAATGATCGCCTTTTATTCCTGCGCTTTCCGGTGTTTCTCCATTTCCCCATTTTTGCCATGCAATCATGCTTTTACAGATATGTATACCGCGATCATTTACCAAATTATTTTTGATTACATCGTAGCCATTAGCTGCTAAAATTTCGCACATAGCCAATCCTAGTACGTTATTGCGCACATGACCCAAGTGGAGTGGTTTGTTGGTGTTGGGTGACGAGTATTCTACTACCACTTTTTTACCTGCACCAATATTGGGTATAGAGACGCCGTTGATCACTCGTTTTTGTGCAACCTCGAGCCAATAGTTATCACTTAGTTCAAAGTTTAAAAAACCTTTTACAACATTGAAGCCAGTAATCTCAGGTACTTCATTTTTTATAAATGCACCAATCTCTTCTCCTGTTGCTTCTGGACTTTTTTTACTAAGTCTTACAAACGGAAAAACCACGAAGGTATAATCTCCAGCAAAGTTGGCATTCGTTTTTTCGAAGCTAATTTTAGCATCGGTTACGTTATATAAATGGGCTAAAGCTGCTTTGGTCTTATCAGCTAATACGGTTACAAATTCCATTATTTTTTAATCGGAGAGTTGGGCTCAGCGGCTATTACTTGATGTATTTTTTTGTCAACGAATTTGGGAAAAAATTTATTCATCCAAAATATTATTCTTCCTTGTTTGTTATTAAGCATAAAGTCTTTTCTATCCCTTATGGCTTGTAATATATCCAATGCCACAGTCTCTGCAGTGTCCATTTTCGACTCATCAGCAGGTGTTTCAGCTTGTTGTTCTCCATCAGCATTCAAGGCATTAAAACGAATATTACTGGCAGTAAATCCAGGACAAGCAACAAGAGTGTGAAGACCTCTGTTCATATATTCCATACGAATAGATTCAAAAAAACCATTCACTGCAAATTTTGAAGCGGCATATCCAGATCGACCGGGTAATCCTTTAAAACCGGTTACAGAGCTAACTGCTACTAAGCTCCCTTTAGTTTTAAGCAAATGAGGAATTGCTTCTTTGCTACAATATACTGAACCCCAAAAATTGACGTTCATTACTTCTTCAAGTACATCAAGATTTACGTCTTCGAAAGAAGCGCGCATGGAGATTCCAGCATTATTTATAAGCACATGTATACTCCCTAATTCACGAATAGCAGTGTCAATAAGATTTTGACACTCGCTTGCTTTAGTGACGTCACAACTTACAGTTATTATGTTAGTATTGTAACTATTTAGTGATTTCTTAAGTTCTTCTAACTTGGAAATATTGCGCGAAGCAATTACGATATTGGCTCCTATTTTGGCTGCTTGAATAGCTAAGGCTTCCCCTATACCTGAAGAAGCTCCAGTAATAATGATATTTTTAGCTTTTAATGAATCCAATTTTTTTTATTTTTTCCATTTTACACTGCAACCTACTGCAGCTATTTCAGGGTAATCTGGTTCCATACCGTCTAATGTGTCTTCTATAGCATCTTCCAAATATACTTGCATAACCATATGCTCGCTTTCCCAATTGTCGTCTATTGCGCCTTTATAAACAAGTTTTCGTTTGCTGTTAAAAACAAATGCTTCAGGAGTACGAGTTGCACCAAGTTTAGTTGCCACACGCTGTTCTTCATCAAACAAGTAAGGGAAAGGAAGTTTTAATTCTAAACTCATTTTTTTCATATTTTCATATGAATCTGCAGGGTATTGTTCAGCATCATTAGAATTAACAGCTAAAATCATCAAGTTGTCTTCCTCAAATTGATCGTACAGCTTAATTAGTCTGTGCCAATATGCACGTGCGTAGGGACAATGATTACAGGTTACAATTAGGACTAACGCTGTTCTATCAGCGAAAGTAAATTTGTCATAAATTTTGCCATCGGTACCTTTTAATTCAAAATTAAACAATGATTTTCCTATCTCCATTTGATGACAAAGGTAATAGAATCGCAATAATGAGATGAAGGTTTTTTTATGCTTTTTGGTGTTAAGATTACTTTTATAATAATCTGAGGATGAAGTCAAAAAAATAGACCAATCTAGATACTAGATTGGTCTACACACATCCCAAATAATAAAGGACTAATTATTTAGCAAAGTGAAAAAATTACGCTTCGTTTTCTTCCTTAGGCTCTTTCTTTGCCTTTGTTTTTTGTTTTTTGAAGGTAAGTTCATCTTTCTTAACATCTAAATCTACGGCTATCAAATCACCTTCTTTTACATCAGATTTTAAGATTTCTTCTGCTAGTGGATCTTCTAAATATTTCTGTATTGCCCGATTAAGAGGTCTCGCTCCAAAGTTAGAATCGAATCCTTTTTCTGCTAGATAGTCGATTGCTTTTTTTGATAATTTAATATCGAAGCCTATTTGTCTAATTCTAACCATTAGCTCTTCTATGCTAAGCAATAATATTTTTTCAATGTCTGCTCTTTCTAAAGAATTAAATACGATTACGTCGTCTATTCTATTTAAAAATTCTGGGGAGAAGAATCGTTTTAAAGCATTCTCTATTACTCCTTTGTTATTTAGGTCTTGAGCACTTGCTTTTGCTGTTGTTCCAAAACCCACACCTGCACCAAACTCTTTCAACTGACGACTGCCTATATTACTAGTCATGATGATTATAGTATTTCTAAAATCAATTCTTCTTCCTAAGCTATCAGTTAAGAATCCTTCATCTAGAACTTGAAGCAATAGATTGAAAATGTCTGGGTGTGCTTTTTCTATCTCATCAAACAGAATAACAGAATAGGGTTTACGTCTTACTTTTTCAGTAAGTAATCCGCCTTCTTCGTATCCAACATATCCTGGAGGAGCTCCTACGAGTCTAGATACTGCAAATTTTTCCATGTACTCACTCATGTCAATTCGGAGCAAAGCTTCTTTAGAGTCGAATAAGTATTTGGCTAGAGATTTAGCCATTTCTGTTTTCCCAACTCCTGTAGAACCTAAAAATATGAACGAACCAATAGGTTTATTCGGCGATTTAAGTCCGGCTCTCGTACGTTGAATAGCTTTAGTTAGTTTCTCAACAGCAATATCTTGACCGATTACATTAGCCTTCAGCTCATCCCCCATTTTAAGCAACTTATTGCCTTCTTTTTGAGCGATTCGTTTTGTAGGAATACCTGTCATCATGGCAATTACGTCTGCCACGTCGTCTTCGGTTACTTTATATCGTTGTGTTTTACTGTCTTCTTCCCATACGGTTTTTGCATCTTCTAAGCTTTCTAATAATGATTTTTCTTTATCACGTAGTCTTGCAGCCTCCTCGTATTTCTGACTCTTTACAACTCTGTTTTTTTCTTCTTTAATCTCTTCTACCTGTTTTTCGAGCTCCAAGATTTCTTGGGGAACGTGTATGTTGCTTAAGTGTACACGGGCGCCTACTTCATCTAAAACGTCGATGGCTTTATCAGGTAAATGACGATCAGTAATATAGCGCACACTCATGGTCACAGCAGCTTTAAGAGACTCGTCTGTATATTCAACGCTGTGATGAGATTCGTATTTGTCTTTGATGTTTGTTAGAATTTCAAGTGTCTCTTCTGGTGATGTTGGTTCAACCATCACACTTTGAAATCTTCTTTCTAAAGCCCCGTCTTTTTCTATATACTGACGGTACTCGTCAAGGGTAGTAGCCCCAACACATTGTATCTCTCCTCGCGCTAATGCAGGTTTAAACATATTACTTGCATCGAGAGAGCCGCTTGCACCGCCTGCACCTACAATAGTGTGTATTTCATCTATAAATAAAATAACGTCGTCTGTTTTTTCAAGCTCAGTCATCACAGCTTTCATACGCTCTTCAAACTGACCTCTGTATTTTGTGCCTGCAACTAAGCTAGCTAAATCTAAAGTTACAACGCGCTTATCAAATAAAACACGCGATACCTTACGTTGCACTATGCGTAATGCTAAACCTTCTGCAATAGCTGTTTTCCCAACTCCTGGTTCACCAATAAGCACAGGATTGTTTTTCTTACGTCTACTTAATATTTGAGATACACGTTCTATTTCTTTATCTCTGCCAACGATAGGGTCCAATTTGTCAGCCTCTGCCAATTTGGTAAGGTCTTTTCCGAAATTGTCAAGTACTGGAGTCTTGCTTTTTCCTTTGGTACCGGGTTTATTAGGCGTTGCAGATTTGCTTGCTTCTTCGTTGTAAAAGTCTTCAGGTGAGTCTGTACTCATTTCAATAGCAGTGTCAGGAAGTTTGTCTTCCATGGCATTTTTAAATAAGTCGTAATCTACCCCAAATTGATTTAATATTTGTGATGCAACATTGTCCTCATCTCTCAATATAGAGAGCAACAAATGTTCTGTACGAATAACGTCATCTTTAAATATTTTAGCCTCTAAATAGGTGATTTTCAGCGCTTTCTCAGCTTGCTTAGTCAGAGGTATATTGCCAATATTGGTCGATTTACTCGTAGTGTCTCTTATACTGTCCTCTACGGCTTTCTTAAGCCTGAGCATATCTATACCCATAGTCTTAAGGTGTCGTATAGCTTTACCGTCACCCTGTCTTATAAGACCAAGTAATAGGTGTTCGGTTCCTATATAGCTATGTCCTAGTCGGATGGCTTCTTCCCTGCTGAATTGAATTACTTCTTTTACTCCTGGTGAAAACTGTGCTTCCATTATATATTATAGCAAACAAATATAAGTCCAAAAAGATATGGCAGTTTAGCATTTATTCTGGATAATGTGCATTTGACTATAATTTTAGAAGCTGTACCTGTTTCACAAATAGAGTTATGCTTATTATAACGTTGATAACTATAAGAGTTGTGATAATAAGGTATTTAGGCAAAGACTTAATGTGCCCTAGAATGGCGTTAATTTGTGAAACAGTAAAATGACAAAAAAACGGATGTGTACAAGATGGCACTGACTATCAGAAGAGTATGTTTTATTAAGTTGGTTATGAACGTTTCACGCACATTTTCAATGTACTTGTGTATAAGTACTCAAGTACTTCGATTGTGGATTGAATGCTCAGGTGGATGAATACTTTTGAACTTTATAAAAAAGATTACATAATAGTCTAAAAAGGATAAACAAAATACGAATGGATAAAAAAGTAACTAAGACCAAAAAGACATCTACGTTTGGAAATATGGATTTGTCTAAACTTCAACCTCAAGCAAGAGATTTAGAAGAAGCGGTCTTGGGAGCTATGATGCTCGAAAAATATGCCCCTGAAAAAGTAGTAAGCTACCTGTCTAAGGATGCTTTTTATGTAGAGTCTCATCAGCACATTTATGAGGCCATTGTTCAGTTATTTAATGATGGTAATCCGGTAGATATCTTGACGGTTACCGATAAGCTTCGTAAAAACGGAACATTAGAAGCCGCGGGTGGTGCATACTACATTACCTCTCTAACCAATAAAGTAAGTGGTGCTGCTAATATTGAGTACCATGCTCACATTGTTATTCAAAAAAGTATACAACGAAAGTTGATTTCTGTAGCTGCTGAAATTGGCTCAAGTGCTTTTGAAGAAACTACGGATGCTTTTGAATTGCTAGACAACTCTGAGAAAAAACTCTTCGAAATAAAAGAGGAGAGTATGACCAAAAATTATGATACCGTATCGGATTTAATCGCTAAAGCAATCAAGGAAATCGAAGAATCAAAAGGTGATAAGGAAGGCTTAACTGGAATTCCCACTGGTTTTACAGAGCTCGATCGAATGACCTCAGGCTGGCAGAAGAGTGATCTGATTATTCTAGCCGCAAGACCAGGTATGGGTAAGACTGCATTTGTGTTAAGTATGGCACGTAATGCCGCGGTATTAGCAAATAAATCAGTAGCTATTTTCTCTCTAGAGATGAGCAGTTTGCAACTTACTAAAAGACTAATTGCGTCAGAAGCAGAACTTTCTTCTGAAAAAATTCGTAGTGGGAAGTTAGAGGAACATGAATGGCAGCAATTACATACAAAAATTAGTACCATTGAAGATGCTAAACTCTTTATTGATGATACCCCAGCGCTCTCGGTTTTAGAACTGAAGGCGAAGGCGAGAAGACTTAAACGTCAAAAAGGATTAGACCTTATTATCATTGACTACCTACAGCTTATGCGTGCAGAAGAGAGCACTAAAAATGGGGGGAATAGAGAACAGGAAATATCCTATATCTCTAGGTCTCTCAAAGGTTTGGCCAAAGAGTTAGATATACCAATTATTGCTCTGGCGCAATTAAGTAGAGCTGTAGAGCAGCGTCAAGACAAGCGTCCTGTACTTTCAGATTTAAGAGAGTCGGGTTCTATAGAGCAAGATGCAGATTTGGTGACATTTATCTATCGTCCAGAATACTATGGTGTAACTCAAGATGAGGAAGGAAACGACAATGAAGGTCTGACTGAAATCATCATACGAAAACACAGAAATGGATCGCCCGGTACCGTCAATCTTAAGTTTGTCAAGCACTTTGGTAAATTTGCAGATTGGGGTTATAGTGATTACGGTGCTGACACTTTTGCAGATAGCAGTATTACCATCGGGAGCAAGATGAATGACATGTCTCCATTTGAACCAGGAGAAGATTCACCTTTTTAAGATTATCTTCTTATTGGATAGATTCCTTAAAAAATTTAGGACTCTTCCCTGTGTTTTTCTTGAAGAATTTGCTGAAGTGAGAAGGATCCTTAAAATTTAGTATGTTGGCAATTTCGGTTACTGAAAAAGTAGTATACATAAGGTGTTTTTTCGCTTCGAGTGTAATGTTATCGTGCATTATTTCTAAGGCAGATTTATTTACTAATTGCTGGCAAACTCTATTAAGGTGAGTAGGAGTGATGCCTATCTTTTTGGCATAGTCAGCCACTTTTCCTGCAGCATCTACTTCTTCACGAATCATCTTTTTATATTTATACAAGTAACTACTTTCAGCATATTTTTCCTTGAAATTAGGCTTTTGAGCGTTTCTTAAACTATTTAGTATGACCAATAGTGTTAAGACAGAATAGTTCTTTTTAATTACTAAGCTTCCTCTGTCTTTTTGGATCATTTTGTGATGAAGACTTCTGCAAAGGGCTAGAATATCCTCAAAATCATAAGGCGCTATTTCTTCGCTTACGATTGAAGTTTCATTCGAAAAGGTGAATTCTGCAGGTAGCTGTTTTAAGCTTTCATTGACAGATTCTAGTGACATGAGCATCATAAACCCATGCGTTGGTTTATGGTACGTGATGGAATGATATTTCCCTTCAGGTATTAAGATAACACAAGGGTAATCAATTCTCTGTTCCTTACCTTCATTATCAAATGAGACATCACCATCCTCAATAATGGTTACTTGAAATAAGTTTGAGTGATTGTGTGATTTTACATTTCCATCATTCTTTTGATTATTCCGTTCAAGTGTTTCAATATAGGTAAAGAAGGGGCTTACTTCCACTCGATCATCTCCAGATTGTATTGAGATATTTTGAATAGAGTACGGGTTTTCCATTTTCAGTTGAATTATGGGGCCAAAATTAGGTAAAATAGGTTCACCTGAATGACGGTTTTGGTTTTTGTCGTCAATATTTTAGGTGTTTCGTAATTTATAAATTCTTTCAAATCTATTTGTTTCGGTAATCCCGCTCGAAACTTGATAAACTTCCGAATTTTCCGTAATAGGTTGAGCGATTTTTTGTGTTCTGGTGGCTATATATTCATCGAAAGTTACCTGCTTCCTATCACTTAAAGTATTTGATGTCTTCCAAGTACTGACAATTTTATTATGACCTGGCATTAATTCTCCTTCAAATGTTTTAGCCTTAGACCCACTGCCATATGCAAAAAATAGAAATTTATCGCCAACGTTGTTGTCTGTATACTCTAAGCTGCTCATTAGGCTTAAAAATATACTAGCGGTATAAAGGTTCCCCATTTGAGATGACAATTTTTCGCCTGCACTTATTTTGTCATTTACCCAGTTTTTATACTCGATGGTTTTAGTGAATGATCTACCTCTGTCTGCATCATTTATGTCAATATTATTTGATTCACAAATGGTTTTAAGTAGTCCAGAAGCTAGTAACTCATCTTCTACCAAAGAGGATACGATTCGTCTTCCATGATATGCGTAAGGAAGATGAAAAATGATTTGATGGTAGGCAGACCAAATGGGGTTAGCAGAATCGAGGTGAGTCCAGGCTTCTGTTATTCTGTTCTGGTAAGTTTGATTGGAAAAATGCCCATCAAAAATAGGTTTTTCATCATGTATTTTTAGGATGTGGTCTCCTTCTGTTTTTAATCTAATTGGCTTAAAAAAATCGTGTTCACTTTGAGTCGCGACACCCCATTTGTCTTTTATTTCAAGTAATCGGGGGTTAGCTCCTATTAAAACGGCAACAGCTCCGGCGCCTTGGGTGTATTCGCCGCTGGAATTTAGGTCGTAGTTGGCGATATCGGCAGCAACTACAATAGCTAATTTTTCTGATTCGACTTGCACGTAATAAAGTGAATTATGCATGGCATCTACAGCGCCGATGCACGCAAAAGTCATATCGACTACGTCGGTATTTTTGAGTAAGTTAGGTCCTTGTTCAGTCCTGTTAAAATATTGATTTACGATGTCATGCAGGTAAGTTGCAATGGGTTTGCTTCCGTCGATACTGCTTTCTGTTCCTACGTAAATACGCCCAATTTGATCAGGAGTTATACTAGGGTTTTGACGCAATAATTTTAGAACTGCACCTGCAGCTAAGGTTACTATATCTTCATTTACATCGCAAAGAGACATGGCTTCAAGCCCAAGTCCAAATCTCAGTTTTGCGGCTTCGATACCTCTTGCTTCGGCTAAATCGTCTATAGATAAAAACAATGAAGGTGCTTGAAATGCAAGATCGTGTATTCCAACTTTTGTTCGCATAAAATCTTATTTTATTTATGTGTTTTAGGGTAATCTATAACTGAATGCATTTATACTCATTCCTGCACCCACTGAAGCCATTATTATAACATCACTAGGAGATAAGGAGTGTGATTTTAGTTGGTTCTTCATAATCATGTCAAATAATACGGGGACGGTAGCCACAGAGTTATTTCCCATTTTAGCAATATTCATAGGCATTTTTTCTGCTGGCATTTTTTCTATACCATAAAGTGAAAACAGTCGTTCGCCGATAGCTAAATCCATTTTTTCATTAGCTTGGTGAATAAGTATTTTACTTATATTTGATAAGTCTAGATTTGATTTATCAATACAGCTTTTGATGGCTCTAGGTACGTTTGAGAGGGCATAGTTATATATCTTTCGGCCATTCATTTTGATAAACTTATGATTAGGATCAGGGTTGTGAAAACTTGTTCCCATAGTTAGATAATCTAACTCATTTTGGGTATGGGAAATCGTCGAATGTTGCAGAATGCCAATTTCTTCTTCACTTTCTACTGCGCTTAGGATAACAGCGCCGGCGCCGTCAGAAAAAATCATCGAATCTCTATCATAGGGATCTGTCATCCTAGACAGGGCTTCTGCGCCTACCACCAAACATGTTTTCGCATATCCACTTTTAATATAAACGTCTGCTTGTATCATAGCTTGTATCCAGCCTGGACACCCAAAAACAATATCATACGGAATACAGTTTTCATTCTTAATGCCCAGTTTATTTTTTATTTTGGAAGCAATGGTTGGCATTTGATTAGGAGTGCTATTCTCTACTCCAGTATCCCCAAAATTGTGTGCAACAATAATCTGATCTATTTCTTCTTTGTTAATGCCTGCAGCTTTTATAGCGTTTTGTGATGCAATGGTTCCCATGTCAGAAGTATGCATGTCTGAATTTAAAACTGTACGTTCTTCAATTCCAGTAATTGCGTGAAATTTACTAACTATTTCTTTGATGTCTGAAGGGAATTTAGATCCATCTGGATTGTAAAATTCGCTGTTTTCAAAATAGGAGTTTGGTCTGTTGTAATCAGGTAGATATGAACCAGAACCTAGAATGACGCTTCGTGTTTTTTTCATCATGTACACAACGAATAGCGTAAATATAATGGATGTTGGCTTTTTAAAATATAAATTTATTATGATTTATAAATATATATATGGTTTATAAATAATTAAAAATAAGAGATTTGTATATTGTGTAATATGAATTATAAAAAAGAAAATGACGTTTTTGGACTCCTTTCTGTTTTGAATAAATCTCAAAAGTTAGCATTATCCAGGAGATGGGCAAAACCACCTTATTGTGATTATTTATACGTTAAGGTGTATGTTAAACTTGTGGTCGCAAAACAGTATGATTCTGCTATGTTATTGGGTCAAATTTCTGGTTTAAAAGGTCAGCAGTTGGCGAATGTTTTAAAAGAATTAAATGAGAAAATTTTAGAACATCTGCGTGCGTTACAAACTCCAACTCCTTTTGAAGAATACCGAATTTTATTGAAGAATTACAGCGTTCTAAAAGGTTTAGGTCTAAATGAGCAAGCTGAAAAATGGAAAAATAAAGCTTTGCTATTTAAAGCTCAAAATAAAATAATAAATGATGCTGTTTTGGTAGATGAAGAGACCTACTACTACGAGACCATGTCGACACCTGATATGGTATCGCAATTTAAATTCTCGAGTGAGGTAAGTCCGTTTACACAATCGCTCATGCGAGAGTACTTGAAGCTCAGAGAGTTTTATTTAAAACATAGATTTAGTAAGAATAAACGTGAGTATCAAGCTATTCAGAGCAGTATAAATTTGGTAGTTAGTGAAATACAATACGCCAAATTATCACTTTATGACAAGGTAGTGTACAGTAGAATGATGTATCATTATCATTACATACAGCGAGATTTTGTACTAGGATATAAATATGCAAGTACGTTAACTTCTCTTTATGAAAATAACGGCTTAAATACATACTATAAAGAAGTGTACCTTAAAATACTAAATTACCAAATGTTGTGTATTTTTAGGTTGAATGCGTGGGAGAAATATGCTAAGCTATTGGAAAAATTTAAGGCCTTACAATTTGAATCGAGTTTACCTGATATAAATCTCTTGCGTGAAACTCATTTTAAATATGTTCTGACTCATGCCCTAAATTTATGTATTATCAAAGGAAAATTTGCGCAAGGATTAGAATTGTTTCTAGAATCTGAAAAGCAATTTGTTGCATTAGATGCAAAACATAATGCAGGTTATGTCAATAGTATTTATTACAAAGTAGCAAGCTTATATTTTGGGAATAGTCAGTTTAAAGAATGTATTTTTTACTTGGATAAGTTAATCTACAATATGGATAGGAGTGGAAGACCTGATTTACAAATATTTGCGCGTATACTAAAACTGACTTCCTTATTTGAACTGCAAGAAACGGAGTATATATTCGAAAATATACGAAGTGTATACAGCTTTTTGGCAAGAAATAAGCAGCTCAATAAGTTTCAAGTAGAAATAATGCATTTCTTACGTGTGTGTGCTCGGCTTCCTACTATAAGTATAAGAAATGAAATGGAACAACTTAGGGAAGCCCTATATGTCGTTGCTCAAGATAAGTTTGAGCAACGTCCATTCTTTTATTTTGACGTAATAAGTTGGCTGGACAGTAAGCTCAGTCATCGATCAATTTCAGAATTAATCAGTGAGCGTGGTCTTGGCCATCGTATCTTGTATGAGGAGAACTAACCGGATTATTCAGTTATAAAACTCCCTTTCATCATGCCCCAATGCCCAGGATAAGAGCAAATAAATTGATGTTCTCCGGCATTCGGAGTGGTAAAGGTAAGGTAGACGGTTTCGTTAATTTGAGCTAAAGGTGTGTGCCCAAATACATTTTCGTCTTGTGGTGATACGTACGCATTATCTAAGTGCTTGTAACCAGCCTGACCAACGTCATTTGCCGTTCCATTTTTGATAACTACAAAGTTATGAGGCATAGTTGCATCGGTACTTTCGTTCACCAATTTAATGGTTATTTGTTTTTGAGCAGGTACTTTTATCAACTTGGTGTCAAACTGCATCTCGCTCATGTTAGCGCCACTCGCAATAACGGTTATGGTATCTCTCGTGTCAATTGGTGTGCTTGCTTCTAGTGAAGCAGGTTCATAGATTTTGTCCTGATTTTTTTCAAATCCATTGGAATTGTTTGTGCAAGCGAATAAGCTTGTTGTAATTATAATTAATGCGCTATACTTTTTCATTTTTTTAGTAATCCTTTAAGTTTTTTATCTGCCTCTGCTTTTAATTGTTTTTTTCGATTTTCTGCTTCTTGCTTTAACTTGGCCTCAGCTTCTTTTTTCTTCTGTTCTATCTCAGAAAGCGCTTTTGTCTTGGCGTCTTCTGCTTTTTTCATAGCGTCTTCTTTAGCTTTATTCAGCTCGTTTATTGCACTGGTCTTGGCTTCTGATTTTTTCTTGTCTACTTCGCTAGCAATTGCTGTTTTTAGAGTTTGCTTAAACGAGTTTTTGATTTCGGTAAGATTTAATTTAACTTCAGGCTTAGAGAATTTACCACCTATGTTAACTGCAATATTTAAATAGTCGGATGGTTTGATCTGTAGATTGCTAAACTTGCTATCCTTCACAAACCCATTGATGATTTTAGTTTCATTTTTTATATAACTTCCCGGCACACTCAGTAACCCGTTATAGTCTAAACTTCCGTCTAGCTTAGAAACTCCTTCTAAATGGAGTACAGAGCTGTCTAACGATAGATCAAAAGGAGCTACAAGTAATTTGCCATCCTTTATATTGAATTTTACTAATAAATCTTGAATTTTAGCTACATTAAAGTGATTGCTTCCTAGTTTATTATCTAGACTTTTGAGCACCTCTAGTTGATCTACAACAATGTTTTTTAAATTAATGGAACCGCCTAGACTTACATTTTCTAATTTTGGAGACATGTCGTTATTGAGTAATGACCTAAAGCTCAAGTTTGCGGTAGTAAGAGCATTGACGCGATCAGCAATTGGAGCAAATGCTTTTATAACTTTAAATTTACTTAGTAGATCTTTGATTTTTATATCCGAGTATGAAACCTCAAAATTGGCATTAGGTTGTTCTGCATCATATTGATATGCTCCATTGAGGTCTAATTGGCCTCCTAAAAATTGAGTGGATATTCTTTGCATCGAAGCAGTCTTATTAGCTACCTCAAATGTTCCTGAAAAGGCGGTAAGTGTTAAGTCATCATAAATAAGTTTATCAATGGAGGTAGTGAGTTGCATATTTATATTGCCAGGAATCTCCACTAAGGTCATTTCTGTTGATGCACCTTCATTATCCTCAGTTAGAAAATCATTAAGATTGATATTTTTAGAGGTTAGATTTCCATTGCCTTTTAGTGTTTTATCTTTAAATAAATAGCTGTAGAAATTTTCAAATTTTCCGCTAAATTTCACATCATTCTTACCTAATTCAGCATCAAAAGTTGGAATGGAAATATGTTGATTCGCTAATATTATTTGCGCATTATATAATTTAAGCGCCTCATTCATATCCGGAGTTTGATATATTAAGTTCGTTGCTGTAAGACTTCCTATTGCTGTAAATTTATCTAATGCAGCAGATTCTATGTCGTTTATCCTGCCAATTATTGTAGCGTCAGAAACTAAATAACCACTAAGTGTAGTGTTTTCTAAGGGTACTATCTTAGTTAAATTTGTTAAATTTAATTTCCCTTTTATTTCAGTGTTTATAAGAGAATTACCAAATATATCTTGCATCTTTAATTTCACGTCAAAAGGATCATTTGCCATTTTGAGATGTAACTGAGATATGTCAACTACCGTTTTATCTATATTTCCATCCTTACTAAAAATGTGCAAATCAAGATTAATATCTTCAGCGGGTAACGGCAAGTCAGGGTATTTGAACCATCCATTTTCGATGTTCATTTGCATGTCAAATGCGGGGAAGGATATGTCATTATATTTTCCCTTAAAGCTAGCGCTTAGGTTAGCAGCTCCCTTTGTTTGCATATTGTTAAAATCCGAAGAGTAAATAGCAGGTATTAAGGTTAAAAACTTGTTTAGGTCTGGGCTACTTGAACTTGTATTTACGTCGAAAATAATGTCTTCTTCGTTCATTGCGATAGAGCCGTCTAGATCTGCTTCGAGACCATTTATAGTTAGTATATTCTGAGCTAAACTGTATTTACTGTTTGCGATATTTGCTTCTATATCACCACTTTGTGTGATTGCCCATTTGTTTAAATATGTTATTCCGTCATACATCATTATCACTTCTGCAATTTCGGTTTTGGATGCAAGTTTAAATATGTTTTCATTGAAATCGCCGTTTGATTTATGGTTTACATCACTAAGTCGGAAGTCAATCTTACTCAAAATATCAAGGTACTCAAATCTCCCATTGTTTATTTCAAATTTAGCGAGTTCAAAGTTTATGGCTTCACTCTGGCTAGTGTCGTCTTCACGAGATACGTCCCAATTTACAGTCGAGTCATTTTGGGATTCTAAGTGAATAAAGGGCTTGGTTATAGCAATAGACTTAAAAACATATTGTTGCTCTTTATAAAATTTCATAAGATCGAAAGATACTTCTAATCTATTTGTAAACAGAAGTGTATCATTCTGAAACGTTCCATCTGGATAGATTAAGGATAAATCTTTAAAAGAAATATTGAGATTTGGGAATGATTTAAAAACATTTATGCCAATGTTCGGATTGAAATTTAGTTCTACTTTGAGGCTTTTGTTCGCTTCAGTTCTGACTGCTTCTATTATTTTATCCTTAAACAGATAAGGCAAAAAAATAGACGATGCGAGTACTAAAACAAATAAAATGGCGATGCTTAAAATGTACTTCTTCATGTGTGGTTCAATATCTAAAAAAATGACTAGTGCAATTGTACAATTGCGCCACCGATACTCTTTCCTTTATTAGATTAAATGCAATGAATATTTGAGAAAGACAAAAAAAAGGTACCGTAATGAATTACGATACCTTTCCATACTTTTATTTCTACTTGTAAAAGGAAGTGTTCAGCGTATTATTTAACTATGGAATGGGTATTCGTAGCTTGTTGGAGAAACAAATGTTTCTTTGATTGTACGCATAGAAGTCCATCGCATAAGATTGATTGGAGCTCCTGCTTTATCATTTGTACCGCTACCTCTCGCTCCACCAAAAGGTTGCTGACCAACAACTGCGCCTGTTGGTTTATCATTGATATAAAAATTTCCTGCAGAGTTGCGAAGTGCATGAAGTGCTACATTTATTTGCTCTCTGTCTTTACACAAAATAGCGCCTGTTAAAGCGTATTCAGAGGTATCGTCTAGCATTTTAAGCGTTTCTTCATATTTGTCATCTTCGTATACGTATATGGTAAGTACGGGTCCGAAAAGCTCTTCGCACATAGTGGTATATTTTGGATCTTTAGCTTCTATTACCGTAGGACGAATAAAGTAACCTTCTGCATCAGAAAAATCACCACCAGCTATTACTGATGCATCATTAGATTCTTTAGCTGCACTGATAAATGATGTTATTTTATTGAATGCTTTTTGATCAATTACGGCATTTACAAAATTGCTAAAATCTTCGGTAGTTCCCATTTTGAGCGAATTTGTAGTAGCTATCAACTTAGGCTTTAGTTCAGCCCACATACTTTGTGGTACATATGCTCTTGAAGCTGCTGAACATTTTTGACCTTGAAATTCGAATGCACCACGCACCATAGCGGCGTTTACAGCATCAACGTCTGCACTTTTGTGCACCATGATAAAGTCTTTTCCGCCAGTTTCTCCTACTATTCTAGGATAGCTTCTGTATTTTTCAATATTGTTACCTATAGTTTTCCATATATGTCTAAATACTCCAGTGCTTCCTGTAAAGTGGATTCCTGCAAAATCTCTGTGGTTAAAAATCACCTCACCGGTAGTAGGTCCGTCTACATATATTAGATTAATAACTCCGTCAGGTAAGCCAGCTTCTTTGTACAAATCCATGATTACTTGAGCACTATAGATTTGTGTTTCGGAAGGTTTCCATACTACGGTATTGCCCATCATGGCAGGAGCTGCACACAAGTTTGCGGCTATACTCGTGAAGTTGAATGGAGATAACGCAAACACAAATCCTTCTAACGGTCTGTATTCCAGTTGATTCCATACTCCTGGAGAGTTTTCAGGTGGTTGTTGTGCGTAGATCTCACTCATGTATTGCACATTAAATCTAAAGAAATCAATCATTTCGCATGAGGCATCTATTTCTGCTTGCATCGCATTTTTAGATTGCGCTAGCATAGTTGCAGCATTCATTCTGTCACGGAATGGGCCCGCGAGTAATTCTGCTGCTTTCAGAAATATTGCTGCTCGGCTTTCCCATGGCATATTAGCCCAAGACTCTTTTGCAGCAAGTGCGGCGTTTATTGCATCGTTTATGTGTTGCGCATTTCCTTTGTTATACATTCCCAAAACATGATTTTTTTCATGTGGCGGATGCATTTCTATTTTTTCATTCGTAAAAATCTCTTGACCACCTATGTACATAGGTATGTCAGTAGTTTTACTCTTAAGCTCTTGTAATTTACTTTTTAGGTTAAGCGTTTCGTTACTTCCTGGTGCATAAGCTCTTACAGCTTCATTAATTGCTTTTGGTATTCTTACTATTCCGTTCATTCTTCTAATAAATTTTGTTCTACGTCGTTAAAAAATTTCCAATTCCCAAATTTGGGCATTGGTGCATATAAATTTAATTTTTCTTTTGTTACAGGATGATTGAAACTAAGTCCTAAAGCATGTAAATAGATACTTTTATCAGCTGTAGGTTTTGTTTGTCCATACTTCACATCGCCAATTATACCTGTAAAAGTTCTGGCTAACTGAACTCTGATTTGATGTGGTCTTCCCGTTACTGGATTTACCTTAACCAAGAAACAATGGTTAGCGGTATTGATAAATTGATAATGAAGAACGGCTTTTTTACTGCCTTCTCGTTCTTCTTCGTACAATTTTGTTTTGTTTTGTTTTGGATCTTTCTTTAGCCAATGTGTAAGAGTCCCCGCCATAGGCTGAGGTTTGTTCCTGATAAGCGCAGCATAGGTCTTGTTAATGGTTCGTTCTTTGAATTGCTCATTCATCCGCACCAATGCTTTACTCGTTCTCGCAAAAAGTACAATGCCCGTCACATTGGTATCAAGTCTATGAATACAGCCTAAAAATACGGCGCCTGGCTTGTCGTACTTAATTCGTATGTATTCCTTTACGTGTTCTTCTAGAGACGGAAGACCGTGCTCATTATCTTGCACTACCAATCCTGCTGGCTTATTTACCGCAATTAGATGGTTGTCTTCGTATAATACCTCTATGTTCATATAAGAAGCACAAAGGTAAGGTTTAGTTTTAGGTTAGTAAGAATACTGAAATAATTGATTTGACTGTCAATCTATATAGACCGCTTCAAAAGTGCACAAAACAAATTGCGGAAATGAATTATTTAAATAACTCAGCCCGTCCAAATTCTTTGCAAATGGGGCATGTAAAGGCATTATGGCCACGTGCAGGGCAGTATTTTCTGCCAAAAAAAATAATCTGCAAGTGTATTTTATTCCAAGATTCTCTTGGAAAAAGGGCTTTAAGATCTTTTTCTGTTTTTTCTACATTCTTACCCGTACTCAGTTTCCATCGGTAGGCTAATCTATGAATATGCGTGTCTACTGGGAAAGCAGGGATACCAAATGCTTGACTCATAACTACACTGGCTGTTTTATGGCCCACTGCAGGCAATGATTCTAAGGCATCAAAATCCGGAGGGACTTTACCATTATATTTTTCGATTAAGATATGGCTAAGCCCATGTATTCCTTTGCTCTTCATCGGAGATAAACCGCAGGGACGTATAATGTCCTGAATCTCATCAATCGTCATTTTAATCATATCAAAAGGATTGTCAGCTTTGGCAAATAGAAGTGGAGTTATCTTATTTACGCGTTCATCTGTACATTGAGCAGAGAGTAGTACCGCAATCAAAAGTGTAAACGGATCTTTATGATCTAAGGGTATTGGTACCTCTGAAAATTCAAAATCCAATATGTATTTTATCTTGGCTGCTCGTTCTATTTTAGTCATAATAATAATGATTCAAAGGTTTTCCCTATCAAAGAAGTGTCTTCTGATTCAAGCACTCTTCCTTTTCTAATTCTGAATAGATTGCCATTATCATCCGTAAATTCAAACTGTGGTGTATGTCCAAAATTCCAGTCCCAAGTTTCATATTTTTCTGCAATGAGGGTAGAAACATCCGGTATAACAATTGGATCAATGTATTCTATTTGATCTACGACAAGAATGGTTTGTAGTTGGTTGATAAGTGAATTAAGGAATAACCTAGTTTCTCCGTGATCAGAGACCACTCTCATATTCATAACAGGACTACGCACACTATTTACTGCATGGGTTTTTATCTCATATTTTTTTTGAGGACGAATACTGCCATTTAGCCGAATAAGATCACTGTCATAAAGCAAAGTACCGTGATGTAAGATACGACCTAATTTACTGTTTACATGTTCTGCATTGCCTGAAACTTTATGGTCGTTTACAAAAATATCGTTCCGAGGAGAGATGATATTCCTTATTCCGAGTTTTTCTAAAGCGGCACTTATGGGTATTATGTGTTCCTTGAAATTAACAAAGTCTTGATTTTTATTGCGTATAAAGCTAAAGTTAATGTTTCCTCTATCATGATATACGGTTCCTCCGCCACTTAGCCGTCGGGCTACGGTATGTTTTTTTTCGTTACGTAAAGTTAAATCTACCTCTTTCCATGGATTTTGATGCTTCCCAATAACCACACTCGGACTGTTGATATAAAAAAGTAAGATATCATCGTTGGATTGGGTAACTAAATACTCTTCTAGTGCTAGGTTAGCATAAACGTCATGACTTGTAGAAATGTGAATTTTAACTTTTTTCAAAATGTTACACAAATAAAATCGCTTCCTTAAGAATATGGTTTAAATAAGTGAAAAAGTATAAAACCGGACAAATGCAATGGAATTATAAAGTTCTTTTTAATTGAATTTTACGAGTATTAGCGTATAAATTTCCCCTTTGGTATATTGCTTCAATTTTCTTCAGTTGGACTTTCAGGCAATTCTAAAAAGGATGCTGAAGCTAAATCATTTCCAGAAATCCCTTTTATACTTCCAAACATAGAAGATATGTTTAAGGCAACGACTTCTATTTGTTTTTCACGGGTTTTCCATATACGTGTCATGGCACGCTTCTCCACGTTTAAATCGTTTTCCATGTTGGTGTACACTTCCAAAATGCGTTGTATGGTCTGAATAAACTCATTGCCATTTAGGTATTTGTAAAGCATTTCCATCTTGCCACCTTTGTTTTCTTCTGAAGAACGAACGGAGTGTGTTTTAAGTAACATCTCACGTAGCACTAGCGAAAGGCTCTTAACCTCGTGAAAACCGCAAATCCAAACACCATCCTTTTGTCCGAATTTGTCCATGTCACTAGGATAGGTCTCTGTTACCAACACCGCTAAATCTGCTTTTGCATTCACTTGATCTTGTTTTAGTTTGTCTATCCAATCCCCCGCAAAGTTTTTGGTGCGTTTGCTTTCATAGATAATGGTTCCACACGTTTGTTGTTGTTGGTTAATTACGGTTTGCATA
The DNA here is from genome assembly GCA_017857855.1 of Bacteroidia bacterium. Lineage (GTDB taxonomy): Bacteria > Bacteroidota > Bacteroidia > NS11-12g > UBA9320 > UBA9320. The sequence goes on along the minus strand of JAFMCI010000024.1, from coordinate 7,390 downwards.
CAATCAGCACCGCGTATTCCTTTACCTACTTCCGAAATTTGATCAAATGGATAGGTTGTTCGCAAGAGTTCTTCAAGTGCTAGCTCTTGAATTTCGCCTTGAAGTTGCATGCTTCCTTGCTCTGCTTTTCGTTTCATCTCATCTATTAGTTTTTTCTGATCTTCGAGCTGCTTTTGAAATTCCTTTTCTCGGAGCATATTGACTTCGCGTTCTTTAGCTCTGCCTTTTTCTTCCATTTCACTCTGTTGTTCGAGCATTTTTTTAGCTATTTCAAGTTGCAGTTCTTCTGCTTTTTCTTTGAGATCATTTTCTCGCTTGAGTAAATTTATTTCAGCAGCACGTAGCACGCGGTTTTCTTCTTTTTTTCGATCATTTTCTTCAGCTAATGCTTTAAGTTGTTGCTCAAAAGATTCTTGCGTTTGTTTTTGTATAGCTTCTTTTTCTTTTTCTATTTGCTTGGCAAGTTTGTCTTTGAAAAGTTCGTTTTCATTTTCTTTTTTCTTATCAAACGCTTCCTTTTCGAGTGCTAATTTTTCTTTTTCACTGTTGAAAATAGCTGATTGCTCGGCTATTTTTTGTTCGTATTCTGCTTTAAAATGTTCTTGTAATTTCCCGCTTAGGGCTTCTTCTACATCAAATTGATGAGCACAATTAGGGCATTTTATTTTATCCATCATCTACTTTTCAAAGGTACAGAAAGGAAAGAATAAAGGAAGGAAAGAATAAGATGAATATTGGTTAACTAGGTGAAATTGCACGATAAACATCTCAGATTACTTCTAACTAGAGAATTTTACGGTAAAATTTTGTGGTCCGTTTGTAGTGAGAATAAATAATAGCGTTGCGGTATATGTCTTATAACAAAGTCAGGTTTTACATTTCACCATTCCATTCTTGGTAAAATTGTGCTAAGTATAGTTCCATGAATCGATGTCTTTGAATGGCCATTTGCTTTCCTGTTTCTGTATTCATAAGATCTTTTAGCAACAATAGCTTCTCATAAAAATGATTAATACTTGGAGCATCACTCTTTTTATACTCCTCTTTGGTCATGAGTAGATTAGGAGTTACGTTGGGATTAAATATCTCTCGATTTTTAAAGCCTCCATAATTAAATGTACGTGCTATTCCGATGGCTCCTATGGCATCTAATCTGTCGGCATCTTGTACCACATTGAGCTCTAGTGAAGTAAATGTTTGGGCTTCTTTACCTCCTTTAAAAGAGATATGCTTTATAATTTGTACAACGTGTAGAATGGTTTCCTGGTCAACGTTGATTTCTCGCATGAATGCAGCAGCTATTTGCGGTCCTAGTTCTTCATCTCCATCATGAAACTTAGCATCTGCAATGTCATGAAGCAAAGCGCCCAATTCTACTACAAGCAGGTTTACATTTTCTGTTTCGGCTATTTTTTTAGCAGATTTCCATACTCTTTCTATGTGCCACCAGTCGTGTCCACCCTCAGCATTAGCCAGTTGTTTTTTAACGTAGGTTATGGTTTTTTCAATGTGCACAAGGATAGAGAGTTGTTTTTAATTTGTCTTATTTTCTTACCATTATGGCTTCATAAATTCTTCTACCTTTTCAACCATATGCGTACTGCCCATAAACACAGGATTACGTTGATGGATTTCGGTAGGTTGAATTTCTAAAATACGAACGTGGCCAGTTGTGGCCTTGCCGCCTGCCTGTTCAGTGATAAATGCCATTGGATTACTTTCAAACATCAAACGAAGTTTACCATTAGGTGCATCCGTCGTTGAAGGATACATAAAGATACCTCCTTTAAGCATGTTTCTATGAAAATCCGCCACCATACTTCCAATGTATCTGGCACTGTAAGTTTCTTTCGTAGTTGAGTTACGGCAATAATCAACGTAGTGTTGAACTCCAGGTTCCATTCTGTCATAAATTCCATCATTAATAGAATAAATGTTACCATCTTTAGGAATTTTAATATCTGGATGACTTAAACAAAAATCACCTATAGACGCATCTAATGTAAATGCATTTACACCATTTCCGGTGGTAAAAACCATCATAGTGCTACTGCCATAAATAATGTAGCCAGCAGCCACTTGATTAACTCCTTTTTGCAATACATCATCCATAGTTACCGGTCCGCCTACAGGGCTTATTCGTTTGTACACCGAGAAAATAGTTCCTATACTCGCGTTCACATCTATGTTACTGCTCCCGTCTAGTGGGTCCATAGCGATAATATACTTGCTATTTACATTCAGGGTAGTTTCTATATGATGTATATCTTCTTCTTCTTCAGAAATAATGGCGCAGCAATCACCACCTAATGTTAAAGAAGATTTGAATTCTTCATTGGCCAACATATCAAGTTTCTTAACCTCTTCACCTTGTACATTAACGGTTCCAAAGGCCCCAAGAATGTCTACCAAGCCTGCCTTTCGAACGTCTCGGTTTACGATTTTAGCAGCAAACTTGATGTCTCTAAAAATTTTAGAAAGGTCACCAGTGGCTTCCTTATGTTTGCTTTGTTGGTCAGCTATAAACTGACTTAGACTTATTACTTGATTTAATCTCATAAAAACGTTTACTAGTGCTAATTTTGCAACAAATTTAGTCTTAAATGAGAGTATTCAAGTTTGGCGGAGCAAGTGTTAAATCTGCATCTGCGGTAAAGAATGTAGCGGAGGTATTACGTACCCAATCTGACGGTCCACTTTTAGTTGTTATTTCAGCTATGGGTAAGATTACCAATAAGTTAGAATCTTTGGTGGATGCCTACTATTATAATAAAGAAGAGAAAAGAGTACTATATAAAGAGATTCTAAATTTCCATGCCGAAATTATCCAGGATCTTCAAATAGCTGAGAATGAATATTACGAAGTTGAGAATCTTTTGATAGAGTTAGAGTGTATTATTGAGAAGAAAAGGGATGAATCTTCACCTTATGATACTGAATATGACAGAATAGTTCCTTTTGGGGAATTAATTTCTACCAAGATTGTGAGTACCTACTTAAATAAAATTGGGTATAAAAACAGGTGGATAGATGCGCGAAACTTTGTGATTACGACGAATAAAAACAGAGCTGCTAATGTACTTTGGGAAGAGAGTGTCCCCTTGATAAATTCTTCTTTAAAGCCATTGTTGGATCGACAAACAATTATTACCCAAGGTTTTATCGGACGAGGTTTAAATCATAAAAATACCACATTAGGTAGAGAAGGTTCTGACTATACCGCAGCCATTTTTGCTTATGCTTTAGATGCGGAATCGGTTACCATTTGGAAAGATGTAGATGGTGTTATGAATGCAGATCCACGCAAGTTTGAAAATCCGGTTCTTATTGACAAGCTATCTTATAATGAGGCGATAGAACTCGCCTATTATGGAGCTTCTGTTATACATCCGAAAACCATTCAGCCACTTAAAAATAAGAAAATACCGCTTTATGTGAAATCTTTTTTAGATCCAAGTAAACCAGGTACTGTGGTCATGGAAAATGACAATTGCGCATTGAATGATATACAATGCTACATCGTAAAAGAATATCAATCGATGGTGACTATTGCCACCAAAGATTTTTCATTCATTGTTGAAGATAATTTAGAGCTTATTTTTAGTGCGCTAAATAAAGCAGGAATTCAGCTCAACATGATGCAGAATTCAGCCATTAGTTTCATCGGGTGTTATAATGAAGATACGTTAAAAACAGAAGAATTGTTTGCTTTGTTGGCGGATAAATTTGAGGTGAGCTTGGCGAAAGATAATACGTTACTTACCGTGTTTAATTATAATGATGGTAAGTCTGAGCTTGATTTGATCATTGGCCTACGAAGAGTTCGATTAGAGCAAAAGTCTAATTCTGCACTCCAATTGTTATTAAACTAGTTCGTTTTGATGATTATTTCGATGTCATCTTCGTAAGTTACATTGCGCTCTAATCCATTCGAGCTAATTTTAAACTTACCGTTCTTTTTACCATTTGTGTAATTTCCTTCAGCCCATTGCTGTTCATCATTGCTTATTTGTTTGCAAAATCCATGTGGTTTGCCATTTTTAAAACTACCAGTTACAGTTCCCTCCGGAGTGGTTAGCGTTCCTTTACCATTAAAAGCGTTGTTTTTCATATCGCCTATATACAAATAACTCTCACCTTGGTAATATTTTCCTTGGCCTTCCATATTATCTTGAATCCATTGTCCTTCGTAGGCATTTTTATTGCCATATACTATTTTACCTTGGAAGTGCCTTTTACTCATTACATGCGTTCCGCTATAGGTGTATTTTTCGATTTTAGATTTATAAATGCCTTCACCCCAAAAGAAACCAAGTTTAAATTCTCCTTCATACTGATTGCCAATAGAATCAATATATTGGCCTTTACCATGCGGTAATCCGTAAGACCATTCTCCTTTGTAAATGGCGGCAGCCTTACCCCAGCGCATAGTGCCTACGCCGTCTATCACGTTGCCATCTGTTGGTTTGCCATTTGGTAATAGTCGTAAACCTGTTCCTGCTATCAAGTCATCTAATTTTTGCTGTAATAATGGTAATGTGGCAGTGCATACGATGTGGTGTAGCCTGCCGCTTTCAAAGTAAAATTGAATTTGATAATTGTTCATTGGAAGTAATCCAATAAAGTCATTAGTCGGGTCAAATTCTAAAAGGCCGGTCTTCTTTTGAACTTGATCCAAGTTCATACCCCATGTCACGCCTTTAGGCAGCAAAAGACTGTATTTTTGAAAGGAATATCCTGAATCATAAAGCTTCACTCTAAACAAGCTAATATCAGAGTTGTATTCCATCGAAATACCTTCTTTGAAGTAGTCTTGTTTATAGGTTTGTTGAAAAGGTAGAAATGATTCGGTAGGTGTTTTATCCTCAAACTGTAAAATGAGTTTGGTCAACTCAGGGGAGTTGTAGGGAAGCCCTAATAAAAAATCTGGAGATTGAGCATTTAGGGTTAAGGTTACTAGACTCACTGCGATCCATAACCAACTTCTGCTTATAATTTTTTTAATCATTCTTCTTATTCAAAACAAAAATAGCTTTTATACCTTGTACATCTTTAGGATTTACCACCAAGTCTTGTTATTTTCAGATAGCAAGATGAACAAGAATGAAAGAAGGTTGCCTCATACAAGGCACTATTCTTTACACATTAATATTAGATTTGCACTTGAAAAAATGACGAAGCACAAAGTAACTTTTAGGTTTGAAACAGAACCAAACAAGGTAGTAACTGTAGAAGCACGACCCGGTGATACCATACTAGATGCCGCTCATGATCACGATATTCATCTTAATCATAACTGTGGTGCGGTGTGTGCGTGCAGCACATGTCAAGTGTATATTGAGCAAGGAATGGATTCCCTTCCGGAAATTTCAGATAAAGAAGAAGATTTTATTGATAGAGCAATAAATCCTAGAATTAATTCCAGATTAGGATGTCAGTGTGTAATAACCGCTGATATTGAAGTAACCATTCCCGATCAAAGTACGATTATAGGTCATTAAAAGAAACATATGAGTAACCAAAAATTTTTTGAACCACCCATAAATTGGTCAGACTACGAAGACATCGCATTAGCCTTATATGAAAAATTTGGCGACGATTTCTCAGAGACTAAGATATATAGGATACGATTTACAGAGCTACTAGACTGGGTATTAGCATTGGATAATTTTGAAGGGAAGCGTGAAGATAGTAACGAAGGACATTTGGAAATGATTCAAAGCAGCTGGGTGTACGAATGGCGAGATAATCAGTAAAACGAACCATAATGATTCTAGATCAACTGGCTGATATTAGCACTTTTATATTTGATGTAGATGGCGTGCTAACGCCCGGTAGCGTTATAGCTACTGATAATGGTGAGATGCATCGTACATTTAATATTAAGGATGGGTTTGCGCTGCAATACGTTGTAAAACAAGGTTATCAAGTAATTATTATAAGTGGTGGTAATTCTGATGGTGTTAGAGATCGGTTACATAATCTAGGCATAAAAGAAGTGCATACAGGTGTTTCTGATAAACGTATTTTGTTAGCAGAACTTGAGGTTAAGTTAAATATTGACTTAGAGAGAACATTGTATATGGGTGATGATTATCCAGACTTATCTGTGATGCGAATGTGTGGTGTAAAAGTAGCGCCATCAGATGCTGCATGGGAGGTGCAAGAGCTGGCTGATATAGTAACAAAACACGCAGGTGGGCAAGGAGCAGCTAGAGAAATTCTTCAAAAAGTTCTAATGATGCAAGACAAGTGGGAGAGTAGTGAGCATTCTGTATGGTAATAAATACATGATTCTTTGCTATGTTAGAGTACACTTAGCCCAGGAATGGTACATTTGAAGAGATGAATACCATAATTCGCAAGCTAATAAATCGTAAATATCCACTTACTATAGGCGTGTTTGTGGGTTGGATGCTATTGTTTGATGGCAATAGTGCTATGTTTATATATAAGCAGTACCATGAGCTTAAAGATCTGCGTATGCAAGAGCAGTTTCTAAAAGAGGAAATTACGAATATGGAAGAGCAAAAAGTTAATTTATTCTCAACCAATGACCGATTGGAAAAATATGCACGTGAGCATTATTTTTTTAAGAAAGATAATGAAGATGTGTTTGTTCTTGCTCCAAAAGATTAAAATTCTTGTTTAGCAATAATTTCAGAAAGTAACCGGTGTATGTTTTCATTGGCTGCGAGTATGGATGTTCCAAAAACAAAGTCATCTTCTCCGCTAAAGCTCGTTACCAATCCTCCTGCTTGCTGTACAATATAAGCGCCACCTGCCACATCCCAAGGTTGCAGGTTAAGTTCGAAAAATCCATCAAATCTTCCGGCTGCAGTATAAACAAGGTCTATAGCTGCACTTCCCATTCTTCTTAAGCCTTGCGTAGATTGCATGAGTGTTTTGAGTACTTCGATGTACCCATTTAAGCCTTTAAAATTGTAATAGGGAAATCCGGTGGCCATTAAGGTTTCAGATAGATGCGATCGTTGAGCTACGTATATGGGTTTTCCATTCAAATAAGCGCCACTGTTATCAGCGTGAAAAAGTTCTTTTTCTGCCGGTACATATACCGCTCCATATACAGGTTTTGCATCCGCATACAATGCGATAGAAATACAAAATTTAGAATGGCCGAATAAGAAATTAGTGGTGCCGTCTATGGGATCGATAATCCAGTATAAATCGTTGTTTTGCAGCGTGCTGGTGCCTTCTTCGCCTAAAAATCCAGCAGTAGGTGTTAGTTCAAGTAGTCCTTTTACGAGTCTCTTTTCACTTTCAATGTCTACGTAGCTCACCAGTTGGTTCTGACTCTTTTCGATAACTTTAATTTCACTCAGTTTTTGTTGTTCGGTAAGTTGAAATTCACCTATTTCAAAGAGGAGTT
>JAFMCI010000023.1 GCA_017857855.1 Bacteroidia bacterium | reverse complement strand
ATTGTTTTTTTACTGGAGCGCAGCTTGTCCATATGGTCAAAGGTGTAACCGGCAAGAAGCGCAAAACCAAAAGCGACAAACAGCATCGTACGTGCCGGTATACGGAACAAGTCAAAGCCAGGAAGGTCAAATAGCATCTCGAATAAGAATGCGTTTTTGCCCAATGCATGGAGCAATCCAAATGCAGAGATGAGCATAAGCCATTGTACCCAACGATTCTTATACCCTACAATAAAGCCAACAAAACCAAATAAAAATGCGGTTACGCCAAAGTAAAATGAAGTTTCCCAGTAGTGATAAATACGCTCTGTAGCCATGTACTGGTATTGTATGGGCTCGTTGCCTTTAAACCATCCGAATAACTTTGGGTGTACCAGCGTCAGTAATTGTTTGTACTCTAACGAACCATCTTGTGCATAGTCTAGGTTAATTTCTTCTCTATTGGTATAGGGTATGGTTTCGCTGGTTAGTGCAATTTGGGTACTTGCAATGAATAATGTAAGTACAATGGGAGTCAGATATTTAGCAGCATCCAATGCTACGTGTTTATAAGACTCTTTATTTCTAAATTTATGTACTAAATTGACCAAGGCTTGTAGCGCCAAAATGAGCACCAAGTAGAAAAAATATTGTGTATGGCCGGCATAAAATGCTGTTGCTAACAAAATAGATGCAGCAAAAACACGGTACCATTTGCCACTTTGGTGTATCTTTTCAAATTGTGCGATAATCCATGGATACCACGCAATGGTGTACAGTACAGGATAAAACTGCCAACGACAGATCAATACACAGGAGAACGTAAGTGAAATAGTAGCAATTATACGCGCCCAAAAACTGAGTCTGAAGGCTTTACCCAATTGGTAAACACCCATAAAAAAAAGTGCATAATGAAATACAATTACCATACTTAGTAGGTAAAAGAAATCACCACCAACTTCCAAGAACGGATAAAGTATAAGGTGGATGGGATAAAAAAACTGGGTAACGGGGTCTGCTGCATGTATGGTTCCTCCAAAACTATATGGATTCCAAAATGGAATTTCACCTGCGTGATAAGACTCTACATTAAAAGTGAAGAAGGGTAGGTACTGCTCAAATAGATCACTCCAATAGCTGCTCCAAAAAAACTGTGTTTCAAAAATTTGCTCGGCAAAAAAATAACCTACGGTTGCTGCGCAAATGGCAAGAGCCGCAAAAATCTCTGCTTTTGCAGGAAATGTAATTGTCCTTTTAGATCCCGATGGAGGAGATGTGGTAGCTGTCGTGCCAGACCTAATCTTGTGTTTCTTCTTGGTAGCTGTCATAATCTGTATTGATATCCCAAAGGTTATGTGCGTATCCGTTTTCAATATTTTCGGCAGCTAAAATACCCATGAGTAAACTATGGTCTTGATTGTTGTATTTAAATGATCCGTATCTTCCCACTGCCTGAAAGTTTTGGAATGTTTTCAAATACTCGGTCATTACTTCCAAGTGATCTTTGTAGCCCACTTTATAAATGGGGTAACATCTTGGGATTTTAAAAACATGACTGTTAAGAATCTCTTTGCCTTGATGTAATCCGGTTTCTATTAGTTCTTTTTTGGCTAGATTTTCAAAATCTAAGTCAGGCATACTCCATTCTGCATCGTCAAAATTACACCAATATTCCAAGACCAAGATGGTCGTTTGCTTATTGCCATAAAGCTCAGGCACCCAGTTTCTAAAGTTCGTTATTCTGCCTGTTTTTAGCTGTGGCGAGTGTACATACAGCCAGTTATCTGGGAATAGATCAATGCCGTCAATTTCTAAATATACCAGTACTGTATTTCTAAATTCCAATTGACTTACAGCATCTTGAACAGCAGCTGGTGCGCTAGGTAAATGTTGTACCAGTTGCGTAATGGGCATAGAAGAAATAACATGATCATAGGCAATCTTTTGTTGATTTTCGTCGATAATTCCATTCACCACAGTACCATCTACCGAGAGTCCGTGTATGCGTTTACCTAAATGAATATTACCTCCATTTTGAGCGACATAAGCAGCCATTTTTTCATAAATCTGTCCAGTTCCGCCATTGGCATAGTAAAACTGATCAACAAGAGATTTATGGGTATTGCCTTTTCCGCCTTTGAACGCATTGATAACAGCTTCCATAAGACTAAGTTTTTTTATACGTTGCGCTGCAAAGTCAGAATCAAGGTCTTTACAACTGATACCCCAAAGTTTTTCACTGTAGGTCTTAAAGAAAATTTCAAATAGTCTTCTTCCAAATCTACTAACTACCCAGTTTTCAAAGGAGCCATCTGGTTTGGTAGGAGAAAGTCTTTCTTTAGCGTAGCTTAGCATACACATAGCAGAGGTAAATAGGCCTAAGTTGCTAAGTACATTCATCACCTTTAATGGGTAGTAAAAATATTTACCTTGATAAAAAACACGTGTAATTCTGTTTACTTCCTGGTATTCACCACCGGCTATTTCTAACCAAAGGTTGTTGATACGCTTGTCGGTACTAAAAAATCGATGTGGTCCTAAATCTACAATTTGCCCCCATAGGTTAAAGCTTCGTGACATGCCACCTACCTGTTTGTCCGCCTCATAAACATCTACTTTGTAGCCTTTTTTTGTAAGTTCATACGCGGTAGCCAAGCCTGCAGGGCCTGCGCCGATTACACAAATTTTATCTGAATGCATTAAAAATAAAGATTGACAAAACTATTTGTTTTATCATGACTTTACAAGTTTTAATAGGCGCTCGCTGTTGTCAATACTGTTTTATTAAAAAAGTAGCACTTATATCATCTTTTAGTTATCTCACAAAAGTGCTTTAAGAAGTTAAAATAGTAACAAGGCAAGATGCAACTAATTGCATAGGAAGTGGTCTAATGTCCAAGAGTCGGTGTATTTTTGTTTTGGAAATGAGAAGGTATATTTGGTTGTGTTTTTGGATAAGCGTTACGCTGCATATAGCAGCGCAACACCCAGAAGTTACAGCTACGCCAAAGTCCTCTAAAACACAATTTGAATTTATACCCAACAAGGGTCAATGGCATTCTTTGGCGAAGTTCAAAGCGGCCGTTCCTTATGGATCCTTGTATTTGGAAAATGCCTCCATGGTGTATGATATGATTCATCCCGATGACTATACTCAGATTCAAGATTGGAAGCATGCACATTCTGCCACAATTTCTGAACAAGTGCCCAGAAGGCATGCTGTTCGAATCAGTTTTGCGGATGTAGAATTTGCTCCAAAGATGGAAATGGTCAATATGCAGAAGCACTACTATAATTATTTTTTGGGTCAAGATAAATCCCAATGGGTAAGTGAAGTGCATCCCTCAGAAATGATTCGGTATGTAGAGGTATATAAAGATGTAGATTTTGAAATTTCGGGTAGTGGCGATATAAAATATCAATGGGTTGTGCGCCAGCCTACCGCTGAAAAAGTGTCTCAGATTAAATGTATCATAAGCGGGGCAGACCAACTAAAAATTGTCAACGGCGAGTTAAAAATATTTACTTCTGCCGGAATTTTAACAGATGGAGAACCCTATGTTTACCAATATATTGATGATGTACTGGTTGAATTAAACTGCCGTTATACACTAGAAGACAGTGTTTTATCCTATGCTATAACTTCTGATATTAATCCGGATTACCCGCTTATCATTGACCCTAAACTTATTTTTTCTACCTATTCTGGATCTGTGGGAGACAACTTTGGATTTACGGCTACTTACGATTCACGTGGTAATTTGTACGCAGGTGGAATTGTAGATAACCAAGGACCATATCCTTTTACAGCTGGAGCGTATGATAAAACATGGAACGGAGGCAAAGGACTAGCGCCCGCTGGTTTGCCGAGTGACGTTAGTATTAGTAAGTACGATAGTTCAGGAACTAGTCTTTTATGGGCTACCTATTTGGGCGGAAAATTAGATGAATATCCGCATAGTTTAGTGGTAGATCGTGATGATAATCTAGTTATTCTAGGTACAACCTATTCTTCTGATTTTCCTGTGAGCAGCGATGCTTTTCAAAGCATCAAAAACGATACAATTGTCGAAAATACAGATATCTATGTAACTAAATTCTCCTCAGATGGAAAAACTCTGTTAGGCTCTACCTTCATAGGAGGGGATAGAAATGATGGTTTAAATCAAAGTTCTTTCCTGCGTTATAACTACTCTGATGATTACCGAGGAGACATCATTACGGACGATGACGGGAATATTTTAGTGGCAACGTGTACCTTTTCTGATAATATGCCTACTACCAATGCCTTTCAGAATATACGCGCTGGCGGATATGATGGGTATGTGTGTGAAATATCACCTGATCTGAAGACCCTTAATTGGGCTACGTATCTAGGAGGGAGCGGTGCAGATGCGCTGTATAGTATCAAATTAGGCATACAAAATAGGATATATGTAGCTGGAGGTACTACCAGTAGCAACTTAGACACCACAGCTGGTGTATATGGGTCAACATTAAGTGGAAATGTAGATGGCTTGCTTGCCGTTATAGATAAAACAGATAGAAGTCTGCTTAGATTATCTTATTGGGGTACGCCTGCCTATGATCAGATTTATTTTATTGGTTTAGATGCAGATGAGCGGATATATGCAGCTGGCCAAACGGAAGGAGCTGTAACCAAAACGACAGGAGCTTATGGTAGTAGCAATCTGGGTCAGTTTGTTTTTAGAATGGATACTCTGCTTCAGAACGTTGACTTACAAACAACATTTGGAAATAGAAACTTAAAACCCAATTTAACACCTAGCGCTTTTTTAATAGACGTATGTGATCATATTTACTTTTCAGGTTGGGGCTCTAATGTGGATCCAGATCTCCATCCAGGCTCTACTTTGAATATGCCCGTCACGGCGGATGCTGTTCAAAAAGAAACAGATGGAGAGGATTTTTACATTATTGTGTTTGGTAGAGATGCCAAAGATTTACTTTATGCTACTTATTTTGGTGGGGATAGTACTGGTGATCATGTAGACGGAGGAACTAGTAGATTTGACCGAAAAGGAGTGGTATATCAAAGTGTGTGCAGCAGTTGTCCTGAACAAGGCAGAACAGGATATCAGGATTTTCCGACTACCTCTGGAGCTGTTTATACCCAAAATCCAAGTGTACGGTGCTCCAACGCTTCTTTTAAAATAGACTTACAAATAAAATCAGCGGTAATTGCAGATTTTATCGTTACACCTGCTATAGGTTGTGGTCCGCTCAATGCCCAATTTATCAATAAAAGCGTACTTGGTGGCAAGTTTTATTGGGATTTTGGAGACGGAGATACATCTACACTCATTAACCCAAAGCACGTATATCAAAACCCAGGTAAATATATAGCTACCCTCACGGTGATAGATAGTAATACGTGTAATATATCTTCAGTGTATAAACGAGAAATAACGGTGTTAGCTCAATCTGATGCTGAATTCAATGTCAATTTTGAAGGGTGCGATAATAAGCTTACGATAGAAAACACAAGCACGAATGCAGCTTCTTATTCGTGGGATTTTGGTGATAGTACTTTTTCTGAAAGCAACAATCCTAAACATCAGTACACTTCTATGGGCACTTTTAGTATAAAGCTTTTGGTAAACCAAGGAACACCTTGCGCAAGCAGCTATGAACAGCAAGTAGTGATAACCGCCAAGAAAGTACCCCAAATCAAACTGTATAATGTCTTTACGCCTAATAATGACGGGCTTAATGATTGTTTTAAGTTTGACGGAGATTTTTTAGAATGTACGGAGTATAGCCTCAAGATATACAATAGATGGGGGGAACGGGTTTTTGTGACAGATAACCCCGAGACGTGCTGGACAGGTGGTGTGTTTGGACAAGAGGAGTTATTGCCAGAGGGCACCTATTTTTTTGTGTTACAATTAGGTACAGATAAATCAGAAGCAATTTCTGGTTTGGTAGAGATGAGGTACTAATGAGTTAATTAGTCCAAAATAGAGTGCCGTTAGTATACATTACATTTGCCCTATGAGGATATCGATTACTGCGCTACTTTCACTTGCATTTCTGCTAAATCAAGCTCAGTCAATGCGTGTAACACTAGATAATACCAATAATCCAAATGAACCAAGCATAGCGCTTCATCCGATAACAAAAACAATTGTTGCAGCTTCAAATATTAATAACTTTTATGTCGAATCAATTGGTTCGAATAGTTTTAGTAAGACAATAAGTACGTCTCCTTTGGGTGTTTATGGAGATCCTGTATTACATTACAGTGATACTACGTTATACTTTGCTCATTTGGCTAAGGCACCTAAAAAAGAATACGGTGCTTGGTTTGATAGAATCGTGGTCCAAAAAATAATGGATCCCTATAATTGGAAAGAAAAATCCTATTCTGTAGGGTATAATGGGAATAAGATGCAAGATAAGCCTTGGCTAAGTTCCGATAATCATAGCGCAGAATATAATGGCAATTTATATGTGACATGGACGGAGTTTGACAAATACGGCAGTGATAATCAAGCAGATAGAAGTAGAATAAGATTTTCGAAGTATGATCTTAAAAGTGATTCATTTTCTACTGCAATTACAATCTCAGATACCACAGGAGATTGCTTAGATAGCGACAATACCTTAGAAGGTGCAACTTCAGCGGTTGGCAAAAATGGTGAAGTATATGCAGTTTGGGCTGGATATGAATCTATTTGGATAGATAAAAGCTCTGATGGAGGGGTTACCTGGGGCAAGGATCAAATTATAGCATTTCAACCGGGAGGCTGGGATATGGATATGCCACACATAATGAGAGCTAACGGGATGCCTTTTATAGCAAGCGATACGGTTAAAGATATACAATATGTAACTTGGGCAGACGAGTTTAATGGTAATGCAGATGTTTGGCTAATATACTCTAAAGACCAAGGGAACACTTGGAGTGAGCGTATTAATGTATCTAAGGACACAGCTGACGGCCATCAATATTTCCCTAATCTAACTATTGACCAAAAATCTGGTGAAGTGTTTATAGCCTTTTACGATTTTTCAGAATCCCCTCAAAGTGTATTTTATAAGTTGGCTATTAGCAAATATGTTCTAGGTAACGATTTTCAGTCCTCCTTCTTAAATCAAAATCCAATTCCTTTACCGGGTAAAAATGTTTTTTATGGAGATTATTTAGATATTGACGCCCAAGATGGGGAAGTGGTAACAGTATATACTTCCAATAATGTTAACAATGAGACCAGTATTGAAATGAGTCGTATTTCAAATCACTCGATCTGTAAAGAAGTTATAAATGCTAAAACGGCATTTAACAATATAGCGCTCTTAGATGAAGCGGATAGTTTATCACTATGGATCAATACCATTTCACCTTCTAAGGTAAGCTATAAAATAAAGGTTAAATATCAGGATAAAAAGGTGAAACTATATAAAGGTAGCAGTTTATATGAAGCAAAAAATCAACCAGAAGACAACTTTATAGTGAGCTTAAAAAAGCCTAAAAAAGCATGTATTCTAAAAATAAAAATAATAGTCAGAGAAAAGTTCTGTCATAAAAAACAAAAGTATTCGGTTTATAAAGAAATGTAAGTACACTAATTTTCAAATGGTTACATGCAATTATTTGAAAAGAAAGAAGAACAGAAATACTTAGAACGGACTAGCCCACATTTACGTTGACTTTTAAGCACAAAACCACTTAATTTGCACACTATTTTTTAAAGACCAATATGTCAGATAAATATAACAACGAAGAAGAAAGCCTTTTACAAAAGATCCAAAATAAATCAGGATGTCTTTTGTTAGTAATAGGTGCAGCTATGCTAGCATTTGTACTTACAGACTTTGTGAGTTCAGGAACCAGTATTTTTGGTTCTAGCGAAAATAATGTAGGATCTATAGCGGGCCAGTCAATTACGTATGAAGAGTTTAATGGTAAGTTCGAGGAACTGAAAAATCAAGTTTTACAAAATAATCCAGGATTTGTGATGGATGAGGCCACTTCTGCACAATATAGAGATGAGGCTTGGAAACAATTGATAGAAGCAAAAACAATAAAGCCTGAACACGAAAAATTGGGTTTATCGATAAGTGCAGCAGAGCTTGAAGACTTAACCATCGGAGATAATACACATGCACAAATACGTCAGTCATTCACAGACCCTAATACAGGAGTTTTTGATAAGAACAGATTAGTTAGGTTTTTAAAAGAGGACATTAACGCAAACCCGGAGGCTTTAAAAAATTGGAAAACATTCCAAGACCAATTTACTGCATCTTTAGTTAATCAGAAATATTCTGCATTAATCTCAAGTTCTTTTTATTCTACGGATTTAGATGCCAGAATTAAAGGACAAGACGAACGTAAGTCTATTAATGCAAGTATAGTTGCTCTTCCATATCAGCAAGTTGCTGATTCTTTATATGAGGTTTCTGATAAACAATTAATCTCTTATGCCAAGCGATTTGGAGAGAAGTATGAGCAAAAGGCTAGCAGAGACATAGAATTCGTAAACCTTTATGTGATTCCGTCTAGAGAGGATTCAATTAGAATGCTTGACTGGACTGCAGAGGCTATCGAGAAATTTGCAAGCACTACAGAAGATTCTCTATTTGTGAGCATCATGAACAGTGAGACCCCTTTTGATCCAACTTTTAAAGTAAGAGGGTCTTTTTCTCCAGAAATGGAAGATAATATTTTTGGAGCGGAAACTGGAAAAGTGGTTGGGCCATTCCAAAAAGATGGAGTATACACTCTTTTCAAGGTGTTGGCTACGGGCAATGATTCACTTCGTTCTGTTAAAGCAAGTCACATTCTTTTCAGTGTATTTGGATCAGATACTGCAAAAGCAGAAGAAGATGCTAGAGCAGTATTAGCGAAAATTAAAAGTGGCGAAACCACTTTTGCTACTGAGGCTTCTTTGAAAAACTATGACGCTACTCGAAATACAGGTGGTGACATGGGTTGGGTACGTGAAGAGAGTGGTGTTTATCCTAAGAGACTGATGAAAACTTTGTACAACAGTGGAGAAGGAAACTACGTAATCGTAAGAAGTGAGCGCGGTGTGCACTTGGCCAAAGCGACCAGCGCAGTAAGCCGTAAAACGGTTCAAGTTGCTGTGTTAGACCAAAGTCTTTTTGCAAGCTCTAATACAGATGGAGATGTATATAAGTTAGCTGGTGAGTTATTAACCAAAGCGCAGGGAGATAAAAGCTTCGAAGAAGTAGCTGAGTCTATGAACATCACTAAACGTGTTGCTAATAGAATAACAGAGGAAAATAGAAGTATTGCTGGTATTTCAGAGCCTAATAAGGTAGCTCGTTGGTTATTTGATGAAAATACGAAAGAAGGTGACATTTCATCTATTATAGACCTTAACGGAAGTTACTTAGTAGCTAGAGTTTCAAAAATGAGAAGTGCGGGACTGCCTGATGCGCAAGATTTGAGGGGTGAATTAGAGACTTTGGTTCGAAATGAATTAAAAGCTAAAGACCTAAAACCTAAAATGGAAGGGGCATTAGCAAAAGCCACATCAGCAGACGAATTGGCTAAAGCTTTAGGAGTAGATGTGATATCTGCACCAGCTACGTCTTTCATGACAGGAAGTCTTGCATTTATTGGTCAAGATGAAAAAATTATCGGTACGGTATTGGGTACACCCGTTGGGAAACGTTCTGAGGTAGTAGAAGGTAAAGGAGCAGTAGCCGTAGTATTTGTAAATAATGAAAATCAATACGATCCTGCAGATGTTGCTTCTTTAAAAATGCTACTTAAAATGGAAAATTCTCAAGGCATAGAAGGTGATATCCAAATGGCATTAAATAAAAAAGCTGACGTAACAGATACCCGTTATAAGTTCTACGATTAACATCTTTGAGCCTAACGTTTAAAAATATTTCATATTCAAAGGTGGGGAGTGGTCCCCACCTTTGTTTTTTACACGGTTTTTGCGAAAACAGTGAAATATGGGAAGAATTAATTGCTAGTTTGTCATCACGTTTCACTTGCATAGCGATTGACTTGCCTGGTTTTGGGAAAAGCAGCCAAATGGCGTTTGGAAGCCTAACGCAAGTTGCAAATCAAGTGCATGAATTACTTGTTGCTGAAAACGCTACACATACTATTATGTGTGGCCATAGCATGGGAGGATATATTCTAGCAGATTATATGGAGCAGTACGGCACTGAGCTTAGAGGAGCGGCATTTATGCACTCTTCTGCGATGGCAGATAGTGCTGAAAAAAAGATAAATAGGGAAAAAACAATTCGGTTTATTGAGAAGCGTGGAACCAAAGAGTTTTTCAGTTTTTTTGTTCCTGGCCTAGTCGCACCCTTGCATGTAGATATAGCCAAGGAAAAGATGACACCAATGGTAAGTTCAACGCCAACCAGCTCGATAATAGCAGGATTGGAAGGAATGAAAAATAGGGAAGACAAACGAGCCGTGCTATCCCAATTTAAGAAGCCTGTGCTTTGGCTTTTAGGTGAAAAAGATACCCACTATTCCAAAGATGACGTGTATAAGATGGCAGCATTATGTAAGCTCTCACAGGTGAGTGTACTTGAAGATGTCGGCCATCTGTCGATGCTTGAAGATCAAAAAAAATGCCTACACGAGGTGCAGGCATTTTTAAACTTTGTGGAGTCCGTTTCAGGCACTTAATCAGTGCATCAATAATTTTTAAAGGTCTATTTTATTCGTTGCCAATCGGATGTACGACCTAGCCAGGTCATGCCCATTACATAGCCGCGAAGCTTCAATACTTTTTTATTATCGCCCTCAAAGTAAATATATCCATCGTATGTTTTACCTTCAGTAGGATCGTAAATGGTTCCTTTCTCCCACTTTTGTTCAGATGCATTCCATGTAAAACCATTCATAATAACCATACCTAAACGATCTCTGTCGCGGAGGTTAGCTTTTGGGTTGTTTGGATCTTTTTTGGGTGTTCCGTCAGGGTTATTAGGCGCAGTAAGCATCTCTATTTTCCCGTAGTACTTGTCATTGGTGCCTTTGTAAATACGTATTTGGGCAGTTTTGTCTGCATTCCAATAAGTTCCTTTTACGTCGTCCGCTACTAATGCGCTGACAATCCATGCAAAGCTTGCAAAAACTACAACACTTGCCATTAAAGTTATTGATACTCTTTTCATATATAATACTATTTATTTAGGTCAATAATACAGAATAGATTTCAGAAACGTATAAATACTATTGAAAAAAGACCTAAGAACGCTGAAAAACAGAGTAACCAAATTTTTTTAAAATCAATAATTTCGGATAGAATAAATTATTTATTTGCTAGTTTATTGGCTTTTTGCCATGGGCCTGCGTTGTAGGCCTCTATGCCATTTCGTTTTAATACAGAAACTGCGCTACCGCTTCTCATCCCACTTGCACAGCATGCAATGATTGGTTTATCCCATTTTTTGATGGTTTCCATCTTAGCGCTAATATTACCTAGCGGTATATTTTTACTTCCTTTTACGTGACCACTTGCATACTCACCTGCACTTCTCACATCTAGTATAATGGCACCCTCTTTTATCTTTTCAGCAAGGTCTACACTCGGGCCGAATAATTTTTTAATAAAACTTAACATTAAGTACAAATGTGTGTAATTCATACAAAAAGTATTGCAACTAAAGTTACTAAGAACTACATTTGAGATGGTAAGTATGAAAAAGACAATATATGAAGCATGCATGGCTAAAGTGAATACTCAATTAGCTGAGCTTCAATCTGCTATTGATAAGGTTCAAGAGTCTATTGTAGGGGAAGAAAACAGTACATCAGGTAATAAGTTTGAAACAGCAAGAGCCATGGGACAGGAGGAGCTAGACAGGCTAAACCAAACCATGAATAATGCTATACGCGAGAGAAATATATTGGGCCAAATAAGTACAGAAAAGAATTGTAACTCTGCTCAGTTAGGAGCAGTTATTACTACCGATAAGAAAGTAATGTACATCAGTGTGGGCATTGGTAAAATAGAAGTGGGAGAAAAAACTGTATATGCGATTTCTGCTATTTCGCCCATAGGTCAGGCAATCATGGGATTAGTACAAGGTGACGATGTACTATTCGCAGGAAAAAAGGAAAAGATTATTGCCATTGAATAACTGAAGATTTAGCTAAGTAATAGAACATAATCTTAGAAGAGACTTAAATTCTATAATGAATATTGTACAGTAGCAATCGTCTCATTTCTTGTAATCTGCCACATGACACATAATTTATGTCCTCCATTTTAACGAAACATTCACCATCCTTTTGTCCGTACTCGTCAATAGCTAAAAAGTGAATTTCTTCAAAATTTACATCAATCACAAAGCAGGCGAGGTATAATTCTTTGGTGTCTACAGAGCAAATAAGATTTTTTTCCTTACACTCAGATAGAACAGCTAAAAAGTCACCTGTATTTCGTTCTCTATTTTCGTACGTTTTAGAAAGTCGTTCTAATTCTGCTTTGTTATGGTATAAGAAGTGTATACTCCGGCATATTTCATCGTCTATATCTAAGCGTTCTATGTCTACTATTTTTAGAGTGACGATGCCATCATACCTTCCATATTTGGATAGATGTTCCATAGTTACTAACTCTTCATTTACGGCAATTACAAATCCTATCCACGACGATGTCTCTCCGTACATACTGATAGATATTATCCTTTTGTTTTCAATGGATTGCGTAAAAATGGTTTGGAACATAGTTTCAAAGTTAATCGAACAGTTGAAACTATAAGGTGCGCTAATGACGTGTTATGCAACTACATAATCATACCTTTGCTTTATGCAAATAGTATCGTGGAATGTGAATGGCGTTAGAGCTTCGGTGGGCAAAGGACTTATAGACATTATAATTCAAAGTAGCGCCGATGTGTATTGTCTTCAAGAAACCAAGGCACAAGAAGATCAAGTAGTAGAGGCATTAGCAGATTTAGATGGCTTTCATATATATGCCAACTCAGCAACCAAAAAAGGATATAGTGGTGTGGCCATTATAAGTAAAGAAGAAGCGTTAAATGTTACGCGTGATATAGGCGTTGTTGAACACGACGATGAAGGCAGAGTGATTTGTGCAGAATTTACAGATTTCTACTTGGTAAATGTTTACGTGCCCAATAGTGGTGCTGGTTTAAAAAGGCTTGAATATAGAGCAACTTGGGATGCTGCATTTAAAAGCTATTTAACTAATTTACAAATTCAAAAGCCAGTTATAGTAACAGGTGACTTTAATGTTGCGCATACGGCTTTAGACCTTAAGAATGACAAACCAAACTATAATAAAACCAGTGGTTATACCCAAGTGGAGATAGATGGGATGAGTAATATTTTAAGTATAGGTCTAAAAGACAGTTTTAGAGAACTTAATCCAACGACAGAAAAATATAGTTTTTGGAGTCAGCGGTTTAACGCTCGAGCCAGTAACGCAGGATGGCGAATTGATTATTTTTTAGTTTCCGAAACGCTTATGCCAAAGGTAACAAGTGCGTTTATAGACAATGACGTTTTTGGAAGCGATCATTGCCCGGTTGGAATTATTTTGTCCTGAGATGCGCTTATATGAATGCTTGTTTAGCGCTTTCAAATGCTAAAATAAAGTTCCATTCACCTCTCCAGGAACCACCAAATTATATCCCCATTCTTTATTTATTTTTTGAATCAGTCTTACACTTAGCATTTGCAGGTCTTTTTCAATGGTTTGGTGTATGAAAAAATTAATCTGTTCTATGCCCAGGTTTTTCCATTCTGTGAGTCTTTCAAACCATTCGTCTAGACGGTCTACGTCACTGCAATGATTGGCTCCTGTAAAGCGAACAAAGCAGGTTGGTGTAGTTAGTCTCATATGCATTATGTCTCTTCTGCCAGCGGTATCGGTTATGGTATTTCCTACCTTATTCTCTTCTAGTAAGCTGTATAGTTCATCAGCTATCCCGCGGTTATTAAACCAATCTGCATGCCTAAGTTCTGCGGTTAAGGGTAGGTCTTTGGGCCATGATTCTATAAAATTGGCAAAATCATTAAAATTACTAGGACCATAATTTTCATTCATTTGTAAGAAAACAGTTCCTCGTTTTTCGTTAAAATGCGAGATGGAAACAAAGAAGTCGTTCAGCTCGTTTTCACAATTTTTGAGACGACGAAACTGGCTAATGAGCTGAGGTACTTTTGGAAAGAATGTAAAATCGGGAGCAGATCGGCCGTACCATTTGTCGACGGTTGCGGCAGGGAAAATACGGTAGTAAAAAGCATTCATCTCAATAGCATTGAACTGGGTAGAGTAGTACGTAAGTTCATCTTTGGTGCCCTTTGGATAAAAGCCTTTGAGTTCGGTCTTGGCCCACCTGGGGCAGCCTATGTATATCTTCGGTTGGAGATGTTTACCCTTGCTGCAATTCAGTATTCTGTGGGTGTCAATATGGTCCTTAGGCAGCCTAAGATCGAGTATTTCTGGATTATCTACTTTGCCAAATTTCAAGGTGTTATTTCGTTTAGCTGTTCTTAGTAGATGATGGTTTTGGACATAATGTAAAGCAAAAATAGGTATTTAGACCGATTGGCAGTAAACCCCTTGAAGTAAAAAAAGTAACACGATTTGAGGTAATGATGAAATAAAAAAAGACCCGCTAGTGACGAGTCTTTTTTTATTGTGTGGTAGGTCGAAACCCAAACTATGTATTTATTAGCTTATTGATGCTTTAGTGTTATCGTAACAGTGTACGTTGTCCCTGGCGTTGCTCCAATTTCGGCCCCATCAAATGAATCTCCAAGTTTCATGCTAGTCGCCGATAGCTCATTAATAGTGTAGATGGTTTGACCATCTTCTATTAGTTGTGTTTCATCTGCATTAAAAGCCCAATTAAATGCAGAGGTTTGAGGATCTAAATCATCGCATTTTGAAGCACCTTCATCATAAGTACCTGTTCCGTCGTTTTTGTAAATAGCTAAATTGTCGTTGTCACATGCGTCTGAAAGTGCATACAAATCCGAAATAATAATCCCGCCTAAATCTAAAGCAGGACTAATGGTAATAGCAGTTGTTATCCAAGGTGATGCACTAATTAATGCAGTTTTGGTTGGTGCTGGTGTGGGTACTACTGGTGTATCTTGTTCTTTACATCCTGTAACGATGAGCAGGGAAAAAAGTAAAATGCTTAAAATTGATTTTTTATTTATCATAGTTCAAAAATGAAGAAAAAAGATCAATCTTACTAGTTTATTTTAGTACTTCTTTTTTAGGTCATTGGATGGGCAGCGTGCTTATGGAGATGCGTTTATTACACGAATAATAGTGGTTATCTTGCTATACCCAACAAAGGCCAAATTCATCTGGCGTATTATCCTTGTTAGGATCAACCTGGGCTTTATGAGATTCGTTATACGATTCAATAAAATCTTCAATCCTATAAAATTGGTTTGCTTGACAAAATTTAGACACATTTTTTTGTATCTTTATTTCTACTAGGATGCTCAATAGACTTGGCGTTTGAAGTGTTCTTTTAGACAATTCTTGGTAGGATTCCAGTACTGTTACAACCTGATACTTGTTCCAGTTATATAGAATGCTTGTAAGTTCTTCGTGACTAATTTCAGAGGTTATTGGGACATGCTGTTTCATCATGTATTAAGCTATTTTAAAATTCTACACAAATATATCAGTACGATTATATTACTTAGCCCATAATAAGCCCGCGAAAGTGGTATTATGTTGGTGTGCAATTAGTTAACACTACCAATAGACACGAATTATTTATAAGGTTTAAAACTAATAGTTTTATATTTGGCTCATAATAAGCCCGACAAAACGTATGAAATTCGAATATTCGCATCTTGTAGAAGATGTACAGAAAAAGGCTGTTATACCTGTAAAGGGTGTTCGCGATGTTAAATTACTAAAAGAGGATATAGAGTCTGTTACGGGATTAACGATTAGCTACAACACACTTCGCAGATTATTTGGCTTTTTAGAGAGGACCACCCCATCGTTAATTACACTTAACATATTATCTCAATATCTCGGGTTTAAGTCCTACGCAAACTATCTAAACAACAAGAGTAATTTTGACGATTGGTATTTTTACCAGAAGTTACTTCATATGCAGACTTCAGGCAACATAAGCGCTGAAGATGTCAAACTCTTGAACATTGGCTTATTAAACACCTTGAATATAGCACCAATTGCTAGCTTCATTGGTTCGGTTGTGGAGAGATATGACGTGAAGAGTCTTTCGGTAATTTTTAGTGGTTTAGCGTTAGATAAAGTGCCTGAAGGTCCTCAAATGAAATTGGGAACTATACTGTCTCATGCGTTCCTCAGGATATCGAGAGAAACGGCGTTAGCACTCTACAAAGAGCTTTTACCCATAGATTCATTCAGAAATATGGTTCCTTTAACGTATATAGATTATTCAAATCTTAACACGTTATACGGCGATGTTGTAATTTTGATTAGAGCGCTTAATTCCAACGTATCTGATGTCTTTTTTTCGAATCTAATCCTCGAATATAGGCATTTTTTCAACGGCAGTGGGTTTCAAAACAAGGAGATTCAATTGCCTAAAAATAGTAATTCTCTGCATCACGTATTATTGGGAAGATACTACGGCTATAAAATAATGGCGAGTGAAACCAGAGATCCTGTCTTACTTAAAGAAATTCTTAGGCAGTGTAAACAGCGCAATATGACTCACTTTTCACAAGAGTTGTTCCTAGCACTTATTCTTAAAAATGAGATGAATACGTTAGCTACGATTCTCGATTTATACTATGAAGAATTATTGGAGTCCGATCGTTGGAATGCAAAAACAACCACTGCGATTACCTTAATTAGTCTGGCCAATTTAAATGTATTTACCAATGATTTAAAGCCCGCTCGAAGAAACTTAGAAATAGTAGAGCTAGAAAAGGCGGAAATGAGTTATCATAATTATCTGGGTCTATTTTACCACTTTACCTATTTAAAAATCAGTTTTGCAGAAAATAATAAGAAGGAAAATGCCTCATCGCTGGTCGAGTTACATAGGCTTATAACCCTAACAGGTTTTAATTACTTTAAGACTATTTCTATACCATTTATTTTAAAGTCATCGGCACCAAAAAACTAAATGGGATATCTGTTTTTTTCGATTCTGTGTTATGCCTTAAACAATGTACTTTGGAAAAAGAGCCTGGAAAAAGGGTCTGTTTCACTTATCATGACATACAGAGCTTTTTTTACGAGTCTGATAACCGTGTTTGGCGTTGTTGTGTTGGATCTAGAATGGATGAGTAACGCTGAATTATGGCGAATAACGGTAGGGTCGTTTATAGGCGTTGTCGGACTTGTATGTATGTTGTTGGTGATAAAAAGAGCATCGTTACAGTGGGTTGGGATATATAATCTTATAGGCGTTTTTTTTGCCACGATATACCTTGTGTTTGTTAAGCATATTAGTATTTATGTATCGCTTTTGGGTGGCGTTATTATTATCGTGGGGTTTAGTTTATTTCTGTGTGCTTCGCGTGAAACCCAACTAAAAATAACATTAAAGGAGCATGTACTTCTTTTGTTAATGACCTTAAGTTTCTCGGGTGCGTCTATCATCCAGTGGGAAAACCTAACAGCCCACATTTCGCCTTTATTAATCCTAGCAAATCAAGAAGTTATGGTTTTATTTTTGGGGGTATTATGGGTGCTTAGGCAACGAAAAAAAATAGACATAATCGGGCAATCTAAGATTTTTTTAAAACCCGTGGTAATCATGAGTATTATCATTCTTTTGGCGCAATTTTTAGGACTACTGGGTCTCAAAATAACAGATCCTTTTATAGCTAGTTTGGTGTACTTAGCTACACCCTTAACCACCATAGTATTCAGTGTTATTTTTTTTAAGGAAAAGCTAAGTTGGAAAAATATAGTAGCTATTGTACTTATTGCATTGGGTGCATTTTTAGTACACTGCAGCGAGAGATACTAAGTATGGGCGTTACTAAATAAAAAAGCCACCTGCAAGGTGACTTTTTTAGAAGTGGAGCTGCCGGGAGTCGAACCCGGGTCCGAATCGGAATAGAGTTGCGCTTTCTACACGTGTAGTTTTGCTTGATTTTCGAGACAGGCCAGGTGCATTACAAACCCAAACTATCCTTATCCTACGTTATAAATTTTGGCTTGGTAGAAATACACCAAAATTATCTCAGATTATCGACCGCCTGTGATCCCTCGTATCCGAGACATGACTTGGGCAAGCGGATGGCAATTGCTTAGTCTCTAAGACTACGCAGCCATGGCAAAGTTAGACTCGCCGTTTACGTTGTTGAAAGCGATATTTAAGAGCATACCCTCAAGCTCTACGTGCTTACACATCTATTGGCCAACCCGTCAAAAGCCAGAACAGCCCCAGATTAGTTTATAGTGCTAAGTTTAGAAGTTTAACCTCCTAAAAGCAGCATGCAAAAATACAGTCATTCGTCCCATTTACACTATTAATACTGAGACTTAATCCATTTTACCTTAGTCTACCATTTCAAAATACTACATTCGCCTCGTGAAGAAGTTACTATTCGCCATACTTTGTGTTTTTGCATTTATGCAATGTAGACCTACACTTTATTCGGTAAGTCAATTGCCTACACAATTTATCGAAATAGGATCCTACGGTGGTTTTGCAGGTACTACAACTTCTTCCTATATACTACCTAACGGTCAGCAATTTATGACCTCAGGAACCATAGGCTCACCGCTCACAAGCAACGAGATTGCCCCTGTAACAGCCAAAGTCTATAAGGCGATGTGCTCTCGTTTAGACGCTATACGTTTTAATCAATTATCAGGTAACGAAGAGGGAAACATGACGTATTTCGTGAGACGCAAAACCAACAAATTAGATCATAAAGTGCAATGGAGTTCTATGGATAGTGGACCTCCAGAGCTTGTTTCGTTTTATAATGATGCCTTAACTACTATCAAACCACAGGCTATAAATTGAGCCAAAAAATATCATGAAGTGCCGTAAGCGGCAATTTGTATCACCCTAATAATCCCTTAAAAAATAAAAAATCACATGAAAATAGGCTTAATACGAGAATGGAAAGTGCCGGCAGACAAGAGAGTAGCACTTACACCGGCTCTGTGTTCCGAGTTTAAGAATCGCTACCCACACGTAGAGCTGTTAGTTGAGTCTTCATTAGACCGAACATTCACCGATCAAGAATATGCTGCTGCTGGGGTTATGGTAATTTCAGACATGAGCGATTGCGATATTTTGTTGGGTATTAAAGAAGTGCCAGTAGGTAAACTTATCCCGAATAAAACGTACTTATTTTTTTCACACACGATAAAAGAGCAGGCTTACAACAAGAAACTGTTACAAGAAATAGTAACCAAAAAAATTACACTTATAGATTACGAACCCCTTACTTGGACTGGAGGAGGACGTATTCTCGGATTTGGTAAATGGGCAGGTATTGTTGGGGCATATAATGCTTTCTTAGCTTACGGAAAAAAAACGGGTCAGTATGAACTACCTCCAGCATATGTTACCAATGATTATCAAAAATCAATGGATTTATTGAGTCAGCTCGATTTGCGAAGAACGCGTCTGGTATTTACCGGAAACGGTCGTGTAGCAGAAGGAATACGTGAGGTCTTAGATCTCATGAAAATAAAAGAGGTTTCGCCACAGGAGTTTATTTCGCAGCCGCCTACGGGAGCTTATTTTACGCAACTCACCAGCTGGGATTTGTATCACCGTAAGGATGGAGGCTCATGGCAATTAGGCCATTTTTACGATCATCATACCGAGTATTGCTGTGAGTTTGATAATTTTTTAACGCATTCTGATATTCTTATTAATGGCATGTATTGGGAAGATGACATAGCTCCCTTATTTGAGAAAAAAGACACTCAACTTCCCAATTTTAATATTAAGGTAATAGCAGACATTACTTGCGATGTAGAAGGAAGTGTACCTATTACCATGAAGGCTACCGATATTTACGATCCTACATTTGGGTGGAGTAAAAGTGAGCAAAAGATGGTTGCTCCGTTTGGCGAAGACACTATAGATGTAATGGCGGTTACCAACTTACCTACCGAGATGCCTAAAAATGCAAGTGAGGAATTCGGGAATTTACTGCTTGAACATATTATGCCTTTACTAGTGAATGGCGATCAAGATGAAATTTTAAAACGAGCTAGAATTACCCAAAA
Organism: Bacteroidia bacterium; assembly: GCA_017857855.1. Classification (GTDB taxonomy): domain Bacteria; phylum Bacteroidota; class Bacteroidia; order NS11-12g; family UBA9320; genus UBA9320. The sequence goes on along the minus strand of JAFMCI010000023.1, from coordinate 12,028 downwards.
CGGTGAACTTACCGAAGAGTACCTGTATTTAAAAGATTACGTAAATAGTAAATAAACAATCCAAAGAATTTAATATCATTGTCGCTTAAATGCGAGTAATTACCTTCTTCACTCACGAGTTGAAGAGCATGCAACAGTTCTATAAAATAACAGGTATGGCTGCGCTCTTACTTTTGAGTACGAATGCTATCGCTCAACAGTCCTATACCTTATCAGGCTATGTAAAAGAAGCGGGTAGTGGGGAATTACTATTGGGTGTTTCTATTTACACCAGCAATAAAAGTGCAGGTACGGTTTCCAATAATTTTGGTTACTACGCATTACAGTTGCCCGCAGGCAAGCATACGGTAGTTTACCATTTTATAGGGTACAAACCCTTAGTTCAAGTAGTCGACATTGCAGCAGATAAAGTCTTATCGGTTACCTTGAGCGATGCTCAAACAGATATCGGAGAGGTTGTAGTGAAAGGGAGTAGAACCCAAAAAAATGTTAGTGAAGATGTGCAAATGAGCACAATCGAAATTCCGATTAAAACGATCAAAGACATTCCTGCATTAATGGGTGAAAAGGATGTGCTGAAGGTACTGCAGCTTATGCCAGGGGTGCAAAGTGGCAGCGAAGGCCAAAGTGGTCTCTATGTACGAGGCGGTGGTCCTGATCAAAATCTAATCATACTTGACGGTGCGACGGTGTATAATGCGCAACATCTTTTCGGATTTTTTTCGTTGTTTAATGGAGATGCGCTGCGCAGTGTAGAACTGATAAAAGGTGGCTTTCCTGCCGAATATGGAGGTAGACTTTCTTCTGTTATCGACATGAATATGAAAGACGGCAATAAGCAAAAGTACACTGGTGAATTAGGTATAGGTGTTATATCTTCTAAAGGCTTACTTGAAGGCCCGTTTGCCAAGGGTAAAGGGTCTTTTATTGTTTCCGGAAGACGCACGTATATTGATGCATTAGCACAACCCATAATCCTAGCCGCTAATAATGGGAACACTGCAGGTTATTTTTTTTATGACTTAAATGCAAAAGCTAATTACGAAATCAATGCGAATAACAGAGTGTACCTAAGTGGCTATTTCGGCAGAGATAAGTTTTACGCCAATTTCAACGAAAAATCAGATAATAGCACGTATAAAAGCAAAACGAGTTTTGGATGGGGAAATGCAACAGGAACCGCCCGATGGAATCACATTATCAGTCCTAAATTATTTTCAAATACATCTGTAGTCTCTAGTTTTTATGAATTGGCTATTAAAGCAGAAGAATTAAATAATGATACTTCTCAGTTTGCCTTGAGGTATGGTTCTGGAATACAGGATTACAGTTTAAAACAAGATTTTGATTGGTATGCAAACAATAATCACAAAGTGAAATACGGATTTGTAGCAACACAACATACGTTTACCCCAGACGCTTTGGTACTCACAAGTGCTTTTTTTGATGAACGTATCAATAGGAAGACCATCTATAAATCTATAGAAACAGGCAGCTATATTCAAGACGAATGGAAGATTAGCCAACGAATGAAAACCTTAGTTGGCTTGAGATTGAGTACCTTTACTTCCGAAGACAAAACCTATGTAAATCCAGAACCAAGGGTGGCGATTTCGTATAATTTAAAGCAAGATTTAGCCCTTAAAGCATCTTATGCTACGATGAACCAGTATGTTCATTTACTGAGTAATAGCGGTGTGGGATTGCCTACGGATTTATGGGTGCCTGCCACCAATAGGGTTAAACCGCAAAATAGTCAGCAGGTAGCTGCAGGGGTTGCCAAAGATTTTGAAAAGTTAAATTTCAGCGTGACTGCAGAAGGGTATTACAAAACCATGAATAATATAATTGGCTACAAAGAAGGTGCGTCCTTTTTAGCTATTCAAGATGGTGCAGAAGGAGCTGAATCTATTTCATGGGAAAATAATATTACCTCTGGACAAGGTGTAAGTTATGGTGGTGAGCTTTTAGTTCAACGTAAACAAGGTAAGCTTACCGGTTGGGTGGGATACACGCTATCCTGGACTACGCAACAGTTTGACGAGCTAAATAATGGACAAAAATTTTATGCGCGGTATGATCGACGTCATGATATTTCGGTTGTGGGTATATACGAATTAAAAGAAAACGTAACGTTCTCTGCTACGTGGGTATACGGCACAGGAAACGCCATAACCTTGCCACTTAGCACCTATGAACTAGGTTCGCTCAGCACGATTAATTACGGACAAGATTTTGGATTTTACCCAACAGGAACAGAGTATACGGCCAGAAATGATTTTAGAATGCGGGCGTATCATCGTGCAGATATTGGTGTACAGGTAAGTAAAGTGGCAAAAAGAGGTGTTCGCACGTGGGAGTTTAGTGCCTATAACCTGTACAATCGTAAAAATCCATTTTATTATACCATTGGTCCTGAGAAACAATTTGATCCAGATAGCAAACAAGTCCTGAAGCAAATAAGTCTATTTCCTATCTTACCTTCTATCAGCTGGAACTACACATTTAACTAAATCATGAAAAATTTTTGGATATACACAGCGTTAATTCTTAGTATAACATCGTGTCAAACCGTTCTAGAAAATGTACCGATACCGGAAATTCCTCAAAAAGCGGTAGTCTTTGGTAATATCGAAGTAGATGGACAATATCATTCATTTCGCATTACCAAAAGTAAGCCCATCTTGAATGCGTCTGAATCGAATGAGTACGATGTTATAATGGATGCGGATGTAACTGTTTCCAGCGGTGCAAATACCTATACGTTTACCTACAGTAAAGTGGAAGAACTCTATGAATACCTCGGTAAACTGAATCTAACGGCGGGTGAGGCAATCTTGCAGGTGGTTACACCAACCTTAGGAACCTTAACTTCTACGGTGGAAGTACCTGAAGCCATTGGAGCTTTTGACTTAAAAGTAGATTCCATTGTTAGGGATTATGAAGTACAGTACAATATACTCTTTACATTCCCGGCGCGTGATGTGCCTCAGTATTTTAGATTGGAAGGATTTACAGGCTACGCCAGCGATACCTTCCCAGCATATGCCACCAATGAGTATTTTACCAACGAAGAGAATTTAGATCTTCCCATAAAATTAAAATCTAGTCTATATAAATGGAAAGATGATCAGGGAGGAAGCGCAGATTTATTTGTGAATGTAACTAGAATTTCGAAGGAGTATCACACGTACGGCAAAGCACTGCAAACCTATAATCCGGATAATCCATTTGCAGAACCACGACCTTTGCCCAATAATATAACTGGAGGATTAGGGCTATTTGCCATAACCAGAACCATACGCGTAAAAATAGATTAAGAAGTTAAAACACGGGATACAAAAAAGGCGGAGCTTTAGCTCCGCCTTTTTTGTAATATTTCTTTTGGTCTATTGCAAGTTGTATCTAAGTGTTACCCCAAAGTCTGTTAATGCCGATGGGAATGAGTTACTGGTAACCGGATTATTTGCATTTCTGTTATAGAACATTCTAAAATTAAGTGCATCACTTATCTTGTAATCGATGGACGGTCTTATGCTCACTGTTTTTATACCGCCGGTTGGAATATAGGAGTCTTGACCAGGTCCGTTTCCATCAATGGTTCTTACGATGGTAACGCCATCGCGAATGGAGAAGTCAAAACGGATGTTTAAATCATTACGAAGTAATATGTTTTTCCCATCTAGCTTGATGGGTAAGCGAATACCGGAAGCTCGGTAACCAGCACCTATTACGAACTCTTTGTTACGCATTTCAACCATGGTTCGCGTAATTAGGTTCATTTGTAAATTACGGTCGGTTTTATATTCAAACTTGGCGCTTATTCCTTCTTTGGTAGTTATATCTATCCCAATAAGTGGGGTAAGTCTTTCTATGATAGAGACACCACTATTATATTGGTATTGTGTTGCTATATCATGTCCTATGGTAAGAGAATCTTTCCCATAATCTTGTGGTCTTTGGTAAGTGCCTATATTTAAGGTAGAACTGTAACCGTGCGTGATAGAAATATTACTAAAAATATCTTTGAAAACGTCTAATTGTGACAGTCCATTATAAGTAACTCTCCAATTGGGTATAGGAATTTTTCTAAAAGCATCGAGGCTAGAATTGCCTGCATTCTTACCCGTATAAGCGGCTAAGAAGGAGTGAAGTAGCACTTCAGGGTGACCAGCTGAGTAACCAAGTGGGTAACCCGAAGTATCCTTATCGTTTAGCTGCGCACCATATAGTTGCTCATATACCCCGCCAGCGCCTAAGTCCCTACTTTGTAAACGCTGTGCTATAACAAATCTGTTGTTTTTAAACTGGTTAAATGCATCAGAAGAAAAGTCTTTGTTCAGCTTATCAAACATGGTAGCCCAAGAGCCGTACGAGGTAGTAAATGTTCCTACTTCTGTATAAAATTCATCTTCAAAAGTACCACGTGCTTCTGAGTATTTGAAATTACTATTGATGTTTAGACTTTGTCGTTTGTTAAAACTAACGTTGATTCTAAATCCTTTGATGGGCTCAACGGTTGCGCTACCATTAATATCTACGCCATGCAAGTTCACATAGCGCGATATTTGGTTGGTGTCTTGGGTTAAAAATCCGTTTCTTGCTATGGTCTTTCTAAAGTTTTCACTTTGACCTCCTATGACAAATGGCAAACCCGGAGCATTATTTTTAAAGTTCTGGCCAAGGTAATCGATGGTTTTGTTAAATCCAGGAAGTGTTGTTCCATCGGTAAAGGTAAAAGTGCCTTGTGCTTGTTTTAGCATCATCAGAAACTGAAAAATAGCTTTTGTTGTTGCGCTTAAGTCGTCTTTTTCTTTCTTGGCATTAACGGCATCTGGATCTTCTTCATCCCGAGCCGCTGATTTTCTTGCTGCAGGCTTATTTACCTTTTTCAAGAACGGCACCTTATTGTATAAAGAAATGAAATTCAAGTTACTGGTAACACCCATTGTTCTAGAATTTTGGATGGTATTACCCAATGATACGGCCGCTGGCGGTGCATTTTGCCATTGGTAGTTTCCGGTATATCTGGTAGTTACCGTCATCCAATCCAGCATTTTTATCTTTCTTAATGGAAGACTGTAGTTGGCATTTACGGTCTGGTTAAAATCCCGGAGTTGTCCAAGTGATGAGAAATCTCTCCACATAGAATCTTTCTTTTCACGGGTATCTAATGCGCCAAAAGGCTCTTCTACCCAAGAGTTAGCAGAAGAGGCATAGTCTACTGATAAAGATTTGGTCAGATTCCATTTAGCGCCATAAATGCGACCTATGTTAAAGGTTTTATCATACAAAAGCGGAACTATACTTTTAAAATTGTCGTTATCTCTATTTTTTAACACCGCATACCTTCTGTCTACCTCTATTCTAAAGTTAAGATTAGAAGGTTTTAAACCAACGTTAAAATCTTTGATAAGAGTTAGTTTTTTTGATTTTATTGACTTTTTGAAAGGTTCCCACGATAAAGGTTTGGGAGAAAAATTATAGGCTAGGCTCGTTCTGTAAGTCTTAACGTCATTGCGCTCTATAATCTGGCTTCTTCTAAAAAGACGCTGATATGCAAATGAGTAATTCCAATTGGACACATCATAAATGTGTGATTCACCTGCACCGGTTTTATTTTTCTTTACGTTGGTAAAGTTCAGGCTATAGCGGCTATTATAGTCTTGCGCAGCAATACGAATGGCATCCCTTTCGGTTTGCGTTTCAGCGTTGTTAATAGCAGTACGAAGTAATATATCTGGATTTAGAGGATAAAATTTAGGATTAACAATATTCTCACTGTAGCCTATGAACATAGGTACCGTAATGCCCGATTTCTGGGAGAAAAATTTACCTAGTTCTAGGTTTGTAGCTATATCGTATTGTATTTGCTCGGTGATGTTACGCTCATTTAGCTTTTTATCTATACCGCCAAAACCAATGGATTGGTAGTTTCCAGAAACGGCAACATTAGCAAAATCAGCTAGTTTAGCTACCATTCGTGTGGTTGCAGCATAACCTCCTTTATTGGCAAAATCCACCAAGCGTAACTCATTAAACCATACTTCCGCACAGAGCGCATCGCTGCTACCATTACTTGGATTTTTTACACCTAAGAGTATGGTTCTTACGTTACTTAAATCTGGTAATCCAATGATACTAATTTTATGTCCGTTTGCTAAGGTTTCTGAATAGAATCCGTTAGGATTAGCACTATTAGCTAGTTGTCTGTTCAATTTTACTCTATAAAACTCTTCTAATTCTATGAGTATTTCATTTTCAGTAGGCCAAACCGCAGCCGGATCCGCATTGCCATTGGGCGAGATAGTAAGTGGAATCTCGTATTGGTAAAAGTTGTTCTCTAAGTCAGTACCTATACGCATAATCGCCACTACATCTCCTTTTTGTATCAAGGGATCTTGAGACTCTGCGTGTACAAACATTTTTAGTTTTTTGTAGTTACGTATATCGTATTCTATTGGTCTATACGCTCCACGGGCATCATCCTTGCCTAAGTTACATACCGCTATAGAAAGCGATTGTTCGTTTTGTTGAACATTGGCTTGTTGGGTTGGGTCTATCTCACGACTAAATCCAGGAGGAACTACGTAAGGTATAGGAACTCGTTTACTGTTTTCGTTTACATTAACCGTCGAAACTACCAACTCAGTGCGGTCGTTAGGATCTATAGCCGGACCAACGCGCGGCGGGAATTTTAACGTATTGAGGTAACGTCTCCAATCTGCACGAACCAATTGTAAGTTTCCAAAGCGCAGCACTAGACTATCTTCAAAGCCACTTACGTACATTCTCATAAATCGAATCGATTTAAAATCTTGAATACCTCCTACTTTTTTCTCGTATTGGCGTATAGGTATTTTGAGTTGATACCAGGTTATTTTATTGGGTTCAGCTCCTGGATCTATTTGATTAGCATCTGTGAAAATAGAATCGGTAACAAAGTTTTCGCCTATTCTAAGCTTATCAGGTGAAATCTCAATTTTATATTGGTAGTATTCCTCATTCAGATTTACGGTGTAATCCTGATTAATGTCTTCGTCATCTGGAATGGTATTAGCAGATTTTGGAGTACCGTCTGCTAATTTATCGACCGTACTGTTGCCCTCAAAACCGTTGTAATTTTTATAACGTTGAAGTACCATGGCATTACTGCCGTCATAAACAGGATCCCGCGGGTACAAATAATTATCTGCAGAAGGATCGGCTTCTGCAATTTTGTACGCTAAAGACGCCGTGCCATGTTTGGCTGCAATACCATCTAGGTAAAATTTAAGTCTTGTTCGTTCTACCTCATCGCTCATGCCATCTAAACCTATGTCTTGTGCAGTACGCGCAGCAGGATCATTGTCAAATGCTTTATTGATAATTTGTCCACGTGGAGTCAATGCGTATTTGCCAGAGTCTACGGTATAGTTCCCATTAGGAACAGGTAATCCGTTTTCGGCAGATCTTTTTCGGTCAGGTATTATATCTTCAGAAACACTTCCTAAGTTGATGTATAGCTGACCTGTATTGTGTTTGGTGCCTTGGTGTTTGGAATACACAAACGGATCCATAAGCCACACTTCTATATAGTCTATGTTGGTAGCTTCAAAATCGTTGGTTTCTATTCTTCGCATGATACCCGCCCAATTCTCTTTTGGATTATTGAGTGTACCGTCGGCTTCCATGTTTTGAGAGTTATAGTTATACTGACCTCTTTCATCTGGATAGTAGCTTAAATCTAGGGTTGGTAATTGCTGTGGCTGACCTTGTTGTAGTTCTATTTCATCAAAAAGTTCTTTAAGCGTTACTGTTCTTACCCAGTGATTAGACTGTTGTAAGGTGTTAATATTAGCAGGAGTAAGGTTGCTTTTAGATTGGAAAACAGGATCAATGTTGTACCATGCCAGCTTGGCTCGTTTACTGTTGTATGCACTGTCTGCTTTAAAAGATGTGGTAGTCTCTGGGAATAAATCGGGTTGCCCTTGTGGGGTACTGGCCATATACCAACTTCGTACGTATTTTAAATCATAAGGTGTTTCTGCACCTTCAAAATCGTCAAGATAAGAAGTCCCTTTGTCACCTTGCGTTTTTGCTTTGTGAGGTATAAGGTGCGCAAATTCTCCGGTTATGCTAATGGTAGACTTCTCTTTGGTTTCGATGAAAGGAAGCTTATCTACCATACGCGTTAAGAAGCGCGACTCGGTATTGTACGAACCGTCTAAGCCCCAAATAGAGTTGCGTAAGGGCTCTTCACCTATGTTTACTTTATTGGTAAGTGGACGTTCATTCATGTACATATAGGTTCCACCTAGCAGTAATTTATCAGAGTGTTTGTAATCTAGTCGAGTACCAATTAGTGATTTTTGTTGAATATTGATAAGAGAATTACTCTCGCACGTCGCTTTGATCGCTGCGCCTGAGTTAAGTATGCCTTGATTTACAATGGTAACATTACCCATGGTATAATCTACGGTATAGTCTGACCCCTCATTTAGCATATTACCATTAGCCGTAACACGCACTGAGCCTTTGGATATGTTATAACATTGTAGTTTTATTTTATCGGACGATGATCCCTTAAACGTTCCGCGTAAGAAAAATTTATTGTGCTTTAAATCTTGTTCAGCATTCCACTTGGTTGTTTGGTAGAGCGAATCGTACACATAATAGTCGGCCTTGGTTTTATCAATAAACTGTTCGCGTAAAAACGCACCAAAAGGTTCTCTAACAGGAAATATAATTCGGCCTTTGGTGGCGTCTATGGTTACGCCATTTATAAGGTCAAAAACGCCGTCAGGCTTTGCTTCTTGTTGTTTATTTATCTTGTCCAGGTTCAGAACTGTGATCAGTTGTTTTTCTTTAATTCGTGTTTCGCTGGCATCCACAGGCAGGTAGTTTAGGTCTGCACCACTTGGATCATCCGCATATACTACATTCATCGTAAAATCTTCTTGCTGAAGGTTGTACGTATTTAAGGAATAGATGTTTTTCATCATCAGATTCCATGTAGGTAAATTCGTTTTGATGGTAGAATTTTTAAGTAGCTTAAGGTTTAGGTGACTATTGTCGCCAGTAGAAATGGAATTATTTACCGTAAGGTCTCCTACTTGATGATTTTCGCCATTAATCGTGTAGGTATAGGCAACCATAAGTAGCTCATCATTGTTAAGAGACTGATTTAGGGACAAATAACCTAGTGTAGGGTGGTACGAGAATTCGTTTTCATTCAATTTTCGCGCATTGCTTAAGCATTCGTAGTCTGTGCCCAATTGCAATCTACCATCAATAGGGTTACAAAACTCCGTACTTCTGTCTACAATATCGCGGTATAAGCTAGTAGCATAATTGTCCGGATAGGCATTGGCAGGGCCCACCAAGAAATCACGGTAGGTATTATCTGCATTTTCACCTAAGTCCATATAACCCATGACGTTTCGGGTGTTGCCCACCGAGTTGTTACGATTCGTTATCCAAACCTCAATATAGCTTATCTGCACATTTGACGCTATAACAGGCAGTCTTGAAAGTGCTTGGTTATAATTATTGGCAAAATACTGGGACAAGAAGTAGTGTCTGTTTACGTCGTAATTGTGTGCTTGAATATTGTAATTGGTGATTTGAGCACCTCCAGTAACCTGTGTTTCTTTGGTTTCGCCTTTATCTTGAGTTGCAATTACGGCTACTTTAAGTTTTCCAAATTGAAGTTGTGTTTTTGCACCAAACAGGTTTCGTCCTCCTTGAATTAAACTACCATTAAGGGGAAGACTCACATTCCCTAGTTCTATATTTTTGAGGATATCATCTTCTTCTCCGGCCCAGTTGAGTTTCATTTGGTTTTCAAACTCAAAAGTCGCTTCCGTATCGTAATTCCAGTTCAGCTTCATCCGATCACCTATTTGGCCGGTAACGTTAAGCTGCATTTTCATGCCGAAGTCAAACTGTCCGTTACGTTGTTGGCGTACCGGGAAATTAGGGTTTTCTACTTTGTTGAAATTACCACCAAAGGTAACTTCTGCACTTCCGGTGGGTCTAATGTCTATAACCCCACCGCCGAATACTTTATCAAATATCTCTGGAGTAACGGCAATTTTAGGAATCAAACCCCCGCCTTTTATGTAATTGTCTGCATTGCTTTTTTTACGGTAATACACATTGCGATCTTGTCGCTCTTTTGCTTTAGAATACTCCATAGGAGTGAGCACGCGCGGAGAGCCAAGTGGTTTTCCGCCTACGGTAATTATTTCCAGGTAATTACCTGTGGTAGGATCGTATTGATAAGTGGTCTTAATGTTTGGTGGATCTTTAAGATCTATGGGTGTGCGTCTGGGTTCATCTTGTCCTAACGCAGTGCCATCTCCAAAACTATACGCAGCCAATATCACCAAAGCTATAAGAGCTCTGTGTACATTTGTTTTTAAAATTCTTTCTTTCAAAAGCGAATACTGATTGGTTGTAAAGTATAGTCTTCTTATATGCTTTGATTAATTTTTAGCTAACAAATTTACAATAATTGTAAAGACTTCTTAATTAACTCTTCTGTGGTAGCATTATTGCCTGCATCGGCACTTATTCTTAGCAGTATTTTGGCAATAGCAGGTTTAGCAAAACCAAGTGCCATAAGTGCTTCCATGGCTTCGTCCATTTGGGTGCCGCCACCACTCAGGGTGTACGCCTCGTCAGAACCAATACCTCCCAGTTTATCTTGGAGCTCTACTACCAATCGTTGGGCAGCTTTAGGTCCAATTCCTTTTATGGTTTTTAATACAGCTATGTTATTGTTGGAGATAGCACTCACTACGTCATCTACGCGCATACTGCTCAATATCATTCGAGCGGTACTAGGACCCACACCATTCACACCAACAAGTTTGACATACAACTGACGTTCATTGGTGGTTGCAAATCCATAAAGGGTATGACTGTCTTCTCGTACAATGAGGTGCGCGAAAACCTTTACCTGTTTTTGGTCTTTTAGTACCTCAAAGGTATTCAGTGAAATATGCAGTAAGTAGCCTAAACCGTTGCAATCGATTACTACTTCTGTAGGCGTAATTCTATCTACCTTACCTGCTATAAAGTCATACATAAATGCAAGGATAACAAACCAATACCATTCATAAAAATAAAGGATGTGGAAAATCTGCTTTTTATTTCGAAAGGATGAGATTTAGTAGACCCGCCACCGTTAAAATAAGTGAAGCTTTGAAAAAAAAAATCGTCATTTGCAGCCTTGGTATTAAACAAAAAAATAGGGGTTCACGTGGCTATGTTTAGCGTTGCATTGTTCTATGCAGCCAATTATTCTATTGCCAAATGGGCCATGCCAGAGTTTATTTCACCTTTTGCATTTATAACCTTGAGAGTGGGTTGTGGTGCACTTTTTTTTGGCTCCTATTATTTTTTGGTAGACCGAGAAAAAATTGAAAATAAACGAGATTTTTTTGACTTGGCGGTATGTGCATTTTTTGGGGTAGCACTTAATATGTTGGCTTTTTTTAAAGGTTTAAGCATGACTTCAGCCATAAATGCCAGTGTGCTCATGATGATTTCTCCTATAATGGTAGTTTTATATACTGCCATAGGGAGCAAAACCCACATAAAGTTCCATGTGTATTTGGGTATATTCATTGCTTTTATGGGTGCTGTCTTATTGATGAAAGTGGACACTTTTTCGCTGAGTAGTGACGGATTTATAGGCGACTTATTGATTATGCTGAATGCATCTAGTTTTGCTTTTCATTTGTACTACGTAGCGAGATTGCTAAAAAAATACAAGGCTACTACCGTAACCGCTTTTATGTTTATGATTGGTTTTGTATTGGTACTGCCGGTGGGGTATAGCGAGTTTGTAGCAGTAGATTGGTCTAGCTTTACAGACAAAGCCATTTTTGCCTTGGTTTTTGTGGTGCTATTTGTCACCATTGCAAATTATATACTCAATGTATGGGCGGTACAAAACAGCAGCAGCACGCTTGCCGGCAGCTATATCTACTTACAACCGTTGCTCGCTGCACTTATAGCTATAGCATTAGGTATGGAT
>JAFMCI010000072.1 GCA_017857855.1 Bacteroidia bacterium | reverse complement strand
AATTTGTAATTCAATTTTAAAATTTATTTTTACCCGCAAAATATTCAAACGATATGAGTCAAAATAATCACCCTAAGGGATTGTACATTTTGTTCTTTACAGAGATGTGGGAGCGTTTCGGTTACTATTTAATGCTCGGCATTTTTTCCTTGTACATGCTCGATTCTTGGGAAAACGGCGGTATGGGATTTGGAAGCCTTCAAAAATCTGATATTTACGGAACGTATTTAGGTCTGGTTTATTTAACGCCATTCTTAGGTGGTTTATTGGCAGATAGGGTTTTGGGATACCGTAAGTCTATCATTGCCGGCGGACTGCTCATGGCCGCAGGATATTTAACCTTATCCATTCACGATACTTCTGCATTTTTTGTGGCGCTTACCCTTATCATCATCGGAAATGGTTTCTTTAAGCCCAATATTTCTACCTTGTTGGGTAATTTATACAACAAAGAGGAGTATAAATTAAACAAAGATGCAGGCTATAATATCTTCTACATGGGGATTAACATAGGTGCCTTTATTTGCAATTTTGTGGCGGCCTTTATGCGAAATAACTATGGCTGGAACTGGGCTTTTGTGGCGGCAGGTATTGGTATGATTATAGGCGTTACCACCTTCGCTCTCGGACAAAAAACGGTCAAAGAAGCCGATGTGATTCGACCGCTGGAAGATGGAGACATGAGCACCGGAAAAATATTGAGTCTTACCTTATTGCCCATGATTATTTGTGGGGTTTTGGGTTACTTGATTCCAGGAAACTTGTTGGGTACAGATACCAACGATGCCTTTATTTTTGGATGTATACCGGTGGTAGGTTTCTTTATTTACCTGTACGCTAAGGCCAATGAAAATGACAAAAGACCGATTGGGGCCTTACTAGCCGTTTATGCCTGTTTAGTGATATTCTGGGCGGTATTCCATCAAAATGGAGATGCACTAACGGTATGGGCAGAAGACTTTACCGAAAGAACAATGCCAGAAGCATTTGGCAATGCGGTTGATAAAGTGGGTATGGCACAAACCGTAACCAACCTCGGAGATAGTACCGATGCTAAAAGTGCCGCATACTTCAGTAACCTAAGTCCCGAAAAAATACCACAGCAAGGAAGTTCCTTAAAGTTGGTTTCTACCGAATTATACCAATCCATCAACCCATTTTGGGTAGTGTTACTCACGCCAATTGTAGTTGGGTTTTGGGGATTCTTGCGCAGAAAGAAAAAAGAGCCTTCTACGCCAACCAAAATTGCGATTGGTCTTGTAATTACCGCTTTATCGGCCTTGGTAATGGCGGGAGCAGTTGCGGCTTCCAACGATCTTTCGATGAAAGCGAGCAGCTTGTGGCTCATCGCCAGTTATGGGGTAATAACCTTGGGTGAGTTATGTCTTTCTCCCATGGGACTATCCTTGGTTTCTAAGCTCAGTCCTCCGCGCATTACAGCGCTTATGATGGGCGGATTCTTCTTGAGTACTTCTATTGGCAATAAGTTGTCTGGGATGCTATCCGGCATGTGGGAAGGCTTTGCAGATAAGAAAAACTTCTTTTATATGAACTTTGGCTTGGCCATGGCAGCAGCGCTTATGATGATCTTATTACTGCGCTGGTTGAATAAAGTGATGAAAGAAAAAGGCATTTATTAAAATTAGAATATTTTTACCAAAAATTAAATCAAAACAACATGAGTGAAGAAGTAATCTTAGAAGAACACAAAGACGAACAATGGCCTGAAGGTGGCATGGAAAAACAGCCTAGAGGTCTGATGACCTTATTTTTCTCTGAAATGTGGGAGCGTTTTTGCTACTACGGGATGAGAACCTTATTGACCTTATTCTTAGTAAAGTCGCTGATGAAAGGAGATGCAGAAGCATCTTTAATATATGGAGCGTATACCAGTTTAGTGTATGCAGCACCTATTTTAGGAGGAAGAATGGCAGATAAATTCCTAGGATACCGATATGCGGTAATGCTGGGAGCTGTTTTAATGGCCATCGGTGAATTTTTGATTTTAGGAAATACAGAACACGCCATGCTTTTGGGTATGGGCGCACTTATCGTTGGTAATGGATATTTTAAAGCGAATATTTCAACCATCGTAGGTAAATTATACAAAGACAATGATCCAAGAAGGGATTCTGGATTTACTATTTTTTACATCGGTATCAATATTGGTGCATTACTAGCAACCACCATCGTGGCATACGTAGGCGAGACCTATGGCTTTGAATACGGCTTTGGATTGGCTGGTTTAGGTATGCTTTCTGGTCTGTTCATTTTCTGGGCAGGTAGAGACAATTACGCTGCGGCAGAAGGTTTGGAGATTACAGAAGCAGGTAAGGCAAAAATGCTAGGGCCCTTGACTGGCGTTCAAGTGGTTTCTTTAGGTTCGCTATTATTAATCCCAGCGTGTTACTTCTTAATTCAACAAAATACCTGGATGACCTACTTACTTTTAGTCTTATTCGGTCTGGTGATCTACACCTTATTAAGTGCAGGTCGTAAAGAAGATAAAGATTTAGGTGTAAAAATTTGGTTCGATAGAATGGTCGCGTTGATTATTCTGATGTTAATCAATATTTCATTTTGGGCATGTTTTGAACAAGCAGGTACTTCACTTACTTTGTTTGCAGATAGAAACGTAGACAGAGGGATATTCGGTTGGGAAATGCCAGCGAGTATGACCCAGTTTTTCAATCCGTTCTTCATTATCGTATTTGGATCAATATTCTCTGTGTTATGGGTGAAATTGGCCAAAGTAGGTAAAAACCCAAGTATTCCGCAGAAATTTGCCTTGGCATTTGTGCAATTAGGCTTAGGATTCTTAGTAACCATGATCGGCTTAAAGTTTGTAGATGCCGATTTCCAAGTTCCGTTGTTTACACTCGTGGTATTGTACTTATTGCACACCACAGGTGAGCTTTGTATCTCACCAATTGGTTTATCTATGGTCACCAAACTAGCACCAAAACGAATTGCAGGTGCTGCTATGGGAGCATGGTTCTTGAGTTTTGCCGGTGCCAATTACCTAGGGGGTATTATTGCATCTCTTACAGGCGGTCACGATGGTGGCGAAGCCTTAACAGCAGCAGAAACCTTGGTGAATTCTACAGATGTATTTGCTATATTAGGATATGTACTTCTAGGTATTGCAGCCTTGGTATTTATACTGAACGGCCCTATCAAAAAACTAATGCACGGCGTGGAATAATCCACAACGCACATATTTATAAAAGAAAATCCGAACTTATCCAGTTCGGATTTTTTTATTTGCAGTAACGGTGGAAGAAGAATGGAAGGTAGTCTACATAGCCAGTAGACAAGAAAAAAAAGTGGCAGTACGCTTGGCACAAGAAGGGATAGAACATTATTTACCGCTATATCAAAAGTTAAGCCAATGGTCAGATCGCAAAAAGTGGGTAGAATGGCCGCTATTTAATGGCTATTTATTTGTGAAGCCAACTCCCTTGCAACGTGAAAAAGTGCTAAGCCTCCAAGGTGTGGTGGCATACGTTCGCTACAACAAAGCCGATGCCGTTGTTAAACAAACCGAAATAGACATTATTCAACAAGTACTGGAATCGGGCTATACGCTAGAATCGTACACCAAACCAGAAGACTTTACCGTAGGCGACGAAGTATTGATTACCGAAGGAGCACTCATCGGGCACAAAGGCGAGATCCTGCGCCACAACAACAAAGAGTATTTTTTAGTGAGTTTTGAAACGCTGGGACAGAGTCTCAAAATAGAATTACCGGCGCACAGTTTCAAAAAAACCTAATTAGGTATAGCATGTGTGTATTTTTTGACAATTGCATCAAGGAATACATATAAAAAACGTGCTTCTTTGCAGAAGTTAAAACCAATCTAGATTTGAGAGAACACAAAATCACAATTATTGGCTTAGGTTATGTGGGTTTACCACTAGCTGTAGAGTTTGGTAAGCAATATGACACCGTTGGTTTCGATATCCATCAAGGAAGAATAGACGAGTTAAGAAGGGGAGAGGATTCTACCTTAGAGGTGGAGCCAGAAGACTTAAAAAAATCATCTCGATTATCCTACACGGTTAATTTGGCCGATATTGCGTCATGCGATACCTTCATCGTAACTGTTCCTACACCTATCGACAAAAACAAACGTCCTGACCTTACGCCCTTGGAAAAATCCAGTGCGTCCATCAGTAAAGTATTGAAGAAAGGGGATATTGTAATCTATGAGTCTACGGTATATCCAGGTTGCACAGAAGAAGTGTGTGTGCCTATCTTAGAAGCAGGCAGCGGACTCAAATTCAACGAAGATTTTTTCTGCGGTTATTCTCCAGAGCGAATCAATCCAGGAGATAAAGTACATACCGTTACCAAAATACAAAAAGTAACCAGTGGCTCAACTCCCGAAATAGCGGAAGTGGTAGACCAATTGTATAAATCGGTGATTACGGCCGGAACCTACAAGGCGTCATCCTTAAAAGTAGCCGAAGCGGCAAAAGTGATTGAAAACTGCCAACGCGATTTGAACATCGCTTTTGTAAATGAATTATCGCTCATTTTTGAACGATTAAATATAGATACCCTCTCGGTACTAGAAGCTGCCGGAACCAAATGGAACTTTTTACCGTTCCGACCTGGATTAGTAGGCGGACATTGTATCGGCGTAGATCCGTATTACCTTACCTTCAAAGCAGAGGAAGTAGGCTACAATCCACAAGTAATTTTGTCAGGCCGACGAATCAACGACGCAATGGGCGCACACGTAGCTAAGAAAGTAGTGAAGCTAATGATTGACAGAGGTCAAACCATCAAAAACAGTAAAGTGTTGATGCTGGGTATTACCTTCAAAGAAAACTGTCCGGATATCCGTAACTCTAAAGCGATTGATGTGTACACCGAATTAACCGACTTCGGTATCGACGTAGATGTATATGATCCATGGGCAAATGCAGCAGAAGTGAAACACGAATACGATGTGGATTTATGTACCGAATTGGGTGATAATTACGGCGCGATAATACTAGCGGTTTCGCATGATAAATTCAGAGCCATTGATATCAGTACCTTAAAAGCAAACGATGCCGTGGTGTTCGACATCAAGGCCTTTTTTGACGTATCGGAAATAGACGCCAGATTATAATGGAATTGGATAAAGCGCTTGCCAGTAAAATTCAAGGTGCTTCGTTCTTAGTAACAGGCGGTGCTGGTTTTATTGGAACCAATATCGTCGATACATTACTGGCCAATGGTGCGAGTAAAGTGCGTGTCTTGGATAATTTATCCAACGGCTATATCGAAAATGTAAACGAGTTTAAGGATAACCCTCGCTATGAATTTATGGAAGGCGATATACGGGATTTGGCAACATGCCAAAAAGCCGTGGCGGGTATCGATTACGTGACCCACCAAGCCGCCTTAGGTTCGGTTCCACGTTCCATCGAGAATCCCATTCAATCCAATGAAGTAAATGTCACCGGGTTTTTAAATATGTTGGTGGCGGCTAAAGAAAGCGAGACGCTCAAGAAGATGGTATACGCCGCTTCATCGTCTACGTTTGGTGACCATCCTGCACTTCCTAAAGTAGAAGGGCATGAAGGTAAGCCACTTAGCCCGTATGCCGTAACCAAAGCAGTAAATGAACACTACGCCGATGTATTCTCGTCCATTTATGGATTACATACCATCGGACTGCGGTATTTCAATATTTACGGTCCAAGGCAAAATGCGAATAATCCGTATGCTGCGGTGATTCCCATTTTTTGTAAAGCCTTTATAGAAGGAAAAGCACCACATATCAACGGCGACGGCGAAACGAGTCGTGATTTTACCTTCGTGGACAATGCGGTGCAAGCTAATTTACGTGCCTTGTTTTCGGATAACGTGTACCAACACGAAGTGTTTAATGTAGCATGTGGAGAGCAAACCTCGCTCAATGAAATGATTGCCATTCTGAACGCTATCTCGGAAAGTGAACTCATACCAGTATATGGTCCAGAGCGTCAAGGAGATGTAAAGCATTCATTGGCAAGTATCGATAAGATTAAAACAAGCTTACACTACAGTCCTCAAGTGTATTTTAAAGAGGGTTTACAAAAAGTGTATAGCTGGTATAAAACCAATGACAAAATTGAGTAGTTTTGCTGCTCATTATCGCAAATGATAGAAACGCTAATTTCTTCTAAAACCCGAGTTAAGTTACTCTTGAAGTTCTTCTTGAACAGCAAGAATAGCTCCTATTTGCGTGGGTTAGAAGCCGAATTCGGTGAATCTACCAATGCCATACGCTTAGAGCTTAACAAGTTAGAAGAGGCAGGATTACTGTCTTCTGAGCTCAGCGGCAATAAAAAATTCTTTAAAGCAAACACCACCCATCCTTTTTTTGGAGACATACACAGCCTGTTGTTAAAGTATACCGGACTCGACGGTATTTTAGAACGAATTGTCGAGAGTCTCGGAGACTTGAAGTATGTATTTGTGGTGGGAAAACTAGCGAAAGGACTTTCCAGTGATATCGTAGATTTGGTTTTTGTAGGCGACATCGACAAAGCGTATTTGTTTGAGGTGGTCCAAAAAGCAGAACTCAAACTAGGAAAGAAAATTAAATATATTTGTTATTCATCTGCTGAATTTACCCCGGCAGAACTGAGTCAACATACAGACCATTACCTCCTTCTTTGGAGTAAATAGTCTATTTTAGCATACCTCATGCCAATCCGTCCCTGTGACTGAAGTGGCGAAGCCGTTTTTATAGACCAATAGATTTACTTGGTAATTATTGAGGTG
>JAFMCI010000022.1 GCA_017857855.1 Bacteroidia bacterium | reverse complement strand
TTTTTTTTGATGAGGTAGATTCAATAGTTGAACTTAATTTCAAGAGTGAAACGCAGAAATTTGACTTAAAGCAGATTCAAAATATCTATATCAAAACGGCTAAAATACTATTTTGGAAGCGCTATACTTTAACCATAATTAACAAGGATAAAAAAGTTTTCCAATATCCTTTTAGTGCTAAAAAAAGAAACCACATAAAAAAGGAAGTTTTTAATATTAAAGCAGCTATTAGATTCACTTAACCTTTTATCTTATCAATTAATACTCAAAGGCTATTCAAGGTATTATTACACCCAACACAATAGCCACTAAAATATACCATGGCGCTTTTATTTTAGTTTTTAGAAGCATTATCCCAGTTAAAATAATCGTCATTATCTTGGTATAATTTACTGTGTTCATAGCCTGCAGATTAGTATAGTAAAAACTATCCTCTTGCACCCAATTAAGTCCTACAGGTAAAAACATAAGATACGCCGCTGCTAACACCAACCCGCAAGATGCTGCAATAACTCCTGGAAGTGCTTTTACTACTATAGGATGACTTTTTATTCTTTTCCATATAGGAAACACAAAGAAAATAAGCAGTGCTCCAGGCAAAAAAATACCGAGCGTACTCACAAAACTGCCCGCTATTTGATTGACAATACCAAATCCCTGCATAGCTGTTGCTCCGGTGTAGCTTGCTATAGAAAAAATAGGCCCTGGGATAGCTTGCACTAACCCCACTCCATTTAAAAACTGCTCGGCCGTCATATAATGAGAGTGATTTACAAACTGCTCCAACATCATAGGAATCAGTACATTTCCGCCTCCGAAAACCAAAGTGCCGAATCTATAACAATTCTCAAAGAGAATAACTAATCTATTGGAACTCAATTTTCCTATGACACCAGCAAGTATAAAGACCAATACAAAAGCAATCAGTGATCGCCATGGGAATTTAATTTGAATAGGTTCATAAGGTTCTACTTTTCCCTTAAAATCAAAAAAAGAGAATAATCCTCCTAAAACTAAGACAATGGGAAACATCCAAGGAGTTTTCATATTCACAATAGTATCTAAGGGGTGTCTTAGTAAGGCGGTTACAATGAATGCCATACCAGCCAATAAGTATCCCTGACGATTATGAATAGACTTTTTTATCATATTAATACCTGCTACCATAACAAAGGAAACAGCAACAGGCTGCACAAAACGTAAATATTGAAGCGCATATTCCTGAAATGCTCCAATAAAAATAGCACTAGCTGTAAGTAGGATAAAAGCAGGTAACACCCAGACCAATAGTGTTAAAAACGCAAGCAACCTGCCTCCAAATTGGTAACCTATACTCATTAATGTTTGCGTGGATGAAGGACCTGGAAGCATCTGGCATAGAGAATAATATTCCAGCAGTTCATCGTTGGTAAGATACCCCTTTGCATCTACCAAGCGTTTTTGGTATAATGCAATATGCATATTGGGGCCTCCGTATGCACTCAAGGCAATAATAAAAACATCTCTTAAAAAAAGTAGATGTTTTATCTTTTTTACGCTATTTGTATTTTTCTTTGCCAGAATGTTCAAATGTATTGTTAATCCAATTAATAAAGTAATAATTTCAGTTTTTACACTTTTTTTCACAATGAGTGGCTGTTCTAGACTTCATCAAGAGGAATTAAAACATGTGTTTGCAATGCAAGATAGTCTAACCCTAAACCAAGAGAACCTATTAATGGACATTTCTATTTTCAATTACAGAGCAAAGTACATTGACAGTGTTTTACTCGTTTTTCATAATAATTACACGGACTCCATGGGATTTGAAATGGGAAACAACCTCAGTAGATATAAGTCTATCCGTAAAGTATACAAATTCAACGCAGGCAAGTTTAATAGCAATCTCAAAGAGCAATCTGCTTTAAATGAACAACTATCTGCTTTAAAACAAGATCTTAAGGCAGGTAAACTCAGTAAACAAGAGTTTAAAAATTATTTTGCTACTGAAAAACTTGACGTAGAAAAATTACTAACTTCTTCACGCCTAGTCAATAAAACATTGTATGAAGTAGAACCTGACTACATTCGTATTACAAAATATTTGCAGCCATTTTTAGCAAAAATCAAGCAATAAGAGTACACTAAATCGAGTATCAGAGATAGTTTTTTAAGATTTAAAGCAACAGCCTAAACTATTTATAGTCAACCAACTTATTCTTCTACTTACGCATACCTTTGCACCCCATGTCAAAAACAGATGAATCTATTGCTAGTGCCGAAGTTAAATCTAAACTTCATCCGCGTAATAAGCACAATACCCGATATGATTTTAAGAAACTAATTGCTCAAACTCCTGAGCTTGGTAATCATGTAGCTATCAATAAGTATGGTATAGAAACCTTAGATTTCTTTAATTCAAATGCTGTTAAACTTCTTAATCAATCCCTTCTTAAGTTTGATTACGGTATAGATCACTGGGACATCCCTGATGGCTTCCTTTGCCCACCCATTCCTGGCAGAGCAGATTACATACATTACGCTGCAGATTTACTTGCCAAAGAAAATAATGGTATAATTCCAAAAGGAGCAAGTGTCAAGTGCTTAGATATTGGCACAGGAGCAAATTGTATTTACCCAATAATAGGGACATGTGAGTACAAATGGTCTTGGGTCGCATCTGAAATAGAGCCTAAGTCTATAACTATGGCTAAAGCTATTTCAAAGTCAAATAATTTAAATATAGATCTCCGACTTCAATCTGATAGTAAATATATTTTCGATGGCATTATAGCAGAAGATGAAATTTTTGACCTTACAGTTTGTAACCCTCCTTTCCACGCGAGTGAGGAAGATGCAATCTCAAGTAATTTGCGAAAGATAAAGAATCTAAAGGGTAAAAAGCCACAGGAGTCTAACGCCAGTTTTGGTGGACAACACAATGAATTGTGGTGTAAAGGAGGAGAACTGCGCTTTCTAAAAGATATGATTGCCGAAAGTATTAATTACAAAGATCAAGTTTTATGGTTTAGTACTTTAGTGAGTAAACATGGTAATTTAAAGGACATATACTTCGCGCTAAAAAAAGTAGAAGCCCATAGCGTTGAAACCATAGAAATGGGACAAGGAAATAAAAGTAGCCGCATTGTTGCTTGGTCATTTCATAGTAAAGCAGCAAGAAAACAGTGGCGTAAAAGCTAATTTTCGGTTTTGGGTTGATGGTTAATTGGCAGGAGATTAAGGATTAAGGCCGACTGTCTGAGATCGTAAATCAAACTTAAATATATAGTCAAAACACTTATCGAAGATTGCCTTCTTACCTCAGTACGCATTGCAAAAAATAATCACATATACCACAGATATTACCAACGTAGCGTTACCAGAAAAACTTAACGATCCGTTTGTTGTATCCCTGAAACCACATGAACTAGTAACGAGGGCGGTTGCTCAACTGCAAGAGCACCTCACTTCACAAAACGAATGGAAGCATAACTTTGGATTGGTAGAAAATTACTCTGGTAAACCGATCGGCAAGATGTTTGGCGTTTTGGTAGTTCAAACCATACTTGGAGACCTAGGTTTTCTGGCCGCTTTTAGTGGTAAACTAGCCGATGGCAATCACCACCAGTACTTTGTACCTCCCGTCTTTGACTCGCTCCATGAAAATGAATTTCTTAACCGAGGTATGCGCGCACTCAAGGTAATCAATGATCAGATAAAAGAAATAGAACTCGCCGGCTGTAAAGCTATGAGTGAGCATATAAAACTAAAAGAAAAACGGAAAGCACACTCTCAGGCGTTGCAAAATCAGCTCTTTGATGCCTATAAATTTCTAAATAGTTCGGGACATACTAAAACTCCTAACCAGTTATTTGACAACCCACCTGCTGGAGCTGGCGAATGTGCTGCACCTAAGTTATTACAATACGCACACATACATCGTTTAAAGCCCTTGGCAATAGCTGAATTTTGGTGGGGAGCTCCCACAAGTTCAGGCAATGTTATGCGAACACATCAACAATTCTATCCTGCTTGTGAAGATAAGTGCGGTAAAATATTAGGATGGATGTTAGATAACGATAACGTACAATATTAAGTCCATTGAAAAGATGACTAAGTATCAAGCCACCTCCTACCCTCCTATCGAAGAGCGTTTTAATGTTATATCACACATTGTAGGTTTTGTATTAAGTGTTTTTGGAACCATTTTAATGCTATCAAAGTCAGACGATAATATACAAACTATAAGCTCATTGGTTTATGGATTTTCGATGATGCTACTCTTCGCCGCATCCACACTGTATCATAATAGCACTATACCTAAACTTCGAAACCGCTTAAACATATTGGATCACGCGGCAATTTATGTATTAATAGCAGGCACCTATACGCCGTTTTCATTAATCACCTTAAAAGGGGCCAACGGGTTCATTCTTCTTTCTGCAGTATGGATATTTGCAGTAGCAGGCGTTATTCTAAAACTATGGTTTACAGGAAAGTACGAAAAACTAAGCACGCTTGTGTACCTCTTCATGGGTTGGATGATACTCTTTGCCATAAATCCATTAATCAGAAATATTGCATCAGCAGGTTTATACTGGCTTCTTGCAGGTGGATTGTTCTATACAATTGGTGCTTTTTTTTATAGTATGCCAGATAGGATTAAATACAACCACGCTATCTTCCACGTGTTTGTCATACTTGGCAGTTTATGTCACTTTATTTCCATCTATAACTGGGTACTTTAGCCAGGTATATTCTATAGAGTAAAGAAATACTGATTTATTAACTCAGGTGATTATAAGCGTATAAACACAAAATAAAAGTGTATAAGACATAAGTCTATATTTGTGATATTCTGACTTTCAGTATAAAGTCAACCTTAACTCAATAAACGCAATAAATATGATTAAAAATACTCCGCATCACCGCAGCAGAGCTCAAGAAAGTACTGGTGCAATCCAACGCCTATATGTTACCATGCGTCACTTATTTAATAGGGGATTTTATAAACCTATGGGCGTAAGTGGTGCTACCTTAAGGGAAGCACTATTAACCCTTAGACCAGAAATATACGGAAGCATTGCTCAGGACAAAGTAGAATTAGCCGGTTTAAATTATGTCATTGACAGATTGCCCATAGGAATAGAAGAATGCCGCTACATTAATTTAACAAGCGACGAAGGATACGAGGGTTCTCATTTTAAAGCGATTATTCCGCCTAAACGGAGAAGAAACTGCTATCGAATAGACGCTGATCAAATGAACATAGAGATTACGCGTGGTAGATCAGAAATCTATGATATTTTAACCCACCTTACCTTTCTGTTTATTGAAAGTCATAAGATAATGCACAGTGTCTTAATAAATGAAGAAGGTGCAGTAAATCGTGATTGGCAAAAACTAGAAGCAGCGATACAACAAAAAACAGCATTAACAAAGGACGAACAGGAAGTCACGCTAATGCATACAGCAAATATCTTGGGGCGCACTTACAAAGAAGTGAGCGATGTTTATGATAATTTTAAAAGTGCTGAAAATCCTAACCGATTTTTACATATTATTTTTTGGCTCGGAAAATTAGCATTAGATGAAGAATTACTAGAAAACAAACGCACAGTAACATTCAGTGCAGTCCTTCGAGAGCGCCTAGGCCAACACATACACGGTGAGATGTGGGCAGACAACATTAAAAAAGAATTACATAAGCGCGATTTACTTCATAGACCTATTCACATTATAAGCGCTAATATGCATAGTGTACAAAATACATTATTTGCACCTGTGGCACTTAAAAGCAAGCTCAAAGATAAAGATAAACTAGGCATATTTGAAGAACTTAGTGGCAGTTCAAAGTATCGAGAAACAGTGATAAAATTGGCCGAAAAAGAAGGAATGACTTTTATTGCAGATACTAGCGGTACTAATATTGATGTTCAAATTTTTGACACTGCTAAATATATATCTGGTGAACTGGCTCAACGACTAAATACCACCACTGAAACAGAAAAACCTGTACTTATTGTTATGGACTATGCTTTTGGAGAACAAGCGTATGAAACCATGGATGAGCTTCTTAAACCCTACAAACCCGATGAAGGTATTGTGAAATATCTAAACGTAACATCTATATCTATTATGGGGAAAGCTGGTATTTTAGAAGGAGGAAAAGGTGATATTATGATCCCTTCCGCTCATATATTTGAGGGAACGGCTGATAATTACCCATTCGAAAACGGACTCAACAAACAAGATTTTGAAGGATTAGATTTAGATGTATACGAAGGGACTATGATATCAGTGTTAGGAACATCATTACAAAATGAAGATTTACTACGTTATTTTCTTAAGAGTACATGGGGAGCAACAGGCTTAGAAATGGAAGGAGCACATTACCAAAAAGCTATTCAAGCTCACTCTAAAATAAGAAAGAGTATAAATCCGAATGTGATCGTAAATTATGCTTATTACGCATCTGACAACCCTTTAGAAACTGGTAGCACCTTAGCCAGCGGCGGACTTGGAACTACAGGTGTGAAACCAACATATCTAATCACAGAGAAGATTTTGGAGCAAATATTTAAATAAAACTTCCTAAAACAGAAAACCACATAACTCCGCTAGGGTGTGCCATGCTAACGCTTACCTAGTAACGTTTAATTTTCTGATTATGCCTCCCCAGTTGGGCCAAAACTCATAGGTGGGAATTGTGGGGCGCTCTCTTGCATTTCTATCTCCCCAAACTGTGCCTCAAACTTACGTATATTCTCATACAAGGCCTGATGCAGTCTTTTAGCATGCTGCGGACTTAACAAGATTCTGCTTTTGACTTTAGCCTTTGGTACACCGGGCAAAAGCCTAATAAAATCTATTACAAACTCAGAATTAGAGTGCGATATAATAGCTAAGTTACTATATATACCATCCGCTATTTCTTCAGTTAATTCAATATCTATATGATTGCCTTTATTTGGTTCTGCCATGGTTCAAAACAAGGTATTTTTTTACGTAATACCATAATTTACTTTAAACAATTTGTGTTTGAACATCAAAGCTTACGACGAACTTTTATCATTGTCAAAGCAGAAACTATATTTGGGTACAAATAAAATGGGCTACTAGAAATCTAGTAGCCCATCAGTATAATTGAAAATCTCTTTATGAGAGATTAGTTAACCGTTTCGGTAGAAGCACTCATTACTTCAGCTTTAGCCGCTTTCAATAAATCAAACTCCTCTTGAGAACCTACCACTAGGTTTTCGTACATTCTAAGTCCTGTACCTGCTGGTATAAGATGTCCTACAATTACATTCTCTTTAAGACCTAACATATGGTCAACTTTACCTGCGATTGCAGCTTCGTTTAACACTTTAGTAGTCTCCTGGAATGATGCAGCTGACATAAAGCTGTAAGTACCCAATGACGCTTTAGTGATACCTTGTAATAAAGGTCCAGAAGTAGCTGGTAAAGCATCTCTAACCTCAATTACTTTCATATCCTTTCTTTTTAGCGAAGAGTTTAGATCTCTCAATCTTCTAAGACTTATAATCTCACCTGCTTTTACTTCATTAGAATCTCCAGGCTCCATAACTACACGCTTGTCGTATAATTCGTCATTTTCCTCTTTAAACTCTAATTTATCAACCGCAGATCCTTCTAAGAATTTAGTGTCACCAGCTTCAATAACCGCTACTTTTTGCATCATTTGCTTAATGATTACTTCGATATGCTTATCATTTATACGCACACCTTGAAGACGATATACCTCTTGAATACCATTAACTATATAGTTTTGCACGGCACTAATACCTTCAATAGAGAGAATATCTTGAGGCGTAATAGAACCGTCAGACAGAGGAGTTCCTGCTCTTACAAAATCACCATCCTGCACTAAAATGTGCTTAGATAAAGAAATAAGATATTTCTTAGAAATTCCTTCTCTTGATTCTATAGTTACCTCTCTGTTACCACGCTTAATACCTCCGTAGGTTACAACACCATCAATCTCTGAAACTACTGCTGGATTAGAAGGATTACGCGCTTCGAAAAGCTCCGTTACCCTTGGAAGCCCACCGGTAATATCGCTCGTTTTACCTACAACTCTAGGAATTTTAGCAATAATAGTACCTGCAGATACTTTAGCTCCATCTTCTATAGAAAGGTGAGCCCCTACTGGAACGTTGAGTTCCTTCAGTACTTCACCACTTTTACCAACTATGTGAACAGCTGGATTTACTTTTTTGTCTCTAGAATCAGTTACTACCTTTTCTTTGTATCCTGTAGCCTCGTCCATCTCAACAGTGAAAGAAATACCTTCTTTAAGATCAACAAACTCTACCTTACCATCAAGATCAGAAAGTATTACAGCATTGTAAGGATCCCAAGAACAAATCTTGTCACCTTTTGTAATCTTTGCTTTTTCTTCAACGTACAAGAATGAACCATAAGGAATATTCGTCAAGAATAATACATCCTTCGTTTTTGAATCAATGATTTTAGCTTCTCCAGATCTTCCTACAACAATGCCCACAGTATCGCCATTTGAGTCTTTCCCAGGAACCGTTTTAACCTCATCAAATTCTATGATACCATTCGCTTTTGCGATGTGCATTGAATCTTGTGCAATGTTAGACGCTGTACCACCCACGTGGAATGTTCTAAGTGTAAGCTGAGTACCTGGTTCACCAATAGACTGAGCAGCGATAACACCTACAGCTTCACCTTCTTGTACCGTTCTACCTGTTGCAAGGTTTCTTCCATAACATTTAGTACAAACACCTCTGCGAGACTCACATGTCATTACAGAACGTATTTCAACCGATTCTATTCCAGAATTTTCAATAACATCCGCTAATTTATCAGTAATCTCATCATTGGCCGCTATCAGAAGTTCGCCAGTTTCTGGGTGATGAATATCAAGTAGAGAGACTCTACCCTCTATTCTATCTCTTAAACTGTCAATTACCTCATCGTTTTCTTTCAATGTACGAACCTCAAAACCACGAAGTGTTCCACAATCTTCAATGGATACTACTACATCTTGAGCGACATCATGAAGTCTTCTCGTTAAGTAACCAGCATCTGCTGTTTTAAGAGCCGTATCCGCAAGACCTTTACGAGCACCGTGAGTAGATATAAAGTATTCAAGAATGGATAATCCTTCTCTAAAGTTAGATAGAATTGGATTCTCGATAATTTCACCTGTTCCTCCTGCACCTATTTTCTTTTGAGGTTTAGCCATAAGACCCCTCATACCTCCAAGCTGACGAATCTGCTCTTTAGAACCCCTCGCTCCTGAATCAAGCATCATATAAATAGGATTGAATCCCTGATTATCTGTTGCAATATCATGAAGTAATGCATCTGCTACTCTAGAGTTAATTCTAGTCCAGATATCAATTACTTGGTTATAACGTTCGTTATTCGTAATGAAACCGTTCTCGTAATTACTTGTGATTTCAGCAACTTCAACACGTGCTGACTCCACTAATGCCTCTTTTGTAGAAGGAACAAGTACGTCAGAAATGTTAAACGATAGTCCACCTCTAAATGAATAGTAGAAACCTAGTTCTTTAATTGCGTCTAAGAATTTAGCAGTACGCGCAACACCTACAGATTTTATCATATCACCGATAATATCTCTAAGCGATTTTTTAGTCAGTAGTGTATTGATAAATCCTATTTCTTCAGGAACGTGTAAATTAAATATTACACGACCTACGGAAGTTTCAATTATTCTGTTGACTAACTCACCATTTTCAAGAACCTTAGTTCTTACTTTAATCACAGCATTTAAGTTAGCTTTACCTTCATTGTATGCTATTTCTACTTCTTCAAAACTATAGAATGTAAGACCTTGACCAACTACTATTTCAGTGTCGGTAGTTCTTCTCATTTTAGTCATGTAATAAAGACCCAAAACCATGTCTTGTGATGGCACCGCAATAGGAGCACCGTTAGCAGGGTTAAGAATATTATGAGAAGCAAGCATTAAAATCTGAGCCTCTAAAATAGCTGCATTACCTAAAGGTACGTGCACAGCCATTTGATCACCATCAAAATCTGCGTTAAAACCAGTACAAACTAATGGGTGAAGACGAATAGCTTTACCTTCTACTAATTTAGGTTGAAATGCTTGGATACCTAGTCTGTGCAGCGTAGGGGCACGGTTAAGAAGAATCGGATGTCCTTTAAGGATATTCTCCAATATTTCCCATATTACTGGTTCTTTCTTGTCTACAATTTTCTTTGCAGATTTTACCGTTTTTACAATACCACGTTCTATTAATTTTCGAATAATAAATGGTTTAAAAAGCTCTGCCGCCATCCCTTTAGGCAAGCCACATTCGTGTAACTTAAGTTTTGGCCCTACTACGATAACCGAACGACCAGAATAGTCAACACGCTTACCTAATAAGTTTTGACGGAAACGACCTTGCTTTCCTTTGAGCATATCACTCAAAGACTTTAAGGGTCTATTCCCATTTGCTTTAACCGCATTAGCTCTTCTTGTATTATCAAGTAATGAGTCTACTGCCTCTTGAAGCATACGTTTCTCATTTCTTAATATAACCTCTGGAGCTTTGATCTCCATGAGTCTTTTTAAACGATTATTTCTGATGATAACTCTTCTGTAAAGATCATTCAAATCAGAAGTTGCAAATCTACCTCCATCCAATGGCACCAATGGTCTTAGCTCTGGCGGAATTACGGGAAGCATTTTTAAAATCATCCATTCAGGACGATTTTCACCGGTTAATGTAGAAGCACGAAAACCTTCAATAACATTAAGTCTTTTTAAAGCCTCATTTTTACGTTGTTGAGAAGTCTCATTTGCTGCTTGATGTCTTAAGCTGAAAGATAAACCATCTAAATCAAGACGAGATAATAAATCCCAAATTGCCTCACCACCCATTTTAGCGATAAATTTATTCGGGTCATTGTCGTCTAAATACTGATTTTCCTTTGGTAATGAATCCAAGATATCAAGGTATTCTTCCTCGGTAAGAAAGTCAAGATAATTTACCCCATCAGCTTCTTTTTGGCCAGCTTGTATTACGATATAACGCTCGTAGTATACAATCATCTCTAATTTCTTAGAAGGAAGACCTATTAAATAACCAATTTTGTTAGGAAGTGATTTGAAATACCAGATATGAACAATAGGAACAACCAACTCGATATGTCCCATACGTTCTCTACGTACCTTTTTCTCCGTAACCTCTACACCACATCTATCGCAAACTATTCCTTTATATCTAATTCGCTTATATTTACCACAATGACACTCATAATCTTTTACTGGACCGAATATTCTTTCACAGAATAATCCACCCATTTCCGGTTTATAAGATCTGTAGTTTATTGTTTCTGGTTTTGTTACTTCACCAAAAGAACGTTGTAATATAACTTCTGGAGATGATAAACCAATTCTAAGTTTCTTAAAATTAGATTTTACTTTTACGTCTTTTTTATTTGACATTTTACTTTATCCTAATTTAAATTTTATTAATCAAAGGTAATTTCGATACCTAAACCTCTTAACTCATGAAGTAATACGTTGAATGACTCAGGAAGTCCTGGTTCTGGCATATTTTCTCCTTTAACAATCGCTTCGTACGCTTTAGCTCTACCTACTATATCATCTGATTTTACAGTTAATATCTCACGTAATATGTTGGCAGCACCGAATGCTTCAAGTGCCCAAACCTCCATCTCACCAAAACGCTGACCCCCAAACTGAGCCTTACCACCCAACGGTTGCTGAGTAATAAGTGAATATGGCCCAATAGAACGCGAGTGCATCTTATCGTCAACCATATGCCCTAGTTTAAGCATGTACATAATTCCTACAGTTGTTCTTTGGTGGAATTTCTCCCCAGTAAGACCGTTGTATAATTGTGCAGAACCGTTTACAGGTATACCTGCTTTGGTTACTTGATCGTTTATTTCTGATTCAGAAGCCCCATCAAAGATTGGCGTGCCAAAATTTAATCCTAACTCCATACCAGCCCATCCAAGAACAGTTTCATAAATCTGTCCCAAGTTCATACGTGAAGGTACTCCTAATGGATTAAGTACAATTTCTACGGGTGTTCCATCTTCAAGGTATGGCATATCTTCTTCTGGAACGATACGTGCAACAATACCTTTGTTACCGTGTCTTCCTGCCATTTTATCCCC
The DNA here is from genome assembly GCA_017857855.1 of Bacteroidia bacterium. GTDB lineage: Bacteria > Bacteroidota > Bacteroidia > NS11-12g > UBA9320 > UBA9320. The sequence goes on along the minus strand of JAFMCI010000022.1, from coordinate 20,140 downwards.
AACTTTAAGTTTTCTCTTCTTAGCAAGATAAACTTTAGCTAATTTCAAGATCCCAGTTGGTAATTCATCACCAACGCTTATAGCGAATTGTTCACGCTTATAAGTAGTTGATACATCAGTGTATTTTGCTTTGTAATTAGTAAGTATTCTTCCAATCAACTCGTTCTTACCGGCATCAGAAGTCCAATTATTATATGAAACAGTAGTAAAATCTATGGTAGCTAAGTTTTTAAGTGTAAACTTTGTTCCTTTAGGAATTACATCTTCATAGTATACGTTTTGTACACCTGCAGAAGTTTTTCCATTAACTACTTTATAAAGCTTATCAAGTAAAATAGCTCTTAGTTTATCTATTTCATTTAAATAATCGTTTTCTAACTTGGTTAGTTTCGTTTTATCGTCAGCTTTATTTGCTCTATCTTTCTTTCTTCGTACAAAAAGTTGCTTAGCAATAACAACACCCTCTTTTGATGGAGTCGCTTTTAATGAAGCATCTTTTACGTCACCTGCTTTATCACCAAAAATCGCACGAAGTAGTTTTTCCTCTGGAGACGGCTCAGACTCACCTTTAGGCGTAATTTTACCTATCAGAATATCGCCTTCTTTAATACGAGCTCCTACTCTTATTAGACCATTCTCGTCCAAGTTTTTAGTAGCATCTTCACTTACGTTAGGAATATCATTTGTAAGTTCTTCAATACCTCTTTTGGTATCTCTAACTTCCACATCATGTTCTGTAATATGAATTGAAGTAAAATAATCTTCTTTAACTACCTTTTCAGAAATCACGATAGCATCCTCAAAGTTATATCCTTGCCAAGGCATGAACGCTACTTTAAGATTTCTACCAAGTGCAAGTTCACCCCCTTGAGTACCATAACCTTCACTTAAAACTTGACCTTCCACAACTTTATCGCCTTTTACCACAATTGGTCTAAGGTTTACAGTCATATTTTGATTCGTTCTTCTAAATTTAGTAATGTTGTAAGTCTCAGTATCTCCAATAAATGAAGAAAGAATATCATCTTCACTCATTTCGTACTTGATTCTAATCTCATTAGCGTCCACAAATTCAACCACACCATTAGCTTTTGCAACTAATTGTGTACGAGAATCTTTAGCTACCTGAGCCTCTAAACCTGTTCCTACTATTGGAGCATGAGGATTCATAATAGGCACCGCCTGACGTTGCATATTCGAACCCATCAATGCACGGTTAGCATCATCATGTTCTAAGAAAGGAATTAACGAAGCAGCAATAGATACAATCTGATTTGGTGCAACATCCATATAATGGATAGTGCCTTTATCTGCAATTGGAAAATCTCCTTCAAATCTTGCTTTGACAAGATCGTTAGTTAGATTACCTTTAGCGTCCATAGGAGAGTTAGCTTGAGCAATAGTGTGCTCGTCTTCCTCTTCCGCACTAAGATATATAACTTCTTCTTCTATTTTTACGCGTCCATTATCTACTTTCAGATAAGGTGTTTCGATAAAACCAAGATTATTAATTTTAGCATGAACACAAAGCGAAGAGATCAGACCAATATTCGGCCCCTCTGGTGTTTCAATGGTACAAAGACGTCCGTAATGTGTGTAGTGAACATCCCTTACCTCAAATCCTGCACGTTCTCTTGAAAGTCCACCCGGACCTAGAGCCGACATTCTTCTCTTGTGTGTAACCTCAGCAAGCGGATTCGTTTGATCCATAAACTGAGAAAGTTGATTTGTACCAAAGAATGAATTTATTACAGAAGATAGTGTTCTGGCGTTCACTAAATCTGTTGGTGTAAACACTTCATTATCGCGTATATTCATACGTTCTCTTATAGTACGAGCCATACGAGCTAAACCAACACCAAATTGATTATATAGTTGTTCTCCAACCGTTCTAACCCTTCTGTTACTTAAGTGGTCAATATCATCAACATCTGTTCTAGAGTTCACTAACTCTATTAGATACTGAATAATCGAGATAATATCTTCATTGGTTAAAACCCTGATATTATTATCTATTGCTAATTCAAGCTTTTTATTAATTCTATATCTACCAACTTCTCCAAGATCATATCTTTTATCAGAGAAGAAAAGACGCTCTATAATACCACGAGCAGTTTCCTCATCAGGTGGATCAGTGTTACGCAATTGTCTATAGATATGTTCTACCGCCTCTTTACCTGAGTTTGAAGTATCTTTTTGCAGGGTATTCAAAATGATTTGGAAATCATTTTTATCATCATTTTCTTTACTCAAGATTATCGACTTAACCCCAGACTCAATTATTTCGTCAATATGATCTTCTTCAAGAACCGTATCACGTTCAATAACTACTTCATTACGCTCGATAGAAACTACTTCTCCTGTATCCTCATCCACAAAATCTTCAATCCATGAACGCAGAACTCTAGCAGCTAGGCGTCTACCCAAGACCTTCTTTAAACCAGCTTTTGACACTTTTACATCTTCAGCTAATCCAAATAAATCCAATATATCTTTATCAGTCTCGTACCCGATTGCTCTAAGCAAGGTAGTAACTGGGAATTTCTTTTTACGATCGATGTAAGCGTACATCACGTTATTAACGTCAGTAGCAAACTCTATCCAGCTTCCTTTAAAAGGGATAATTCTAGCAGAGTAAAGCTTCGTACCGTTGGTATGGTAACTTTGACCAAAGAATACACCTGGCGAACGGTGTAGCTGAGAAACTATTACGCGTTCAGCACCATTTATAATGAAAGAACCTGTCGGAGACATATAAGGCAGCGTACCAAGATATACATCTTGTACCACTGTTTCAAAGTCTTCGTGTTCCGCGTCATTACAGCTTAATTTAAGCTTCGCTTTAAGAGGTACGGCATAAGTTAAGCCACGCTCAATACACTCTTGTATAGTATATCTTGGAGGATCAACAAAGTAATCAAGAAATTCTAAAACAAAGATGTTACGAGTATCAGTGATTGGAAAATTTTCACTAAAAACTTTAAACAAACCTTCAAATTTTCTATCTTCTGATGAAGTCTGAAGTTGGAAGAATTCTTGAAACGATTTCAACTGTACATCCAAAAAATCTGGGTAATCAATCACTTTAGCGATCTTCCCAAAATTTATTCTTTCGTTATATTTTGATGACAAGGTATTGTAAATGTTTGATGTTAATGGAATTGAAAAATTATAAAAACGCCAAAAGACCCTCTGAAATCAGGGGTCTTTTGAACGTGTTATTTAGTTTTATTACTTAAGCTCAACTTCAGCTCCTGCTTCTTCTAAGGCTGCTTTTAAAGCTTCTGCTTCATCTTTAGAAACATTTTCTTTAACCTCTTTTGGAGCTGCGTCTACTAATTCTTTTGCCTCTTTAAGACCTAAACCAGTTAAAGTTTTTACAGCTTTAACTACGTTTAACTTAGAAGCTCCTGCACTCTTAAGAATAACAGTAAATTCTGATTGCTCTTCTACAACAGCAGCGTCGCCGCCAGCAGGTCCAGCCATCATTGCTACTGGTGCAGCAGCTGGTTCGATTCCGTACTCATCTTTAAGAATAGTTGCTAATTCGTTTACATCTTTAACTGTAAGATTAACTAACTCTTCTGCTAATTTTTTAATGTCAGCCATTTTTTGTTTTGTTTAAAATTTTGTTTTTGTAATAATTAATTTTCTCTTTCGGCAAGTGTTTTAACTAAACCTGCTATTGTAGTTCCTGCTGACTTAAGGCCAGAGATAACGTTTATAGCTGGTGAACGTAACAGTCCGATAATTTCTCCAACTAGTTCTTCTTTAGTTTTAAGATCTACTAGTGTACCTAGTTGATCATCACCAATGAAAATGCCAGAGTCGATGTAAGCACCTTTAAGTAACGGTCTATCGCTCTTTTTACGGAACTCTTTAATAGCGATAGCAGGGGCTTTGGGATTGGAAGCGAATAAGAGTGCAGTTGTGCCTACCAAGGTGTCTTTTAGCTCACCCCATTCAATGTCAGTACGACTAAGGGCTTGGTGAACAAATTTGTTTTTGATCACCTGCATTTTAACACCATTTTTATGCAACAACTTTCGTAAATCGTTGTTAGAATTAGCGGTAAGTTTAGAACTATCAGTTACGTAAACATACTGATACTGTTGTAAATTTGAAGCTAACTCTTCTATTATAATATTTTTTTCTTCTTTGTTCATCTCTATGTCTCTATTAAATAGTGAATTAAACAGTTAGGGCTTTAGGATCTACTTTAATACCTGGACCCATTGTACTAGACATAGTAATGCTTTGGAAGTAAATTCCTTTTGCTGCACTAGGTTTTAGTCTATTAAGCGTATCTATAAGTTCTTTAGCGTTCTCTGCTATTTTCTCTTTATCGAAAGATACTTTACCTATAGAAGTATGAATGATACCTGTTTTGTCTACTTTAAAGTCGATCTTACCCGCTTTAATTTCAACAACCGCTTTACCAATATCCATAGTTACAGTGCCACTCTTCGGGTTTGGCATAAGATTTCTAGGACCTAATACACGTCCTAACTTTCCTATTTTACCCATTACCGCAGGCATGGTAATTATCACGTCGATATCTAACCAACCGCTTTCAATTTTAGCGATATAATCATCTAAACCAACATAATCTGCACCTGCATCTTTAGCCTCTTGCTCCTTATCTGGAGTAACAAGTGCTAAAACACGTACATCTTTTCCAATACCATGTGGTAATTTAGCAGTGCCTCTTACCATTTGATTAGCTTGTCTAGGATCAACACCTAGCTTAACATCCATGTCGACTGAAGAGTCGAACTTGGTGTTCGTAATTTTCTTTACAACCTCACTAGCTTCTAGCAACGAGTGCAAAGCATCCTTATCATATTTCGATAAGGCTTCTTTTCTCTTTTTGGTTATTTTACTCATTTAATATGCGATAATCTTTAATTATCTTCCGGAAACTGTCCGGTTACAGTAATACCCATGCTTCTCGCTGTACCAGCAACCATTTTCATGGCCGAACCTACTGTAAAAGCATTAAGATCAGACATTTTATCTTCTGCGATAACTTTAACTTGATCCCAATTTACTTTTGCAATTTTTGCTCTGTTTGGTTCTGCAGAACCGCTTGTTTTTTTAGTAACTTCTAGTAGTTGTGAAGCTACTGGTGGCGTTTTGATTATAAAATCAAATGAGTTATCCGCGAAAACTGTAATAACAACTGGTAATGTTTTACCCATTTTGTCTTGGGTTCTACCATTAAATTGTTTACAGAAATCCATGATGTTAACACCCTTAGCACCTAGTGCTGGACCGATTGGAGGTGCAGGATTAGCCGACCCACCTTTCACTTGTAACTTAATAAACGCCTTTATTGCCTTTGCCATATAAGATTATTCTTTTTCTACTTGTATATAATTAAGTTCTAATGGTGTCTTTCTTCCGAATATCTTCACCATTACTTTTAACTTTTTCTTTTCTTCGTTTACTTCCTCTATTACTCCGCTAAATCCGTTGAAAGGTCCATCGGTAACCTTAACAAATTCTCCAATAATAAATGGATTCATTGCACTCTCACCGTCTTGGTTATTCTCATCAACCTGACCAAAAATTCTGTTCACCTCTGATTGCCTCATCGGAACTGGCTCACCATCTTGACCGAGAAATCCAACAACACCATTAACTGATCTTATCGTTGGAACAACCTCACCCACTAAATGCGCTTGTATTAGAATATATCCCGGGAAGTAACTTTTCTCCTTAGAAGTTTTCTTACCGTTTTTGATTTCGTAAACTTTTTGAGTCGGGATCAAAATTTCTGGAACGTACTTAGTAAGTTTCTCACGCGTAAGCTCGGACTCTATTATGGCTTTAACCTTTTTTTCGTGTCCACTTATAGCACGAACTACGTACCACTTAAATTCATCCTGAGTCTTTTCCATAAATTATTTATTACTTTAAAAGACTGTAAAGAAGATCCATAACACCACCAAGAGCAGAGTCAATTACCCAAAGCACTAAAGCGAAGATTACAGAAGCAACAATTACAATTGCAGTGCTGCTTCTTAACTCTTCCCATGAAGGCCAAGATACTTTGTTTACCAACTCGTCCGTGGTATTCTTCCAGATTTCTACTATCCTACTCATTAATTTTTTATGTTGCACGGGTGGAGAGACTCGAACTCCCAACCAATGGTTTTGGAGACCACTACTCTACCAATTGAGCTACACCCGTTTATGCCTTATTTATTATAAATTATTCTATAACTTCGGTAACCTGACCAGCACCTACAGTTCTACCACCCTCACGGATAGCGAATTTAAGTCCTTTCTCCATTGCTACAGAGTTGATAAGCTCTACCGTAATACTTACGTTATCACCTGGCATCACCATTTCAGTACCTTCAGGTAACATGATTTCACCAGTTACGTCTGTTGTTCTAAAATAGAACTGTGGACGATATTTGTTAAAGAACGGAGTATGACGTCCACCTTCTTCTTTTGATAATACATATATCTCAGCTTTAAATTTAGTATGTGGTTTAACTGATCCTGGCTTGATAATTACCATACCTCTTCTGATTTCAGTTTTCTCAACACCTCTTAAAAGAATACCAGCATTATCACCAGCTTGACCTCTATCTAAAAGTTTTCTAAACATTTCTACACCAGTACAAACTGATTTAAGACCTTCAGCACCCATACCGATAATTTCTACTGGATCTTGAACGTTAATTACACCTCTTTCAATTCTACCTGTAGCTACTGTACCACGACCTGTGATCGAGAATACGTCTTCAACTGGCATAAGGAAAGGTAAATCAGTCAAACGTGGAGGAACAGGAATCCAAGAATCCACTGCATCCATTAATTGCTGTACTGTAGCCACCCATTTTTCATCACCATTTAATGCACCAAGTGCAGATCCCTGGATGATAGGAGTATTATCTTCGTCAAATTCATAGAACCCAAGAAGCTCTCTGATTTCAATTTCAACAAGTTCTAAAAGCTCTTCATCATCAACCATATCCACTTTGTTCATGAATACAACTAATTTAGGAACACCAACTTGTCGTGCAAGAAGGATATGCTCTTTTGTTTGTGGCATGGGTCCATCAGTAGCAGCAACCACTAATATCGCACCATCCATTTGTGCAGCTCCTGTAACCATGTTTTTTACATAGTCAGCGTGACCTGGACAATCTACGTGTGCGTAATGTCTTGCTAATGTTTGGTACTCAATGTGTGCAGTGTTAATAGTAATACCTCTTTCTTTCTCCTCTGGAGCTGAATCGATGGTACCGAAATCTGTTTTTTCTGCAAGTCCTTGACCTGCAAGTACAGAGCTAATAGCTGCGGTTAGTGTGGTTTTACCGTGGTCAACGTGACCAATGGTTCCAATGTTTACGTGTTCTTTAGAACGATCAAATGTTGCTTTTGACATGATAAAATTAAGTTATTCTTTCTTTTTTTTAATAATAAATGTAGAGCCAACGATGGGAATTGAACCCACGACCTCTTCCTTACCAAGGAAACGCTCTACCCCTGAGCTACGTCGGCGTTATAATACTAAACGCAATGCACAAAGGAATAGACCTAGAGGAAAGTCGGAACACTCATCTTCGGCTCAAACTAAAATCTACAAAACCTTTAGGCTTTGCAAGCTTCAGAGTTATACACTCAAAAGCACAGAGCGGGAGACGAGGCTCGAACCCGCGACCTACAGCTTGGAAGGCTGTCGCTCTACCAACTGAGCTACTCCCGCATTCATATTGCTCACTTTTCTTTCTTTCGGTCTCTCCAAAAAAACTGGTGGGGAGAGTAGGATTCGAACCTACGTAGCCGAAGCAGCAGATTTACAGTCTGCCCCATTTGACCGCTCTGGTATCTCCCCAGAAAAAAAAGAGCCGCCTATTGGACTCGAACCAACGACCGGCTGATTACAAATCAGCTGCTCTACCAACTGAGCTAAGGCGGCAATATGCTTAAAAAACGATAGGATATGTCAAAGAACTAAATACTTTCCATCACCCATCTGATTTTAAGGTGGGCAAAGGTAAGTATTTTTTTAAATGTACAAATCCTTTACTGTAAATTTTTCTATATTTTTTTCTAAAGACTAAAACAGAGGTCAATCATCAGTGCAGCAATAAAGCGTCAGACCTTCCTTTATAGCGCTTTATAGCCTTTTTTAACGATTCTATTGCAAGGTCAGTTGATGCTTCAAAAGATCGAGAAGTAACCGTTTGAATGAAGCTGTTTTGCTTTGCATTCAATTTTATCTCTATCGTCTTGTTCTCTTTCACAGATCTATTCTCAACCTTTAAGAAAACTTGAGCATCTATTATTCCCGAATAAAAGGTTTCTAGCTTCTCTAGTTTTTTACTAATGTAGCCTTGTAATTTTTGATCTGCCTTGAAATGGATTGCTTGAATTTGTGTGTTCATGTTTTTGTTACTGTTAAAATTAGTTGTAAAGATATTTAATCTGAAAACGGGTGCGTGTCCTTGTACACTTTTTTCAGTTGACTAATGTCATTGTGCGTATAAATTTGGGTAGCACCTAAACTAGAGTGTCCTAGAAGTTCTTTAATCGCATTGATATCTGCACCATTTTGCAATAAGTGTGTAGCAAAGGTATGCCTTAGTATATGCGGGCTTCTCTTTCCTAAGTGTGTTTTTTCAAGTGATTTCTTTACCAAATTATAAAGCCATTTTTCTGACAATTTATCTCCGTCGAATTTACAAAAAAATATTTCTGAATCAATATTAAAATCCGCCTTTATTTTATAAAAGGTATCGAGTTGTCGACCAAGCTCGGCTGAAAAGGGAATAATGCGCTCTTTTCTGCCTTTTCCTAGCACTTTCATTTCACCATTAACCAAAGATATACTGGCGTGCTTAAGTCCAATTAGTTCAGATCTACGTATACCTGTATGGTAAAAAGTTGAAATTATGCTAAAGGCCAACGCCGTATCATAATCTTTTACAGCAGATTCAAGTTCATCCAAAAGACCATGCATCTCTGAAACCTTAACAAAACTCGGAATACGTTTTTTTATTTTGGGGAGTTGTACCTCAATAGATATGGCATCAGCAACAGCTCCCTTCAGAAATAAGTATTTCGAGAATGACCTTACGGAGCTTACCTTCCGATGAATAGTTTTTGACGATATTTTTTGAAGCGCCAAAAATCTAATCCATTGACGCACAGATTTGCTATCAGGCAACAACTGTTCCTGATTTGATTTTAAAAAAACCTCATACTGGATGAGATCTGTTAAATAAGCATTACAAGTCAGCAGCGAATAATTTCGCTCTCTATGCAAATACGCATGAAAATCGTGTACAGTTAAAATATTAGCACCCATTAAACAGTGCCAATATACCACGGATGTGGCTTAAAACAAAATACTAATTACAACAACCCTTATTTAGGGTTGTTCAGAGACTGCTTGTATCTAGCTTTGATAACCATCTTTCGTTTTACCACAGATGGTTTAATGAACTGTTGTCTCTCTCTCAATTCTTTCACGACTCCAGTTTTCTCGAATTTCTTCTTGTACTTCTTGAGAGCCTTGTCGATTGTATCGTTTTCTTTAAGATTTATTAATAGCATTTCTATAAAAAGGACTGCAAAACTAAAATTAATATTGAATAACCGTTATACTATTTTAAAATTTGGCGAGAAATAACAATTTTCTGTATTTCAGAAGTACCTTCACCAATGGTACAAAGCTTGGAATCACGGTAAAACTTCTCTACAGGAAAGTCTTTTGTATAACCATATCCACCAAAAATCTGTACGGCCTCAGTACTTGCGCGAACAGCCACCTCAGATGCATAGTACTTCGCCATGGCACTTTCTTTGGTTAGCGGCTTACCTTCGTTCTTTAAATAGCATGATTGATCAATAAGAAGCTGAGCTGCTTCAATTTCTGTAGCCATATCTGCAAGTTTAAAACTTATGCCTTGAAATGAGGATATAGGTTTACCAAATTGCTCTCTTTCTTTGCTGTATTGCAAAGCCGCTTTGAATGCACCTTTAGCTATGCCAAGCGATAAAGCAGCTATAGAAATTCTACCCCCATCTAATATTTTCATTGCTTGAATAAAGCCGTCTCCAAGTTCACCTAGCACATTTTCATCAGGAACAAAACAATTTTCAAAAATCATTTCTGCTGTTTCAGAAGCACGCATGCCTAGTTTATTTTCTTTTTTTCCTCCCTTGAAACCTGGAGTACCTCGCTCTACAATAAATGCAGAAATACCTCTACTATCTAAAAGCTCACCTGTACGAGCCAGTACGACCGCTACATTGCCAGAGATCCCGTGTGTAATCCAATTTTTAGCACCGTTTAACTCCCAACCGCCATCTACCTTTTTAGCTACAGTTTGCATGCGTAGGGCATCACTCCCCGTATTAGGCTCAGTAAGACCCCACGCTCCTATCCATTCACCTGAGGCGAGCTTTGGAAGGTACTTTTGTTTCTGTTCATCATTTCCGAAATATAGAATATGACCGGTACATAAAGAGTTATGCGCAGCTGTAGAGAGCCCAATACTGCCGCACACTTGGGCAATTTCATCTACCACTGCAGAATATTCGAAATAGCCAAGTCCGGAACCGCCATATTCAACTGGGACTAAAACACCCATAAAGCCTTGTTCTCCCATTTTTTTAAATAATTCAACTGGAAAATGTTGAGACTCATCCCAATCCATCACATAGGGTTTAATGTATTTAGCGGCAAAATCTTTAGCTGCCTGACGAATCATATCTTGGGTTTCAGAAGTTTTGAAATTCATATCTTTTGTTATTCTAAATCGAATGCAATGATATGGACTCTAGAAGCCGTTTGGAAATTAGTTTAGGTCTAAATAGGGAATTAGTCTACTAACGTCTTTCCCTTTAAAAATATGTAGTTCTTTCACTTCGGAAATTTGATTAAATCTACCATGTTGCTCTCTAAAGCTTACTATTGCACTTGCTTCTTTATAGCTGATGTAAGGGTGTTTTGCTAACTCAGCAGCAGTAGCTTTATTAACATCTAATCGAGTTATTACATTACTGTCAAAAACGAGATAAGGAAGGATACTTGAGACAAGTATAGAATCGAGCCCTTTAATCTCGTAAAGTTGTTGGGAATCATAGAACCCGCCATAATATCCTTTATATCTCAAGATTTTAGCAGCATAGCTTGGGCCAATTCCCCTAAGTTTTTCCAACTCAACTTGTGTTGCTGTATTTATGGATATAGATTGATTTTTATATTCTCTGCCAACTTTAATCTTGTCAGGCGCAGCAAACGACTTCGGTAGATTTGAGGAAACGTTCAGCGTTATGTAGGGCTCTAGTTTGAGGTACTCGTCATCTGTAATACTGTACATTTTTTTTACGTCCGCCTTAGTCCTGAACACTCCTCCTTTCTGACTGAAGTTAACTATATTTTTAGCCACTTTGTAAGGAACGCCCTTTTTAATTAAGCTTTCAAAATCGTCTTCGTTGGGATCAAAAAATTGTAAGACTTTTGGCTGTTTATTTTGGGCATTATTTGAACCATTAGATTTACTGAAACTAGAATCGAGATTGCTACGGCTGTTCTCATTAGCCTCAAGTTGACTGATTAAACGTGAGAATTTAGGCTCATCTAAAGGAATGTCATCCGTCAGAAATTTGCGAACACTAAAGTGGTATACACAAACTGTTAGTATAAAAAAAAGGAGGAAAAAAACTCCCCTCCTTTCGAAACTTGATATTTCTAAATATGATTTAAGCTTTATGAAAAGCTCATTTATCAATTGAATGCAGCTAATGTTTCAGCTCGATACTCGCCTGCGGCAAGCTTACCTTTTATGTCTTGAAATGCTTTTATTGTTTCAGCAACATCCTCAAGTGAGTGTGCCGCTGTTGGTATCAATCTAAGCATTATCACATCTTTAGGAACTACAGGGTAAACCACTATTGAACAGAAAATATTGTAGTTTTCTCTCAAATCATGAATAAGGTGCGTAGCCTCTGGTATATTGCCTTTTAAAAGTACAGGAGTAACACAAGATGATGTAGTACCAATATTAAAACCTTCCGCTTTCAAACCATCCTGTAACGCAGCGGTAATTTTCCACAAATTCGCTTTATGTTCGGGCTGCGTTCTTAGCATTTCTAATCTTTTCAGAGCACCTTTTACAAATACCATTGGAAGAGATTTAGCAAATATTTGTGAACGCATACTATAACGCAGATAGTTAATCATCATTTGATCGCCAGCAATAAAAGCACCAATAGATGCCATAGACTTAGCAAAAGTAGAGAAGTATATATCTATTCCATCTTGTATGCCTTGCTCCACGCCTGCGCCCTCTCCATTGGGACCTAAAGTACCAAATCCGTGAGCATCATCTACCATAAGTCTAAAGTTGAACTTTGACTTAAGTGCGATTGTCCCTTTCAGATTTCCTTGGTTACCACTCATACCAAAAACACCTTCTGTAATTACTAAAATAGCACCACCTTGTTCTTCAGCCATTTTAGTCGCACGTACTAATTGTTTCTCAAGGCTATCCATATCATTGTGGGCATAAACAAAACGTTTACCTTGATGCAATCTAACTCCGTCTATTATACAAGCGTGAGATTCAGCGTCATACACAATAACATCACGTCGATCCACCAAAGCATCTATTGCAGAAAGAATACCTTGATACCCGAAATTTAAAAGGATTGCATCTTCCTTTTGTTCAAACTCGGCAAGTTGCCTTTCAAGTTCTTCGTGAAAATCAGTATTACCTGACATCATTCTAGCTCCCATAGGATATGCACACCCATGATCAGCTGCAGCGTCTGCATCTGCCTTACGTACTTCAGGGTGATTGCCTAGCCCAAGATAGTTATTAAGTGACCAGTTTAAAACAGTCTTACCTCTAAACCCCATACGTGGCGCCAGTTCACCCTCCAACTTAGGAAAGGTGTAGTAATGATGAGCTTCATTAGCAAACTGCCCAAGAGGGCTCTTTTTGCTTGCTATTTTTTCAAATAAATCCATGTAATTTTATAACAAAAATGTTGTGCAAAGATAAGAAGTAAAATGATTCGTAATAATATATGACTTAACGTTTTTTTATGTTTTAAATATTGCATCAAAACATATATGCAACTATTGAAGAACTTTTTCGTATATCCATTATAAATACTTAATTTTGCGGGCATTTTCAATGAGATATTTCATTTACTTAATTCTTTTTCTAACAGCAACCAGCTGCTCAAAATACCAAACATTGGTAAAAAAAGGCACGCCTCAAGAAAAACTGGATGCCGCCAAAAAGTACTATGAAAAAAATGACTACCTGAGGGCTCAACCATTATTAGAAGAGTTACTAGGGCTTTATTATGGAAGAAAAGAACGAGAGGAAATTTACTATTTATATGCCCAATCTTACTTTGGTAATGAGGAGTATTTATTGGCTGGTTATCACTTCAACAATTTTGTTCAAACCTACGGATTAAGCCCAAAGGTAGAAGAAGCAAGTTACATGTCTGCAGTATGTTCTTTCAAAAAAGCGATGCCTTATGAGCTAGATCAAACACCAACGAATGCTGCAATAAGCTCACTACAAACCTTTATAAATCAATACCCAAATAGCACATACGTTGAGGATTGTAATTTAAAAATCGATCAACTACGTGCAAGAATACTAGTTAAAGTGTATGAGTCAGCTAAGCTGTATCATAGCTTAGGATACTTCCAGAGTGCTATGGTTTCTTGTACCAATGCACTTGAGGACTTTCCTGACATGATAAACCGTTCAGAACTGAGTTACTTAGTAGTAGACGCATCCTACCAATATGCTAAAAACAGTGTTGCTGCAAAGCAAACAGAACGCTATGAGGTAACTTTGAAAAAAATAAAAGAGTTCAAAAAAGAATTTGGAGATTCTAGTTCATTTCAAAAAGATATTAAACGAATTTCAGAAAAAACAAACCAAGAATTAGCAATACTAAACAATTAACGTATATAGCCATATGAATAATAATAACGATATAGAAATCCCAAGCTCAACGATTACGCGTGACACCAGAACGTTAAGTGAAATGTCAGGTAATTTGTACGAATCAGTTGCGATTATTTCGAAACGAGCTAATCAGATTTCATCTACTGTGAAAGAAGAATTAGTCGCGAAATTAGAAGAATTTGCTTCTGATCATGATAATCTAGAAGAGATTTTCGAAAATAGAGAGCAAATTGAAATATCCAAGCATTACGAAAGTCTTCCAAAATCTACTATTATAGCTATAGAAGAATTTTTACATAACAAAGTTTATTTTAGAAATCCTGCAAAAGAAGGGTCTAAATAACAAAAAAATACTTCTAGGAGTCACAGGAGGTATAGCAGCATATAAAGCCGCTAGCCTTATTCGGCTTTTGATAAAAAGTGGTGCTCAAGTGAAAGTGGTTTGTACCCCAAATGCACTCGATTTTGTTACGCCACTCACCTTATCTACCTTATCTAAAAATGCGATTTATTCGCATTTTTTTGTTAAAGAAACCGGAGAATGGGTAAATCACGTAGAGCTCGGCAAATGGGCTGACGCCTTTGTGGTTGCTCCATGCACAGCTAATACGTTAACTAAAATGGCGAATGGCTATTGTGATAACCTTTTACTCGCTACCTATCTTTCAGCAGATTGTCCTGTCTTCTTTGCACCTGCTATGGATCTGGACATGTATTTACATCCAACCACACAGCACAATATAAGTACTTTATTAAGTTATAATAATATAGAACTGCCAACAGGAGAAGGTGAGCTAGCTAGTGGTTTGGTAGGGAAAGGCAGGATGTGCGAGCCAGAAGAAATTGAGCACATTTTGTCATCCTATTTTGAACGAGAAGAAAGTCTTTTGGGTAAAACTATTCTAGTTAATGCAGGACCTACACATGAAAAACTAGACCCCGTAAGATTTATTGGCAACTACAGTAGCGGCAAGATGGGTAAAGCTATTGCAAACGAGTTATCTAGCCGTGGCGCAATGGTTCATCTAGTATTAGGACCTGTAAGCGCTGATGGGCTAGATACTAAGATACATCTTACCAAAATTGAAAGTGCTCAAGAAATGTACAAGGCGTGTTCAGAAATTTTCACAACTTGTGATGCCGCAATATTGAGTGCTGCTGTGGCAGACTATAGACCAGCTTCTCAGGAAGACCAAAAAATAAAGAAAAAGACAGAAGAATTTAATCTAGAACTAGTAAAGACAGTTGATGTACTAAAGAGTTTGGGAGAGATTAAAAAAAACCATCAATTCTTAGCCGGGTTTGCCTTAGAAACCCAGAATGAACAAGAAAACGCGCTTTTAAAACTTGAAAAGAAAAATCTAGACTTCATAATACTCAACTCAATGAATGATAAAGGAGCAGGCTTTGGGAAGGACACCAATAAAATTACAATCTTAGAAAAGAATGGCAAAAAACATACATTTGAAACCAAACCTAAAAAAGATGTGGCCATTGATATTGTCAATTTATTAGCTACCTATTTATGAAATATATCGTATTCCTCCTAAGTTTTGCTTTCTCTTTATCAACGTTTGCTCAAGATTTACAGTGTAACGTTCAAGTAAATTCAGATAATATACAAGCATCTAACAAGGCCATATTTGAAGATCTACAAAATGCCATAACACAATTCATGAATCAACGCAAATGGATAAGTGACAAGGTTCAACCTCAAGAGAAAATCAATTGTAATTTTGTCATAAATATTAAAAATCTCAATATTGACCAATTTGCAGCAGAGGTTAGTATAACCAGCAGTAGACCAGTTTATGGAACAACCTACAACACTCCTATTTTTAACCATTTTGACCAAGAGTGGTATTTTCAATATGCACAATTTCAAAGTCTGGATTTTCAAGAAAATGCCAATGTGATGCAGCTTACTACGCTACTTGCTTTTTATGCTAATATTATAATTGGACTGGATTTTGACACCTATGCCCTAGAGGGAGGTTCAACATTTTACAATAAGGCTCTGCAACTGCGAAATGCTGCACAAAATACCAATGGATGGGGACCAAGTGATGGTAGAGGTAATCGTAACAAATACTACGTAATAGATCAATTACTAGATGATCGATATAAGCCTTTGAGAGCGTCTTTATATCAATACCACATGATTGGTATGGATGTATTCAAAGATGACAATGAAGCTGCACGTAAGCAAATTTATGAATCATTAGAAAAAATAAGAACAGTTCAGGAGAGACTACCTAACTCCGTTATTTTCAAAATCTTCTTTAATGCAAAAAGAGCAGAATTAATAAACATTTTTTCAAAAGCAGATGCCGGACTTCAAAACCGTGCCATCGAATTACTGGGCAAGCTAGACCCCAGTAATTTGACGAACTACGAGAAAATAAAACAGTAACTTTTGTGAATTTACGCTATTAACTGGTAAATGTCATCCTAAAAATTTTTTCTATCTCTTCTCCAAATGGCAGTAGAATAATTCCTTTTTTATGCTCTATGTTTTTATTGTGATCGAGATAATCAGCTAATCCTTGCCAAGGTTCTAAGCATACATATGGCGCACCTGGCTTAGCCCAAATTCCTAGATAAGGAAACTCATCGATATTCATTTTTACCGCGTAAGTAGAATTCTTTTTTTGAAGCGAAACTTCTTTAGAATTCAAACCTTGAAAAATAAGGGCATCGTTATCAAATATAGTTTTATCCATAGAGATACGATCTGTTTGAATTATATCAATTTCATTCTCGTTAATATAAGGACCACTGAGTTGATTGCTTTTTATGAATTCTTTTTCACTGAATATTATTTCAAAATCGTTGATAGGACTTGCATTAAAACCCGGATGACCTCCAAAGGATACTGGTAATGTTCTGTCGTCATCATTAATGACCCTAAATGTCTGACTAAGATTATTAGCTTCAAGCGTATAGGTAATCAAAAAAGTAAATTTAAATGGGTACGAATGGAGTGTTTCCTCGTCATGTTGCAGAACCAAGCAGACAGAATGCTCGCTTTGATGTAGCAATTCAAAATTTTTATTTCGGGCAAAACCATGATGACTTAATGAATATGTTTCTCCTTGATATGTATACTCGTGGTCGAGCAAACTTCCTACTATAGGGAAAAGATTAGGTGCATGTTTAGGCCATACTTCATCTGCTTGCCAAATAAATTCTGTTCCCTCAGAATCTATAACAGAACACAACTCGGCTCCTAGCCTATTTATGTTAACCGTAAGGAACTTATTTTGTATAGAATATTTGCTAATCATATTATTTGCAATATTAATTCAAATCTAAAGTTCTAAAAGTCTAAAATCACATACTGAAGTTGCATCTTTAGACCAAGGACCTTAAATTATTTTAGAAGCTATTCTTATGTTATCGGTGATTTCCTAGATTACGGTAATTAGGTAGTTAAATTCATATTCTTGTACTCTAAAGGAATTTTCCTGTTTTTCATTTAATAGCATGAAATTAGAAGTCCGACAAATAAACATAAACTTCATAATATAAGGAAACAATAACAACCCTTGTAAAACGCTGTATTTCCAATACTTTCGTATAGAATGAAATACATTACTTACAAACCAACCTTAAAGGACTTTATCATCTGGTTGACTATATTGGTTTTAGCTTTATTGGTTTTTACGCTGTTTTCAGGTTGTAAAAAAGTAGATAACATAACTGCTAAAGTAAATTATAGCATCGAAGGAAAATGGTTGCTGGAAAATGCAAGCGGCAGTAATTTACCTCCCAACACAATGTATGAATTTAGAAACGGGTTAAAGTATACCTATTATGGGGGAACAGAGAATGTAGATGACAGTTATTGGTTAAGTCTTGATAGTTCTGATGCCATTCCTAATCCCAATAAATATACATTTACGAATGACTCATTAACGATTGATAGTAAAATAATCTATAACCTGACATTCGATTGTGATGGCAATTTGATAAACATCGATTTTCCCGGAGTTCTTGAGCCAAGTACCTGGCGATGGTGGAGAATAGGAATAGATCCCCGAAATTGCAACTAATCTCCTGCAAAATGATAAGGAATAGCGTTTATTTAGTCTAAACGACTTACCTTAGCACAAGACCATCAATCTTATAAAGATGCGTCAGGTTTTAACGAAAACGAAAGTTTAGTTCTGTATTTATTGTTTAGGCTGCAGATTATGTACTACGTAAAAAGACTTATCTCACCAATTAGCTACTCATAAAATTAAATCTTAGCGATTCTTATGGTGTGTCTCCCTCATTTCTTGCCCAAAGCACAGATAGTTGCCTATCATTGCTTATAAATAAAAAAAGCAATGCTAAAAGATCTAATCAACGAACTAAAAAATGGACAAATGAAAAAGTTTATTATTCCAATAGTATTAGTAATACTCCTGTTACTTTTTAAGCCGTGGGTTCAGGTAGGCGCTGGTGAAAGAGGAATCGTACTTAATTTTGGTGCGGTACAAGACGTAGTTTTAAATGAAGGTATTCATTTCAGAATTCCTATTGTTCAGAAAATCATCCCTATGGATGTTAAAATTCAGAAAGCCAATACTGATGCTGCCTCGTCATCTTCAGACCTTCAAGATGTTGACTTATCCGTAGCACTTAATTATCACATTATTCCAGATAAGGCAAATTTAGTCTATCAAACTATTGGTCTATCTTTCAAAGAACGTATAATAGATCCAGCTATACAAGAAGTGATGAAAGCAGTAAGTGCGCGATATACAGCAGAAGAGTTAATCACGAAAAGGCCTGCAGTTAGTTCTGAAATGCAAGAAGCTTTAACCAATAGACTATTAGCATCCCATATTTCTGTTGATGCATTCTCTATTATCTCATTTAGTTTTTCCCAAACATTTACTGATGCTATTGAAGCCAAACAAACTGCAGAACAAAATGCCTTGAAAGCAAAAAGAGACTTAGATAGAATAAAGGTAGAAGCTCAACAAACCGTGGCAGCAGCAACAGCTGAAGCAGAGGCATTGCGTTTACAGAAGATGAATATTTCACCTGACTTAATTGAATTGCGAAAGATTGAAGCCAATCTTAAAGCCATTGAAAAATGGAATGGAATCTTACCTACGGTAACTGGTGCAGGTGCTGTACCATTTATTGGCGTTGGTGAGAAATAAGATTTGTTAGCTAACTACAGCTATGGTCAATCTATATAAGAAGTTATATTCTTCCAACAATATAAATGAGTATCATTGGGCAGCAGAACCTTTTTATTTACCGATAATTAGCAATATAAAATCAAAAAAGTAACTGCTATGTTCTATAAAAAACACACCTTCCTATGAAAATACTTTTTGCCATAACAGTTACAATAACTCTTATTTTTATTATCATTCAATTATTTGCTAAAAAAAGTCAGCAAGGGATAGAAACATATCCTTATACTGTACTAAAAACTTACGACGGTTTTGAGATACGCCAATACGAATCACGATTATTTACATCCGTTAAGCTAACCTCTAATGACTATAGTAAAGTTTCAAGTAAGGGTTTCTCTATTTTGGCCGGTTATATTTTCGGAGGTAATGAAACCAATGAAAAAATCGCTATGACCTCTCCGGTAGCTATGTCATTAGACGATTCTATGACGATGATGTTTATGGTGCCAAAAGATAGTGAGAATAAACTCCCAAAACCAAATGACAATCAGATTCAGTTTAAAGAAGAACCTGCAAAAAAAGTCGCTGCAATCACTTTTGGGGGATGGGCAAATCAAGAAAAAATAGATCAGTATAAAACACAATTAATTGAAGCACTTAAAGCACAAAACATAGCTTTCACTGATCAATTTTATTTTCTGGGATATAATGCCCCTTATGAGACGAGCAATCGAAGAAATGAGGTTATTGTCGTTTTAGAAAATCTACCTATGGAGTGATATTACTTACCCATCGGTCTTTGAAAGACTAATATAATTCTAGACCAGAGGAGACAAAATGCATGGAAGTTAATTGAGGATACCATATCAAATATTCTAGCAGATACCATAAGACGGTCTTATATGTAGATTTAGTTCAAAGCAGAGCTAGTATACGGTTACAACCGTAGTCCAACGTCTTGTTTGACACTGGCTACTTTAGAAAACGGTCGAAACGAACCGAAAAACAGTGGAGAATATCGGAATCGAA